>JBFFGE010000109.1:0-15419 GCA_041557595.1 Alphaproteobacteria bacterium
CTAGTCGGCTGCCGCGTCGACATCGTCCCGAACCGGTTCGCGCATGGTGACGAATTCCTCGGCCGCCGTCGGATGGACCCCGATGGTAGCGTCGAACTGCGCCTTGGTCGCACCGCAATTGAGCGCAATCGCAATGCCTTGGACGATTTCGCCGGCGTCGGGCCCCACCATGTGACAGCCGAGCACCCGGTCCGTTTCGCTATCCACGACCAGTTTCATGAAGGTGCGTTCGTCGCTGCTCGTGAGCGTATGTTTCAGCGCCTTGAAATCCGACGCAAAGATTCGGACGCGGCCATACCGCTCGCGCGCCTCCGCCTCGGTCAACCCGACCGTGCCGATATTGGGCTGGCTAAATACGGCGGTCGCGACATTCTCGTAATCGACCGCCTTCTCCTGATTGTTGAACAGCGCGTTGGCGACCGCCATGCCTTCCTCCAACGCGACCGGCGTCAACTGCATCCGGTCGATGACGTCGCCGATCGCATAAATCGACGGCACCGAGGTGCGGAAATTCTCGTCCACCCGTATCGCGCCATTTTCCCGCATTTCGACCCCCGCCGCCTCCAAACCCAAATCCCCGCTCAGCGGCACCCGTCCGGTGCAATACATCACCGTATCGGCCGTCAGCGCCTCGCCGGACTCGAGGATCGCGGTCAGTCCCTGTTCCGCGGATTCGATACTGGCGACATTCTGATTGAAGCGGAGGTCGACCCCTTTCTTGCGCATTTCATCGGCAAGGAAATGCCGGACATCGTCGTCGAAACCGCGCAGGAAATGCGGGCCGCGATAGAGTTGAATCACCTCGACGCCGAGACCGTTGAAGATGCCTGCGAATTCGACGGCGATATACCCGCCGCCAACGATCACGATCTTCTCCGGCAGGGTATCCAGATAAAACGCCTCGTTCGACGTAATGGCGAATTCCTTGCCGGGAATATCCGGCACCACGGGCCAGCCGCCGGTCGCCACCAGGATATGGCCGGCGGTCACGGATTTGCCGCCGACCTCGACCGTATGCGGATCGACGATGCGGGCGCGGCTCTCGAAAATCTCTACGCCGGCCGCCCTGAGCATGCGATCGTAAATACTGTTCAGCCGGCTGATTTCGCGGTTCTTGTTTTCCACCAGCGTCGGCCAGTCGAATCGGCGCTCGCCGACGGTCCAACCGTAGCCGGCGGCATCCTCGAAATCCTCCGAGAAATGGGACGCATAGGCGAACAATTTTTTGGGGATGCAGCCCACATTGACGCAGGTGCCGCCGAGATAGCGTTCCTCCGCGACGGCGACCCGCGCGCCGAACCCCGCGGAGAACCTGCTCGCCCGCACGCCGCCGGAACCCGCGCCGATGGTAAAGAGGTCATAGTCGAATTCAGGCATGACGAATCGTCTCCCGCCGGGGTCCTGTCAAGAACACGCCAAGCTGTTGTTGAAATACCCTATTTACTAATGCCGCCCATACAGACGTATTTGATTTCGAGGTAGTCCTCGATCCCGTATTTGGACCCTTCGCGGCCAATACCGGATTCCTTGAAGCCGCCGAAGGGCGCGACCTCGGTCGAGATGACGCCGGCGTTGACGCCGACCAGTCCCGACTCAATCGCTTCGGCGACACGCCAGATTCGACCGATGTCCCGGCTGTAGAAATAGGATGCGAGGCCGAATTCGGTGTCATTGGCCATGGTGATCGCCTGTTCTTCAGTCTCGAAGCGGAACAGCGGCGCAACCGGACCGAATGTTTCCTCGCTGGTGACCGCCATGTCCGTGGTCACGTCGGCCAACACCGTCGGCTCGAAAAAAGTACCGCCAAGACTGTGCCGGCTGCCGCCGACCACCACACGCGCGCCCTTGCCCACAGCGTCTGCGATGTGCTCCTCCACTTTCGCGATCGCGTTGCCGTCGATCAGCGGGCCCTGGTTGACGCCGTTCTCGAGGCCGTTGCCGACCCGCATTTCGGCGACGGCGCGGGCGAGCTTTTCGGCGAATTCATCATAGACGCCGTCCTGCACCAAAATGCGATTAGCGCAGACGCAGGTCTGGCCCGAATTCCGGAACTTGGATCCCATAGCGCCTTCCACCGCCGCATCCACGTCGGCGTCGTCGAAGACAATGAACGGGGCATTGCCGCCGAGCTCCATGCTGACTTTCTTCACCGTGCCGGCGGCCTGCGTCATCAGGAGTTTGCCGACCTCGGTCGACCCGGTGAAGGTTATTTTTCGGACAATCGGATTGCCCGTCAGTTCACTGCCGATTTCCGCCGAATTACCCGTCAGCACGCTGAACACACCCGCCGGAACGCCGGCGCGTTCGGCAAGTTCCGCCATGGCGAGCGCGGAATACGGCGTCTGCGTCGCCGGCTTGACGACCATCGTGCATCCCGCCGCCAGCGCCGGCCCGGCCTTGCGCGTAATCATTGCCGCCGGGAAGTTCCAGGGCGTGATGGCGCCGCACACCCCGACCGGTTCCTTGAGCACGACGATGCGCCAGTCGGAATTCGGCTGTGGGATGGTGTCGCCATAGACCCGTTTGCCTTCCTCGGCGAACCAGTCGAGGAACGACGCCGCGTACTGAATTTCCCCCCGCGACTCCGCGAGCGGCTTGCCTTGCTCGGAGGTCATCAGAACGGCGAGATCCTCGATGTTGGCGAGCATCAAATTGTACCATTCGCGCAGAATCGCTCCACGTTCCTTGGCAGTGCGCTTGCGCCATTCGGGATAGGCGGCATTCGCCGCCTCGATTGCGCGCCGCGTCTCGCTGCTTCCCATCCGTGGCACCGTCCCGAGGGTTTCCTCGGTCGCCGGATTGTTGACCGCCACGGTGTCGCCACCATCGGCATCCTTCCAGGCGCCATCGATATAGCATTGCTGCCGAAACAGGCTGGGATCTTTGAGTTTCATGATATCGCTCCCTGCGGCGTTCGAATGGGCATTCGGATTTCGGAGATATCCACAGGGAATAGAGTATAGGTCGCCATGCGGCGGCGAACCACCGCCGACACAATCGCGCCGCCATATTTATCGGAATTTCTGAAAGCAAGGGGCGGACGCCCACGGGACGGGCAACGCGGGACCGGGCATTGCACATGAAAGTTTCAGCGCACAAGCACACGGCCATTCGAGGCATGTCGCCCACGAATGGCCGTGGTAGCAAGTATACAGGGGAGACCCGATCGTTCGGGATCGCCCCGGACTAAGAGCTTGAACGCTCTATCGCATCATGCCGCTGTTGGTATCGGCGGTGTTCGGCGCGGCGGCCGGAGACCGTTGTTCCATCGGCTGCTCCATCGGCGCATCCGCCTGCATGGACGACGGCGCTTCCTGACTGGCCGACGGCATGTTCGGCGGCGTCATCGCGGTCTGATCTTCAACGTTGAAGGTCTTCTGCGCCAGAACCGTACCGGCATCGTCGACCAAATCAACGCGCCACGTGCCAGGGCCGACCGCGCTGTTGGACCAGGTCCGCCAGCCCGAGGAGGTACCGATATTCACGGTTTTGCGGGCCCGTTCTTCACCCGCATAGTGCCAAACGAAGCTAAGATTCGCGGTTTCGCCAGTATTCTGGACGCGCGCGAAAATATAGGCCTTCCCCTCTCCGTGCATGACGCCGATTGCTTCTTTGGTATCGGTCGGTTCGCGATCGACGACACCGGTCGTGAGCACCAACTCACTCACGGCCATTTCCGCGGACGCCGGCAACGCCGTCATGCCCAAAACGGCAACGGCCATACCGGCCAATACAGCGGCCATGGAGCCTTTTCGAATGGCGCGATTCATTTCTCTGTCTCCTCAAAATTCCGAAACTGGATCAAATGACCCATAATACTTTGACTGGCGAGAGTAGTTCGCTATTTCCTAATAAAATCCAAATAATTGGAGCAATACCGATAAAATACGTTTGGAAATTAATGATTTAATATTTGATAAGACGCGATTTTTTTCTCTTTTTATCGGCAACGGTAATTAAATATGGATATTCGGCCGGCGGCAGCGAGCGAAGAGTGGATTGCCGCAAACGATCATCGGGCCGCTACGCGACGCCGTCGCGGCGGTCTCCCGAAGGCATGGCCGCCGCCTCGCGGCCGGCGGTCCGGCCGCCGACGAAGCATTCCGACAAATTGCCGCCGCCGAGATACAGATGGCCGAACACGCTGCCGAGTTCGCCCGCGGCGAAGAGTCCCGGAATTGGCGCACCGTAGACGTCGATGACGCGTTGCCGCGCGTCGTGCACCGGCCCGCCCTGGGTGTTCGACACCAGCGGCCAGGCCTGGGCAAAATAGAATGGCGGGCTTGAGATCGGCATCATGCTCGAAGCGGGACGGGCGAAATCGCCGTCGGCGCCGGCGGCGCAGAAGCCGTTATAGCCTTCGATCGTTTCGGCCAACCGTGACGGATCGAGTGCCATTGCCTCGGCCAGCGCGTCGATCGTGTCGGCGCGATGCAAGATGCCGAGATCGACCTCCGCCCGATTGTCGCCGCTCCAGACAAAATCCAGACCTGCTTCATTGTACAGAGGCTGGCCCACCGGGAATGTCTTGCGGCCCTCCTCGTCAAAGACGAACCAGCCGGGTATCGCCGGAAAGTCCTGCGTTTCCGGACGGAACCGCTCCATCGACCGGTGCCCGGTATCCTGCATGTAGGGCTCATACTCGTTCATGAACCGGCGACCGTCCCGGTCCAGCATGATCCACGGCATTTGGACGGCGCGATCACCGGCGAACCCGGCGTCCCAGGCAATGGTGTCTTCGCCCTCGCCGACCGGAAACCAATCGGGCAGCCGTTTCGTGCGGATGCCGAACGGATACGCCGGATCGCTGTGCCGGAATCCATAGGTGCCGTGATAATGCCACATGTGCCAAAGATCGGCGCCGAGATCCTGCGCCATGCGGATGCCGTCGCCAGTGTTTCCCCGGAAGGCGGTCGCGAGTACCGGCTTGCCCTGCCAGTAATGCTGCTGCATGTCCGGATTGGCCTCGAATCCGCCGCAGGCCAACACGACACCGCGCCGCGCCCGGATCGCCCGGCGCGCATCGGCCGGTCCGACCAAAATCCCCAAAACCTGCCGGTCCGGCCCGGCGACCAGGCGGTGCGCCGGGCATCCGGTCCGCACCGCAATGCCGCGTTGCCGGACATTGTCGTCGACCACCTTGAACAGGCGCGATCCCGCCCCCAGGCTGCGCGCATGGGGATATTCGGCGTCGATGTCGACGCCGGGAATGTCTTCGACCATCACAAAGGCGAAGCTGTCTCGTCCCGGGAACGGATAGTTGCCGAGGCCCGGCCGGTAGATGACCTTGGCGCCGTTCACCTCGGCCAATTGATGAATGAATTGATCGATCTCCGCCATTCCATTGGCGAAGCGACGCAACACATCATCCGGCGTGGTCCCGGCATTGGTCGCCTGGAGATAGGCAAAAGTATCGTCCGCGTCCCGGGAAATCCGGACGCCGCCCGCCGAACAGATCGAAATGCCGCCCGGATCGGGCATCTTTTCGACGATCACGACATCGGCGCCGGCGTCATGCGCCGATATCGCGGCGACGCCGCCGGCGAAACCGAATCCGACAACAACGACGTCCACTTCCTCATCCCAGTGCGGCGTGGTCAAATCGATCTTTGTCATACTGGGGAACTCCGATGGAAATTCGCTGTTGGGGATCGTCGCCGCCTGCGGTCTCAACACCTGCCCGGCCGCGAAATCAACCGTGCCTGCCGGCTAGCCGCTCCCGAACATAGTGCCATAGATTTGTTTGCGGAACCGGCGATCCCGCTTGAGGTGCCATTCGCGGCTCATCGCCTCACCCCGCGTCAGGTAGCGCTCGAGATACAATAGTCGCCACTGCCGACCGCGCGTCGACCGCGCGCCGGAGCCGTCATTGTGCCGGCGCAAGCGTTGCTCCGGATCCGTCGTCCAGCCGACATAGGTACGCTGCCGGTCGCCGCACGCGCTGCCGAGAATGTAAACGAAACAGGGCATCGTCCCTAAGCGTCCACGGCGCACGGGTATGCGCCAATCGCCCGTATACGGGTCCTTTTACTTAAATATGTTAATTTATTTTGGTTATCCATATATTCACAAGACGTTAATACTTGGCCGATAACGTGCCGCGCATGACCGAGACGTCTCAAAAATCCTATACCGTCGCCGTATGTCTCGCCGCGGTGTTCGGCATATTGGGCATCCATCATTTCTATTTGGGGCGTCTCTTGCACGGTTTGTTCGATCTCGGCCTGTCGATCGCCGGATTTACGTTTATCTTCATGGGCGAACCCGAGAGCCTCGTGATGACCGGCGTCGTCCTTCTCGGTATCGATGCGCTGCATACACTTTATGTGACCTTCAAATTACTGGTTGGCGAATACAGAGACGGACGGGGAAATTTGGTCACCTATCCCGGTCAAAAACGAATTCAAGAGTCGCAAAATAGGAAGTATCTAGAATTGAGGAGATTATCATGAGTGACGTACATTCCGCAGATGTTCAGACCGGTACCGCCGAGCAAATCAGCGATAAGGGCTTCGTTCCCGCGATCCTGCTTTGCTTCTTCCTGGGGGTATTGGGCGTTCACAGATTCTGGGTCGGCAAATATCTTACCGGCATTCTGATGCTGCTGACGCTCGGCGGGCTCGGCATTTGGTCGTTAATCGATTTCATCATTATCGTGACCGGCAATTTCACCGACGCCCAAGGCCGGAAGATCAAGGCGCAATCCTAAGGGTTGCCGTTTCAGGCGATACGCGGGACGCGATACCCGCAAATACCGGCCCGGGCGACACCATCGTCCGGGCCACTTTTTTTGTGCTACACGCCATCGTCGAACCGGCGTACGGCCCTCACGCCACCGCCATGACCTTTGCCGCGAAGTCTTCCATCTGCGCCATATCGCGGTCATAAGAGTCGGACCTGAAATCGAAGATCAGTTCGGAAACGCCCAGCGATTGATAAGTGCGGACATCCTCGATGATGTCTTCCTGCGCGCCGGTGAACGGCAATCGCTCCTTTCGGTCCGCCCGCTTGTTGAGATCGTAGAGCGGCGCCTTGAACGAGATCGTCATCAAGTCGAAATCGCGTCCTTCCTCGTCCATATAACTCTTCAACTGATCGATCAGACCGGTCAGAACCTCCGGCGTCATTGGGACCGCGGGGTTGGCGCCGACCGGATGCCAGCCATCGCCATAGCGCGCCGCCCGCCGCAGCGCCGCCCGGCTGTGGCCACCGACCCAGATCGGCGGATGCGGCGTTTGAACCGGCGCGGGTTGGCAGCGCACTTTGTTGAATTGGTAGAACTCTCCCGCATGTTCCACCGGCTCGCCGGTCCAGAGCTTCTTGAATATTTCGATGTATTCATTGCTGACCGCGCCGCGTTTGTGAAAATCGGGTGCGGCCAGGGCTTCGAATTCTTCCTTGAGCCAGCCGACGCCGACGCCGACCGTCACCCGGCCATTCGACAACAGATCGATGGTCGCCAGCATCTTGGCGGTCAGAATGGGATTGCGGTGCGGGATCACCATGATGCTCGAAACCAGCCGCAACCCCTCGGTCTTCGCCGCGACGAATGTCATCAGGGCAAGCTGTTCGAGCGCATCGCCATGCCCCGGAAAATTTCCCGCCAGCGTATAGGGATATTTCGAGTCGATCTCGACCGGGAAGACGATGTGATCGGCAATCATCACCGACGTAAATCCAAGACGTTCGGCGTTTTGGACCAGCGCGGTCAGCGCCTCGGGTTCGGCCGATTTTCCCCGTGTCGGTAGATAAAATCCGTACTTCATGTGCTGTGCCCTGCTCCTGACCCGATCGCCGCCACCCCTTCAGGCCGCAGTATGGGCGTTAATGTCGGGCGGCAACAAGAGTGGCGCGGAAACCCGCTATTCCACCGTCACCGACTTGGCGAGGTTGCGCGGCTGATCCACGTCCGTGCCCTTGAGCACGGCCGTGTGGTAGGCGAGCAACTGGATCGGAATGGAATACAGGATTGGCGCCACGAACGGGTCGATCTCCGGCATTTCGATGGTCGCCGCCGGCTCGGCCTGGCGTTCCAGCCGGGCGATGCCATTCTTGTCGGAGATGAAAATGACCCGGCCGCCCCGCGCGATCACTTCCTGCACGTTCGACGCGGTCTTGTCGAACAGCGGATCGTTGCCGGGGGCGATAACGACGACCGGCACGGATTCGTCGATCAGGGCAATCGGACCGTGCTTCATTTCGCCGGCGGCATAGCCTTCGGCGTGGATGTAGGAAATTTCCTTGAGCTTGAGCGCCCCTTCCAGGGCGATCGGGAAGCTGGTGCCGCGCCCGAGATAAAGAACATCCCGCGCATCGACCAGTTCCTCGGCGATCGCCGCGATCGCGTCCGCGTCGCTCAACACTTCCGCCGCCCGGCTGGGCACTTCCGACAGCGCGGCGCACAGCGCAGCGCCTTCCACCTGATCGATGGTGCCGCGGGCGCGGCCGAACGCAATGGCGAAGGCGGCAAGCACGGTAAGCTGCGTGGTGAAGGCCTTGGTCGAGGCGACGCCGATCTCCGGGCCGGCAAGCGTCGGCAGCACGCCGTCGGATTCGCGGGCAATCGTCGATTCGGGAACGTTCACCACCGAGACGATATGCTGGTCCTGCGACGCGGCGTAGCGCAGCGCCGACAGCGTATCCATGGTCTCGCCCGATTGGCTGACAAAGATCGACAGCCCGTTCGGCGCCATCGGCAGATTGCGATACCGGAACTCGGAGGCGAAATCGATCTCCACCGGAAGGCGCGCGCATTTCTCGATCCAGTATTTCGCGACCATGCCGGCGTAATACGCGGTGCCGCATGCACTGATCGACACCCGGGAGACGGCCGCCAGATCCATCGGCAGCGGCGGCAGGGTAATGCTGCGCTCCACGGGATTCAGCATCGAATGCAGCGTGTCTCCGATCACCGCCGGCTGCTCGAAGATTTCCTTCTGCATGAAGTGCCGGTAGTTGCCCTTGCCGATCAACGCGCCGGACACCACGGTCTGGACAACCGGCCGATCGACCGCGCGGCCGGTCCAGTCGAAAATCGACGCGCTATCGCCGGTGACCACGGCCCAATCGCCTTCCTCGAGGTAGCAGATGCGTTGCGTCAAGGGCGCCAGCGCGAGCGCATCGGACCCGAAATACATCTCGCCATCGCCAAAGCCGACAGCGAGCGGACTGCCCTGGCGCACGCCGATCATCAGATCGTGCTCGCCGCGGAAAATCAGCACCAGCGCAAAGGCGCCTTCGAGATCGCGCATCGTGGCCGCGACGGCGTCTTTCGGCGTGCATCCCTCATCGAGATACCGGGTCACCAGATGAACGACGACCTCGGTGTCGGTTTCGGTTTCGAATTGGTTGCCGCGCGCCGACAGATCTTCGCGCAATTCCTGGAAATTCTCGATGATGCCGTTGTGAACAACCGCGACACGGTCGGTGGCGTGCGGATGGGCGTTGGTCTCATTCGGCAGGCCGTGGGTCGCCCATCGCGTGTGACCGATGCCGATCGTCCCCTCGACCGGTTCGCGCTCGATCAAGGAGACCAGATTGACCAGCTTGCCTTCCGCGCGGCGCCGATCGATCCGGCCGTTCACAAGCGTGGCGATTCCCGCGGAATCATAGCCGCGATATTCGAGCCGCTTCAGGCCGTCGACCAGTAAAGGCGCGACCGGATTCTTGCCGACGATGCCGATTATTCCGCACATTCAGGAGCGCACCTTGCCTCGTTTCGATTTTTCCGATGGCCGCTTCGGCGCCGCTTCCGATAGTTTTTCCCGAAGCGACCGGGCCCTACCCGGCTTATCAACCTGTTGTCCGCGGGCGATCGTCAGGGCGTCGCCCTCGACGTCCCGCACCACGGTGCTGCCGGCGGCGATGATCGCCCCGTCGCCGAGCGTCACCGGCGCGACCAGCGCCGTGTTGGAGCCGACGAACACCGATTTGCCGATCACCGTCCGGTGCTTCGCATACCCGTCATAGTTGCAGGTGATCGTGCCGGCGCCGATATTGGTGCCCTCGCCGATTTCGGCATCGCCGATATAGGACAGGTGGTTCGCCTTCACGCCGGCGGCGAGCCGGGCGTTCTTCACCTCGACGAAATTCCCGACATGGGCCTCCTGACCGATGTCAGCGCCCGGCCGCAGCCGTGCGAAAGGCCCGACGACCGCATCCTTGCCCACATTGGCGCCCTCGACATGGGAAAACGCCTTGATTTCCGCGCCGCTGTCGACGGTCACGCCGGGTCCGAATACCACATTGGGGCCGACCGTGACGTCGCGCGCGAGCACGGTGTCGTGACTGAACCAGACCGACTCCGGATCGAGCAGCGTCACGCCGGCGTCCATCGCCTCGAGCCGGCGGCGGCGTTGCCAGACCGCTTCCGCCCGGGCGAGACCGGCCCGGCTGTCGACGCCCATCAGCTCTTCCGCGGGTGCCTCGATGACCGCGCAGGTCTGTCCGTGCTTGCGCGCGATCGCGACGATATCGGTGAGGTAAAACTCGCCCTTGGCGTTGTCGTTGCCGATCTGACCGAGGAATTCGAACATGCGCGACGCATCCATCGCCATGACGCCGGAATTGCACAACCCGATCGCCCGCTGTTCCGGGGTCGCGTCGCGGTCCTCCACGATGGCGTCCAGCCCGCCGGCCTCGTCGACGATCAGACGTCCATATCCGGCCGGGTCCGGCGGCCGAAATCCAAGCACCACGACCGAGGCCTTCTCCTTGCGGGCGGCCAGCATGCGTTTCAGCGTTTCCGGCCGAATCAGCGGCGTGTCGCCGTACAGGATCAGGGCGGTGCCCACATCGAAACCGGCAAGCGCGCATTTGGCCCGGCCTACCGCATCGGCGGTGCCCAAGCGGTCCCATTGAACCGCGGTCGGATTGGGCGCCACCGCATCGACCACGTCGTTCATATCCGGCCCGACAACGACGACCGTACGCTGGACATTCAACGTCCGGAGGGAGTCGAGCACATGTCCCACCATGGGGCGGCCGGCGATCCTGTGCAGCACCTTGGGCAGCGCGGATTTCATGCGCGTGCCCATTCCGGCGGCGAGAATAACGGCGGCGGTTTCCGCGGTACTCATATCGTGTGTGGTTCCCGGTACATTCCCGGCTTGGCCGTCCCAGGGTGCGAAATTGTCATATGGTAAATGGTGCGCCAAGTCACTTATTCTTTCGAAGTCTTTCAACATGTTCTTAACCGCAAATTCTAAATTTAGGCTTATGATCGGCGAGGACAGCGCTCGTATCCGAGTACTATTTTTACTTGGTTCCTGGGATCGTGTTGGATACAAGAAGGGCTAGTCCAAGCGGTGGATGAGACCACCTTTAGGGAAAATAAATAATAATTTACAGGGTGTTATGACGAAATCCCCGCTTCCGGCCCTCATCTTCGATTTCGACGGCACGCTGATCGAAAGCGCCCCCGAGCTCGCGCACTGCCTCAACGCCCTGCTGGCCGAGGATGGCCGCGAAGCGCTGACCCAGCCGCAGGTCGAGGATATGATCGGCAACGGCGTCGCCAAGCTCGTCGAGCGCGGGCTCCGTGCGAGCGGCGGCGTGCCCGCGGATCTGGACGCGCGGGTGAAGCGATTCATGACGATTTACGACGCGGCCCCGATCACGGATACCCCGGTCTATGAAGGCGTGACCGAAACTCTGGACAAGCTCGCGGCCGACGGCCATGTGATGGCGATCTGCACCAACAAGCCCCATGCCCCCACCCTCAAGATCCTCGACGGCATCGGCATGACGCATTATTTCCGCGTGATCGCCGGCGGCGACAGCTTCCCGGTCCGCAAGCCCGATCCCGGCCATCTGGAGGGCGTGCTCGACCGGCTCGGCGTCGGCCGCGATCGGGCGATCATGATCGGCGACAGCCCTAACGATATCAGCTGCGCGGTGGCCGCCGGCGTGCGGTCGATCGCGGTGACCTATGGCTACTCGCGGATTCCCCATGCGGAGCTTGGCGCGGACCGGCTGATCGATCGCTTCGACGCACTGCCCGCGGCGATTGCCGAACTCGGCTAACCGCGGCCGTTACAGCGCCGCCAGGAAATCGCGCACCGCCGCCGCGCATTCGCGGTCATGGGAAAACGGCAGGCCGTGGCGCGCCTGCGGGAACACGCGCAGCCGCGCGCCGGCGATCCGGCGATGCAGATCCGCCATGACCTCGACCGGAATGAAGGGGCTCGAATCCGGATGCAGGATCAGGGTGGGCGCCGCGATCTCGCCCAGTTCCGGAGCCAGATCAACGCCGGTCAGCACGGCCAGCGCGTCCAGGATCGCGCCGGGCTCGGCGGCCGCCTGTTGCGCCTCGAACCACGCGGCGCGCGCCGCGCCCAAACCGCCTTTGACGAAGCGCTGCTCCATCATATGGGCGGACCAGCCGGCCATGCCGTCGCGCTCGATGATGCCGCGCCACGATTCCACGTTGCGGATCGAGCCGCCGAAATGCGCGCCGTTGCAGACGATCAGGCTCCGCAGCCGGCCGCCGCTTCGCGCGCCGCAGGCCAGGGCAACGGTGCCGCCGATCGATTCGCCGACGAGATGGAACCGCACCGCGCCGGCGGCATCCGCGACGGCCAGCAGGTCATCCACCATGCCGTCGAGCGACCACTCGAAATTCGCCGGCACCGGCGATCCGCCGTGGCCCCGCATGTCGAACCGGACAATCCGGTAGCGCCCCGCCAGCGCCGGTAGCCAGCCGGCCCAGCACCCCATGCTGGCGCCGACGCCGTGATGGAACAGGATCGTATCCGGCGCCGCGATCCAGGGTGGCGTCAGATCGATCACGTCATAGGAGAGATTGCCGCCGCGATACTGTATCTCGGTCATATGCCCGGCTCCCGATCCGGAAATTGCACACGGAACCATGCTGCGGCGGCCCGCCGGACCAAGTCAACACGCGCGCCGCGCGCCGCCGATTTCCGCATCGGGGTCAGCCTTGACACTCCCCGGACCGGCGCGTAAATCTCCCCTCCCGTCTTCGGATCGGGCGCGTAGCTCAGCGGGAGAGCACCGCCTTCACACGGCGGGGGTCACAGGTTCAATCCCTGTCGCGCCCACCATGATTTCAATGAATTAGGCAGAAACAGGCCCTCATTCATGAGTCGCTAGCAACCAATTAGCGACCAATAATTTGCGATTGGGTCCTCGTCCGCGAGAACTGGTCGCCCAGACAATCCGATTTGCCGACGCAATAATTCATCTTGGCACAAGCAAGAAGGGCGGCGCCGAGTGCATCCTCTTCGGCTACGGGTCACGACACAGCCGACACCGTAGCATCACCTGGACGTGCTCGAGGCCGCCGGCGGCCACAGATCGTGCGCGGCCGTTTGGCCTATCGACTGCCAGGTCGAGCATGGTGGCCGTCGAAGAATGACCGGGACCGTCAATTCTTTCTTTTTCGTCTGACCGCTCGCCGCGGGCATGCCGGGCCGGCCCCCCGGGGCACCCCCACGAACCTGCGCACCGCGCGTCATGGGGGGCCCACGTCCGAGTCAAATTTCCCAAAATTTTTCAAATTTGGGCATTGGAGGATCCGGTGGCTGCTTTAAGACGATGGAAAACAAAACTATTACTCGACGGTTCATCCGCGCGCACACGTCGTCCTCGGCTCTTCATCCCTCCCCGAACACGTTCACCACCGTCTCGACCGGGTGCTCGATCATCAACACGGAGTTACGAATGTTCATCGCGGCTCCAGTCTCGCTCTTCGTGCACGAAGTCGATGTGATCGACCATCAACGGATCAATCGTGGCATTGACGGCGGCACGAAACCGGGTGAACGAACGGCGTTCCGGTCCAGTCGTAAGCGCAGTCCAAGTTCCCCAAGGGGGTGTCGCGGACGGATCGACACCGACGAGGAGTTTGCGTCGCTTTTTCCCAGTGAGGCGAAGCGGGCGCGTGATATTGCATAGATCAGGCCCGGCAATTTTTCCCCAATCAGCCTGAAGCAGATTAACCGCATGCTCAGCGTCGGCATTGCTCACGATAGGCCTGGGCTCATAATTCCAGGGAAGATGCATCGGGCCGCCCATCGGACCGATGTCATAAGCCGTGGGATGTTCAACCCGGTGCATCATCTCAGGGGTGAGTTCCTGGATGATTCCAGCGAACCCCCACTTTTCAGCCCAGGCAACGGTCTGCCTCCATCGTTCGTGCTTCACTACATCGTTGGTGAAGTTCCAGCCGCTCAGGATGAGCGGAGTCGGCGGCGGAGGGATCTTGCGGTCAGCTGCTACTGCCGCTTCCGAGAGCGCCATATGGACACGATGCCAGTGAATAGGAAGCGGACAAATTTCTTGCATTGGCTTACTCCACGCCGCGGCCGGGGCCGAAAAGACGATGGCACAAAGGCGGCCGAAAAGTCCGGGTTTAGTACGCAGGTATTGCGACTGGACCACGCGCCTCTCTCAACCGTTGATCGTTGCCTGGAATACGACGTCTCGATGATACGTTAGGTATCGGTCATGGCGCGGTCCCAGACCTTGCAGCGGCGGCAAGTCGCGCAACCCGAGGCGATCAATGTCTTCATCGGCAAGTGCCGGTGATACGATTAGCGGTCCTTCCGTCTCGAAGCTGATCAGGCCGGCGTCGAAGGCGGCGTCCAGGTGCGCAGCCAGGAGCAGACCGTTGTGGACGTCGAGGCGCTCGGCGTCGGTGTCGCAATCGGCCCAGGGCTTCATGTGGCTGGCGCGGAGTAACCGCGGATGGGTGATGCCGGTCAGAGGGCAGCGGGCATTCCAAAAGTCCATCAGGGCGGCACGGAAAACATTTTGGCCGACGCGCTGAACGACCAAGCGCTCGGCTTCTGTCGTTTTCGGTAGGGTACGGGTTTGTGCCACGAAGGTGTCGAGCGGCGCGGTCGGCAGGCTGCGGGCAAGCCGGGCCATACGGCGGATCATCGGGCCCAGCGCTTGCACGCTAATCGCAATGCCGCCATCGGGGCGCCTCACGGTGTCCGCCGGAAGGTCGGCCGTCACCGTCTCCATCACGCCCGCATGAGCCATGCCGACCAGCCAGTTTCCGTCCGCGGTGTGCGCGACATGCAACATGTGCGGGATTGCCAGCCCGATGAATCGGGCCCAGCCGCCCGCCTCGCCCTGGGGCAGGCCAAAGCCATTGTCCTCGGTCAGGCGCTGCAGCTCGATACGCCGTATCTGGTCCAGGGGAACGATAGAGGCCACGGCGTCAGCCCACCCGCTCCAGCCGGTCATAGGCTTCCAGCACCAAGCGCTGGGTGCGGTATTCGCCGTATTCCTTGATTTCCTTTTCCTTGAGGACGCGGAAGGTTTCGCCGGGGAAGTCAGGGTCGTAGACGTCCGTTGGGTCGAGGATGTAACGGAAGTCGTGCTCGTCGAGGCCATAGAGCATGGCGTAGTAGGCGTCGAGTTTGGCGCGGAGACGGGCGCGGCGGTTC
>JBFFGE010000110.1:0-15381 GCA_041557595.1 Alphaproteobacteria bacterium
GCTGCTGAATCTGGGCGACATCCAACTCCACCAGCTCCGTTCGTCGGAGGCCGCAACCGATCAACAGGCCGAGCATGGCCGCATCCCGTTTACCCCGCAGTGTGTTTCTCGGGACCGACCGAAGCAGCCGACGCCACACCGCCAAACTTTCTGCTCGAAGGCCGCCACAACGATTTCGCCCGCGCCCAGGCGGACAAATTGCGTCAATTTGCCATCGCCGCCACCTTCATGGCGCCGATCCTGCTGATCACGCTGGCGAATATCAGCCCCGCGGCCTCGGCGACGATACTGACAACGCTGGCGGCGCTGGTCGCGCTGATCGGCGTGCTGGTCGAGCGCTGGCTGTTCTTCGCCGAAGCGCAGGAGATATCCAGCGCGTGAAATGGATGCGCCCGCAGCGCAAACACGCTATGGAAATTGCCGTAGGAGCACGATGCAAAAACTACTCGATACAAAGGGCCACAACTGCCCGATCCCCGTCCTGAAGGCCCGCCGCGCGATGCGCGACCTGGCGTCGGGCGACGTGCTGACCGTGCTCGCCACGGATCCCGCGTCCTATATCGATTTTCGCCATTTCTGCGATACCGCCGGCCACAAATTGATCGATGCGCAGGAAGACAAGGACGAAGGCGTTTTCACCTATGTCATCGAATGCGTGAAATAGCCGGGCGTTTCGGACCAACGCTCAACTGACGATCAGGACCCGGCGCTTTCCAGCGGGCCGCC
This sequence comes from Alphaproteobacteria bacterium, assembly GCA_041557595.1. Taxonomy (GTDB): domain Bacteria; phylum Pseudomonadota; class Alphaproteobacteria; order UBA8366; family UBA8366; genus JAOTYV01. Next base: position 727 of record JBFFGE010000110.1, read on the forward strand.
CGCTTTCTCCCAGGCGTCGATGCCGCCGACCAGATGGCAGACGTTCTCCAACCCCATGGCCTGCGAGGTTTCAACCGCCAGCGCCGACCGCTCACCATAGGCACAGTAATAGATCAGCCGTTTCCCGGTGGCCGTCGCCATCTCGCGCAGCATGCCGCCGGATTTGATGAACCGGTCCAGCCGCGTATAGGGCGCGTGCACCGAGCCGGGGATATAGCCGTGTTCCTCACGCTCCGAATCCTCCCTTAGATCGATCAGCGTGCAATCCGGCGAGGTGCACGAATCCAGCACATCCTTGGCGTCCAACGCCCAGGTCGCTTGATCCTGGCTCCCCTGCTCGATGCCGACCTTGAGGTTCGCCGGCACCGCGATGTCCATCATCTTCGGGTTGGCGAGGTTGAGATTGTCCATGATGTCGACATATTCATCGATCGAATTCACCTGGAGCCTCGGGTTGAAGGCCTTTTCCTCGGCGATCGTGCTGACCGTGTCGCCCTTGTAGTCATGCGCCGGATAGACCAGCGTGTCCTCGGGCAGTTTCAGGAGCTTGTTGAAGATGGAGTCGTATTGGTCGCGCGCACTGCCGTTCTGGAAGTCGGTACGCCCGGTGCCCCGGATCAGCAGCGTGTCGCCGGTAAACACCCGGTCGTCCATCACGAAGCTGTAGGAATCATCCGTGTGGCCCGGCGTGTACAGGACGCGCAGGCTCAACCCTTCGATGTCGATGGTGTCGCCGTCTCCGACCCGCATGGAGACCACGTCCACCGGGCTCGCCGCGCCCATCACGGTGATGCATTTCTTGCGGTCGCGCAGTTCCCGCATCCCCGTGACATGGTCCGCATGAACATGGGTATCGACGACCTTGACCAGGTTCAGATCGAGTTCCTGCAGGAGCTGGACATAACGGTCGACGCGCTCATAAACCGAATCGATGATCAGCGCCTCGCCGCCCGGGCGGCTCGCCAACAGGTACGTATAGGTGCACGATTCCGGATCGAAGAGCTGTCGAAAAATCATCGGGCCGCCTCCTCAGGAACGGGTACGAATCGCATTCATTATTGAACAAGAATTGCGCGAAAGTCATTCACGTTCGTGAGAGTTGGCCCGATTACCAGCAAGTCGCCAATCGCCTCGAACACGGTATAGCCGTCATTGTCGGCCAGCCGCGCGGCCGGATCGATGCCCGCCGCCACCGCGCGCGACAAGGTATCCGGCGTAACAAAGGCGCCGGCGTTGTCTTCGGTTCCATCGATTCCATCCGTATCGGCGGCCAGTGCGGTAATTCCCGGATCGCCGTCGAGCGCCAGCGCGAGCGCCAACAGGTATTCCACATTGCGGCCGCCACGCCCATTGCCCAGCACGGTAACGGTGGTCTCTCCCCCCGACAGCAGCACCGCCGGGCGCGATCCGCCGCCCGCGCGCGCCGCATCGGCCTGCGCCTTGGCCACCGCGCGCGCTTCGCCCTCGATCGCATCGCCCAGGATCACCGGCGTCACCCCGGCGGATCGCGCGACCGCCGCGGCCGCCTCCAGCGCCATAAGAGGCGTCGCCACCAGGACATTCTCCGTGCCGGAAAGACGCGGGTCGCCCGGCTTCGGCGTTTCGTCCCCGCCAGCCCGCAGATGGTCGAGCGCGGCGGCCGGCTCTGCGATGCCGTATTTTTCCAGGATCGCCAGGGCATCGGCCGCGGTGGTCGGATCGGCGACCGTCGGCCCCGAGGCGATCACGGACGGATCGTCGCCGGGAACGTCGGAAATCAGCAGGGCGACCAGGCGAGCCGGCGCCGCCGCCGCGGCCAGCCGCCCGCCCTTGATGGCCGAGAGGTGTTTGCGCACGCAGTTCATTTCGGCGATATCCGCGCCGGACCGCAAAAGCGCCCGGTTCACCGCCTGCTTGTCGTCCAGGCCGAGCCCCGCCGCGGGTAACGGCATCAACGCCGAGCCGCCGCCGGAGATCAGGCACAGCACCAGATCATCCGCCCCGGCGCCGGCCGCAAAATCGAGTATGCGCGCCGCCGCGGCCTCGCCCGCCGCATCGGGCACCGGATGGCTGGCTTCGACGATCTCGATGCGTTCGCACGCCACCGCATATCCGTATTGCGTGACCACAAGCCCTTCCAGCGGACCGTCCCATTCGGCCTCGACCGCGCGCGCCATCGCCGCGGACGCCTTGCCCGCACCGATCACAATGGTGCGCCCGGCCGGCGGCGGCGGCAGGTGTGGCGGCACGCAAATCGACGGCTGTGCGGAGTCGATTGCCGCCTGCAGCAGGTCGCGAAGGAGGCGGCGGGCGTCGATCATGGCCTTACTTGAAGTCGGGCGCGTAGCCCGGCGGCGGCGAATATCCGAGATCGCCGCGGGCAATCACCGCGTCCCGCCCGCCATGTTTCGCAAGCTGTTCGGATTGCCGGCGTTTGGCGCGGGCATCGACCTCTTCCGGATCGCAGATCGCGCGCAACATCTTTTCGCATTCCGCCCGTACATCGGCGAAGGCCGGATCTTCGCCGAGGTCCGATAACTCCTCCGGATCCGCTTCCAGATCATAGAGTTGCGGTGCGTATTTCTGGTAGTACACGAACTTGTAACGCCCATGGCGGATCATGAACGCGCCGGTGGTCGACCCCATCGCGTGATACTCCGAGAAGACATTCCGGCGCGGTGTCGCCCCGTCGACGATGTCGTAGAGCGAGACGCCGGGATACACCTGCTCCGCCTCCGTGAGCGCGACCCCGTTGCATTCGAGGAATGTCGGGAAACAATCGACATGGCTGACCGGCGTCTCGCAGATCTTTCCTTTCGGAATGTCCGGCCCGGTCATGATCAGCGGCACCGCCGCGGTTTCCTCGTACATGGTGGATTTGCCCCAAAGGCCGCGGCTGCCCAGATTGTCGCCATGGTCGCTGGTGTAGAGAACGCGCGTATCCGCCGCGAGCCCCGCCTCCTCCAAGGCCGTCAGTACCTTGCCGATATTGTCATCGAGGAAACTGCACAGGCCGAAATAGGCGGCAATCGCAATGCGGACCGTCTCCTCGTCGAAATAATCGTCATAATTGAGACTGCCGGCGTAGTCGCGCAAATAGGGATGCGCCGGGCGCTCGGCCTTGCCGTATTGTTTCGGCCAGGGGACCCGGTCGACAGGGTAGAGATCGAAGAATTCCTGCGGCGCGGTCAGCGGAAAATGCGGACAGACCCAGGAAACGAACAGCGTCCAGGGCGCGTCGCCGCTGCGGGACGCCTCCTCGCGCAGCCAGCGCACCGCTTCCGTCGTGATGTTGCGGTCGTATTCGGTGTATTCGCTTTCGCCCGGCTTGGCGGATTTCGCGATTTTGTAAGACCCGCCGCGCACCGGCAGATCCTCCCGCACCAGCCCCATCAGGTCGCCCAGCCCTTCGACCACATGCAGGGGAATGCGTTCTTCGGTGAAGCCGTTGTCGTCGTCCGTGCTGCGGAAATGCAGCTTGCCGATGGACTCGACCCGATGCCCGGCCCCGCGCAGCCGGTGATGCCAGCTCGGCACCGAACCCTCATAGGGATCGCCATTGTCCCAGTAGCCGATCTTGTTGATGTATTGGCCGGTGGCGAAGGTCGCACGCGCCGGGATGCAAATCGGCGAATTGCAATAGGCGGAGGTGAACCGCACACCGCCCGCAGCCAGCCGGTCCAGGTTGGGCGTCTGCGCCATCGGATGGCCGTAGCAGCCGAGAACCTTCGGATTGTGCTCGTCCGACATCAGGACGAGCGAATTCATGGGCTTCATACAGGATCCTCGCTACAACGCTGTCAGGACCAGGCTCACCGGCCCGGAGCCCGCTCCAAATTCGAATTTATGGCATAGCGGCGCGAAGGAATCACGCCTCGGGCCTTCACGCGTCGACGGCGTCCAAAGTGAAGGCCGGTTTCGACCGAATTTTCATGGCCCTACCCCTCCCGACTGTGTAATTCAGGTCTGCGCGGCGCACGGACGCTTGAGAAATGACTTCAAATAACATGGTTAATGGATTATTAAACAAGCGCATTCCTGCCGCCCACAGAGCCCACAGAACCAATAGAATCGACGAACCGTGGCCAAAGACGGACCGGACAATACACTCGACGTAAGCGTCGGAAGCATTGGCGCGCGCGGCGATGGCATCGCGGAGAGCCCGATGGGGCCGCTGTACATTCCCTATGCCGCCGCCGGCGACCGGCTCCGCGTGCGTGTCGGGGGGCCGCGCGGCGACGGCCGGACCGCCCGCATCGAAACCGTCCTCGATCCCTCGCCGGATCGCGCTGAACCCGTCTGCCGCCATTTCGGTACCTGCGGCGGCTGCAGCCTACAGCACCTTTCGGACGCTGCGGTCGCCGCCTTAAAGCGCACCCTCATTGCGACCGCGCTCCTGCGCAAGGGACTGCCCGAAGACACGGTCGGCGAGACGGTCACCGCCCCGCCGCACGCCCGCCGCCGGATCGGCCTTGCCTTTCACCGGGGCGGCGCAACCGTTTTGGGATTCAACGAACGCGCCAGCCGCCAGATTCTGAACATTCGCGAATGCCCGGTGATGCGGCCTGCGCTCATGCACCTGCTTTCGCCGCTACGGGGGCTGTGCGCCGATCTCAATGCGCTCGGCCGGAGCGCCGACCTGCATCTGACCGAGACCGCAAGCGGTATCGACCTGCTGATCCTGCTGGCGCGGCCGGCGGACCCCGGGCTGAAAGGCCGCGAGATTCTGGCAAAATTCGCCGACACCCACGATCTGTGCCGCATCTCCTGGGGAACCGGGACGGATATCGAGCCGATCGTCCAGCGCCGCGAGGCCGTCATGCGATTCGCTGGCGCGGCGGTGGCGCTGCCGCCGGGCGCGTTCCTGCAGGCCAGCGAGGCCGGAGAGGCGGCGATCCGGGATGCGGCGGTCGCCGCCATCGGGAAATCCGGTGCGGCGCGCATCGCCGATCTGTACGCCGGCTGCGGCACGCTCAGTTTTCCCCTGGCGGAAATCGCGCCGGTGCATGCGGTCGAAGGCGACGCGATCCTCGCCGCCGCCCTCACGCAGGCGGCCAAGGGTCACCCGGTCACGGTCGAACGGCGCGACCTGCAACGCGCGCCCCTCTCGCCGGCCGCACTGAACGATTTCGACGCCGTGCTGTTCGATCCGCCGCGGGCCGGGGCCAAGCCGACCGCCGATGCCCTCGCCGTTTCACGCGTCCCCCTGGTGGTTGCGGTGTCCTGCAATCCGGCGACGCTCGCCCGCGATCTGCGCATTCTGGTCGATGGCGGCTATCGGCTCGCGCAGGTCACGCCGATCGACCAGTTCACCTGGTCGGCCCATGTGGAAGCGGTGGCGGTTCTGCGGCGATAGGGCCCGACCTTCCCCACAGGACAAACAATGCTATCGTTCGACCAGATAAATTTGATTTGTGGGAGCAAGGCTTATGAAATTCGGCGCGGCACTGTTTTTCACCGACTATTCGATGGCGCCCGGCGCCTTCGCCATGGCGCTCGAGGAGCGCGGTTTCGAATCGGTCTGGGCGCCGGAACATTCGCACATCCCGCTGTCGCGCAACTCCCCCTACCCGCAGGGCGGCGAACTGCCGAAGCGGTATTACGACGTGATGGACCCGTTCGTTTCGCTGACCGCAGCGGCCGCCGCCACCAAGACGCTCAAGCTCGCCACCGGCATCTGCCTGGTGGTGCAGCGCGACCCGATCCAGACCGCCAAGCTGGTGGCCTCGCTCGATCAGGTCAGCCAGGGCCGGTTCCTGTTCGGCGTCGGCGCCGGCTGGAACGCCGACGAAATGGCCAATCACGGCACCGATTTCAAGACGCGCTTCAAGCTGATGGACGAACGCATCCAGGCGATGAAGACGATCTGGACCGAGACCAAGCCGGAATTCCATGGCGATTTCGTCGATTTCGGCCCGATGATGACCTGGCCCAAGCCGGTGCAGAAACCGCACCCGCCGGTGCTGGTCGGCGGCGCCTTTCCCTACGGGGCGCGGCGCGCGCTCGCGCTCGGCGACGGCTGGATGCCGCACCTCCGCCGGCCGAACTATGACGACGTCACAGAATTCCTGCCGAAATTCGCCGAAATGACCAAGGAATCGGGCCGCGATCCCGCCTCCGTGCCGATCACCGTCTGGGGCGTCGACGCCGACGCCGACAAACTGAAACGCTACCGCGACCTCGGCATCGACCGCGTCTCGGTCAGCCTGCCGGCGGAAGACGAGGACACCCTGCTGCCGATGCTCGATACATGGGCGAAATTGATCCGGGAAACCGGGAGCTAGCCCCCTAAATCGTCCGCGCCAGCCTTGGATACATCAGCATAAGGGTCAGGCTGCGGGTCGCCATGAAGCCGGTGAGCGCAATCCAGATGCCCACATTGCCGAATTGCGGCTTGAGGCCGAACAGCAGCGCCAGAAAGACGGCGAACGCGATAACCATCGAATTGCGCATGGCGCGGGTCCGGGTCGCGGCCAGGAAAATGCCGTCATAGGTGTAGGCCCAGACCGACACGATCGGCATACAGACGGCCCAGGGCAGGAAATCCGCGGCCGCCGCGCGGACCTCGGGGATCGTGGTGATGAGCGCGATGATGCCGGTGCCCGCCACCGCATAGATCGCCAGATTGGCGAGGCCGACCAGCCCGCCCCACAGCACCACCACCTTGACCCCGGCCCCGAACGCCTTGCGCTCGCGCCGGCCGGCGGATTCGCCGAGGATCGCTTCCGCCGCATGCGCCACTCCGTCCAGGCCGAAAGAGGTGAAAATCAGGAAATTGTGCAGCACCTGATTGGCGGCGAGCGGCACGTCGCCGAGCGCGGCGCTGTGCGCGATAAACAGCGCCAGCACCGAAACCACGCACATGGTGCGCAGGAAGATATCGGTGTTGATGGTGATCATCCGGCGCAGCCGCACCGGGTCGAGGATACGCGCCGCCTCCCCGCCCGCCGGCAGGCGGCCCAAGCGGCGATGGACGAAATACAGCCCCAGCAGCAGCCCGGCATATTCCGCTATGACCGACGCCGCCGCGACGCCGGCGACATCCCACTCGAAACCGAAGACGAACAGGAAATCGAGCACGATGTTGATGGCGTTGGTGAAGATCTGCAGCACCAGCGGGATGCGGGCGTCGCGCAGCCCGTAGAACCAGCCGATGATCGCGTAGGTCCCGAGCACCGCCGGCAGCGACCACACCCGGATCAGGAAATACTGCCGCCCGAGGGTCTCGACCTGATCGCTCGATTCGACCGCCCAAAAGGCGATCCCGGCGATCGGCAGCTGCAGCATCAGGATCGCACTTCCGATGACTGCCGCCAGAAACAGCGCCCGGCCGACCATGGCGCGGACTTCGTTGTGATTGCCGGCGCCCCGCGCCTGCGCGGTCGGCCCCGTCGTGCCCATGCGCAGGCAGTTGAAGCCGTGATAGATGAAATTGAACAGCATCGCACCGAGCGCGACCGCGCCGATGTAGTAGGGCTCGGCCAGATGGCCCATCACCGCGGTGTCGACGGCGCCCAACATCGGCACCGAGACATTCGACAGGATGATCGGTCCGGCCATCACCCAGAGCTGGCGATGGAGATTTCCCCTATGCGCGTCTTCGGTCTGCGGCGCGCTATCCGTCAAGCGCCGCAAGCTCCCCCAGGGTGACCGGCTTGATCGGCGGGCGGATGTTGTAATAGCCGATCTCGGCCACCGGCTTGCCGCGCGCCCCGGCGATCACTTCGGCCACCGTGAGGCCGCAGAGCCGTCCCTGGCACGGCCCCATGCCGCAGCGCATATAGGCCTTGAGCTGGTTCGGCCCGGTCGCGCCCAGCTTGACGCCCTCGCGCAACTGCCCGGCCGTGACTTCCTCGCAGCGGCAGATCACGGTGGCGTCGTCGCGCGGCGCCAGGATTTCCGGGTTGGGTCGGAAAAGGCGGTCGAGCAAGGGGCGGACCGCCAGATGGCGCGACCGTTCCGCCTGCCAGGACTGCGCCCGTGTGTCGCGTTCGCCGGACGACATGATGCCGATCCGGTGGGCAATTCCGAGCGCGGCCAGCCGTCCCGCGACCGCGGCCGCTCCCGCGCCGCCGATGCCGCCGCCATCCCCGGCGACGCTGATGCCGTCGACCGACGTGCCGCCCCAGGCGTCCAGCACCGGCCGCCAAAAGCGCTGATCCTCGACCCATTCATGATCGCAGCCGAGCTGCCGAGTAATCTGGACGTGCGGCACCACGCCCTCATGCAGCAGCAGGACATCCGCATCGATCGACCGGCGCTTGCCCGCGTCGAGAAACGTCACCCGCTCGAGCCGGCCGTCCCCTTCGGCGGCCAGGCCGCGGATGCCCGTATGCCAGGGCATACCCGTCGCGCGCACCCGGCTGCGCATGTCCAATCCCTTGCGCAGGTATTCCGGCGCCTTGAGCGCGCCGATCGCGGCGCCGAATGCACCGAGATACGCGCCGGGCTTGGTGGTCTCCAGCAACGCGGTCAATTCCGCACCCGCCGCCGCCAATTGTTGCGCGACCAGCAGCAGCAACGGCCCGCTGCCGGCGATTACGACGCGGCCCTCGGGAATCATGGCCGAGCCCTTCAGCACGGTCTGCGCCGCGCCCGCGCTCATCACGCCCGGCAGCGTCCAGCCGGGGATCGGCACCGGCCGCTCCAGCGCGCCGGTCGCGATCAGGACGTGTCGGCCCCGGATCGACGACGCCTTGCCGTCGCAGGAGATCGAGACCGCACCATCGGCGCCGACCTGCCAGACCGTGGTGCCGGGCCGGTAGTCGACACTGGAGGCTGCGAACTCCTTCGCCAGGACGTGTCCGCGCCCATAATCCTCGCCCAGTATTTCGAGCAGGTGCAGATTCTTGTCGGCGTTTTCCGAGATATTCCTATAAATCTGACCGCCGCAGCGCGCCTGCTCGTCCAGCACCGTCACGGTAAGACCCAGCGTCGATGCCGTCGCCGCGGCCGCCATGCCGGCCGGGCCGGCGCCGATGACGATAAGATCGGTGTCGTCGCTCATTCCGCAGCCTCCCGGATGCCGATCTGGCGACGCACGATCATGCCGTCTTCGACCGTCACGAGGCATGCCTGCCGGTTGGGCACGCCGTCGATTTCCATCAGGCAATCGAAGCACACCCCCATCATGCAATACGGCAGCCGCGCGCTGCCGCTGACCGGCGTGGTTCGGGTGTGGCCCGGTTCGGCGGCCAGCACCGCGGCCGCCACGGTGTCGCCGACGCGCGCCTCGATCCTCCGGCCATCGAAGTCGAGTATCACGGTTTCGGCAGGGGCGTCAGGCAGCCGCTTGAACATCGAACCTCCTGGCACTGAACCGCTCGAAGCCCGGCTGGGCCTCGCCCGTGGCGATCCATTTTGCGACATGCCGGGCGTTGGCCGCGCCCAGCGTCACGCCGCTATGCGACGTCGCCACAAAGGCGCCGGGATGCGATTCGGATTCGTCGTAGATCGCCGCGCCATCCGGCGTCAGCACGCGGATGCAGCCCCAATTGCGCACCAACCGAACGCCGGCGAGCTGCGGAAAGAACTGCACCGCCCGGCGGGCCATCCGGCGCACCGCGGCCAGCGTCGTGCCGTCGTCGTATTGCACGTCTTCCTTGGAATTGCCGATCTGGATGGTGCCTTCATTGGTCTGCCGCACCGCCGATATGCAGGCGGGCAACATCGGCGCGATGCGCTCGCTGATCAGCACCTGCCCCCGTTGCGGCCGAATCGGGATCGACAACCCGACCATCTCGCCGAGACGGGGCGCGCCATGGCCCGCCGCGAGCAGGATCTTCGGCGCGGTAATCCGGCCGGAAGCGGTCTCCGCGACAAAGGCGCCGCCATCATAACGGATCGTCTCCACCCGCGCCTCCGTAAGATAGCGTCCGCCCCGTTTGGTGAAACCGCTGTGCAGGGCGCGCAACATCAGCAGCGGATTGACGTCGCCGTCATGGGGACAGAAGGACGCGCCCGCCAGCTCGTCCCCCAGCCGCACGCCCGGCAGCATCTTCTGAATCTCGGCGCGGTCGATGATTTCGCAGTCGAAACCCTCCGGGCCCGCCTGATTGCGCATCTTTTCGATGAAGCGCTTGCGCTCCTCGACCTCGGCCTCGCCCAATTGAAGTTCCAGCCCACCACCGCCCCGATGGGCCACATCGATGCCCGTTTCGGACCGCAGCTCGGCCGCGAAATCGTGCCACAGATGGGCGGATTCCCGGCTCCACTCCTGATAGCATTGAACGCCGAGCCCCTTGGACTGCGTCCACACCAGCCCGAAATTGCCGCGGGCCGCGCGGAGCGCCACGTCGCCCTCGTCCAGCATGACGACGTCCAGGCCCTGCGCCACCAGGCCATAGCCGATGGCCGATCCGAACATGCCGCCGCCTACGACAATGACGTCCGCAGTCTGCATCTCGCGTTCCTCCCTCTCCGGCCGACGCCGTTACTATAGCGCCGATGCCGCAGATGCGGCCATCCCCGCCAGTGCGGTTTCCCATTTCTGCGTGAAAGCCTTCGCATCGGTGAGCCGGGATGCGGCGAGTTGGGCCCGCAATGCCAACCGCGCCGGACGGTCCCCGGCCAGACGCAGCGCGATTGCGACATACTCGGCCGGCGTCTCGCCAACCCAATCGCCGCGGCCGATCTGGTGCAGCAGGCTGACCCCCACCCGCCCCGCATGGAGGCGCCCGGCCAGCGCGACCACCGGCACGCCCATCCAGAGCGCCTCGACCGTCGTCGTCGTGCCGTTATACGGAAAGGTGTCGAGCGCCACGTCCACATCGTTATAGAGCGAAAGATGATCCCGCCGATCCGGCAGACGGGCATGCAAAATAAGCCGGTCCGCGCCGATGCCGTGCCGGCCGAACACGCCGAGAATTCGCTGCCGCACGCCATCGTCGGCGAGCTGGCGCGATTTGAGCAGCAGGCGCGATCCGGGTGCCCGAACGAGAATCTCGCACCACAGGGCAATCGCCGCGTCCGTCACTTTCGACAGATTGTTGAAGGACCCGAATGTCAGCGGCCGGTCCATTGGCCGTTCGACCGGATCGGGCGCATCCGCCGGCGGGCGGTAACACAGGAAGCCGCCCGGCAGCCGCAGCAGCCGTTCGCTATGAAACCGGTCGGTTTCGCCCGGCGGATCGGCCCAGGCGTCGGTCACCCGGTAATCCATCGATTTGAGGCCGGTTGTCGCGGGATAGCCGATCCAGGTGACCTGGACCGGCGTGGGCCGATGGCCATACAGGCGCAGCCGGTTGTTGCCCGTATGGCCGCTGAGATCGACCAGAACCTGAATACCGTCATCCCGGACCTGCCGGCAGAGCGCGGCGTTGTCCAGGGCGGCGACATCGCGCCACTGGGCGGCCAGACCGCGCAACCGCGCCGTCGTCTCGTCCGGCTCGGTGACATCCGAGTAACAGGTGACATGGACCCGGTCCGGATCATGCGCCGCCAGCACCGGTTCGATGAAATAGGCCACCGAATGGGTCCAGAAGTCGGGCGAGACATACCCGATCCGGATCGGTCCCTCGGTCTTTCCGATTTCCGGTACCGGTTCTATCGGCGATGTTTCATGTCGTCGCGCCCAGTCGCGATGCTGCCCCAGCAGGCTCTGCCCCTCGATCGCCGAATCGTAGGAGAGGCACATCAGATAGTTGGAATACGCCGCGGCATCGTCCGGCCGCGCCATCAGGGCGGCCTGGTAGGCGGCGCGGGCCTCGGCCAACAGACCTTGATCCTTCAGGACAATGCCGAGATTGTTATGCGCGGCCGCGTTTTTCGGCGCGATGGCGAGTGCTGCGCGATGCGCCGCCGCCGCCTCGGTCAGCCGACCCTGCGCCGCCAGCGCCGCGCCCCGATGGGTATGGGCCAGCGCATCGTCCGGCCGCAGCGCAATCACCCTGTCGAACGCCTTGATCGCCGTCTCCTGATTGCCCGCCGACTGTAGAAGGACACCGAGATTGCCCAAGGCTTCCGGGTAATCCGGCCTGATCTCCAGCGCCTTTGCATAGGCGTCGACCGCGTCCTGAAGCCGCCCCGCGCCGCGCAGCGCGTTGCCCATATTGTTATGAATTTCAGGGATGTCCGAGCGTAAGTTGACAGCGCGCTCGAATCTTTCGACCGCCGCCTCGAACCTGCCCGCGCGGGTCAGCGCATTGCCGTACTCGTTCTGCAGGATGGCGTTGTTGGGACGGGCCGCCGCAGCGGCGGCATAGGCGTCGAGCGCGCCCGCAACGTCGTTCTTGGCCCACAGGATGGCGCCGAGATGCGCCCATGTCACAGCATCATCCGGCGCCGCATCCAGGGCCTGGCGCGCGTGCCGTTCCGCTTCCGCCATTGCGCCCCGCCGCCGCAGGAGCGGCGCCAGCAGGGCATGCGCGGACCCGTCGCGATCTTCCGCAAGTGCGCGCTTCGCCAGGGATTCGGCCCGGCCGTGGTCCCCGTCGCCCAATGCGGCGCGCGCCTGATCCAGTAACGATGGGGACGGCGATTCCACGGGATGCGATTCCCGGTCCCTAATATTCGGACATGCCGGGGAAACGGCTGCGCGCCTTCATGACGGACTCCGGCGCAATGGCGACTTCCTCCGCAAATTCCAACAGCAGCGGTTCGTCGGACAAGAGATGATCCAGCACACCGGACAAGAAGCCGGCTTCCTGGGCGCGCGCCTTGACATCCTCGATCGTCAATCCGGTCAGCATCAAGAACCGCTGCAACCGCTCCTCGTCTCCGGCGAGATAGGCCAAGGCCTGCAGCGCGACCGTTTCCGCCTGGTCGTTATCCTTCAACATCACGATGACCCCCGCGCCGATCCGCGCTATATCTACACCGTCCGACATTGCCACCAACCCAAACGAAAGTCATCCATGAGCCAGACGGGCAAGAGCCAGACCGGAAAATTGCGCTTGAGCGTGCTCGACCAATCGCCGATCCGCGCCGGCGGTACGCCATCGGACGCGCTGCACGAGACCATCCAGCTCGCACAATTCGCCGAGACGCTGGGATATCACCGGTATTGGCTGGCCGAACATCACAGCAGCGACGGGCTTGCCGGCCCCTCGCCGGAAATCATGGTAACCCGGGTGGCGGCGGAAACCTCGACTATTCGGGTCGGCACCGGCGGCGTCATGCTGCCGCATTACAGCCCCTACAAGGTGGCGGAAACCTTCCGCGTCCTGGAAACGCTGTATCCCGGCCGAATCGATCTGGGCATCGGCCGCGCGCCCGGCAGCGATTTTCCCACGTCGCGGGCGCTGGCCTATGGCTCACCGGTCGGCGCCGAGTATTTCCCGAACATGATCCAGGATCTGGATGCGTTCCTGCACGATCTGCTGCCGGTCGACCATCCCTTCGCCAAGGTGCGTGCGACGCCCAAGACCGAGTCCGCGCCGCCGATCTGGCTGCTTGGGTCCAGCGACTATAGCGGGGCCTACGCGGCGCATTTTGGGCTCGCCTTTTCCTTCGCCCATTTCATCAACCCGGTCGGCGGCGAAACGGTTGTGCGATCCTATCTCGAGAAATTCGAGCCGTCGCGCGGCGTCGACGCACCGACGGCCAATATCGGCGTTTTCGTGGTCTGCGCCGACACCGAGGAAGAGGCCGAAAAGATCACGGCGACCCGCGATTTGCAGCGGCTGCGCGCCGATCAGGGCTATCACGGGCCGATGCCGTCGGTCGAAGAGGCGCTCGCCACGGAATATTCCGACGCTGAAAAAGCGCGCATCCGGCACAATCGCGAACGCACCGTGCTCGGCGATCCCGAGCAGGTCAAGGCGACGCTGCTCGGTCTCGCCGACCGATACGGCGTCGACGAAATCGTCGTCATCACCAATGTCTACGACTTCAACGCGCGCAAACGATCCTACCAGCTCCTCGCCGACGCCTTCGCGCTGACTCCCGGCAGCGTGGACGCAGCCGCCGAATAGCGCCGACATGAGCTGGGATCCCACGCAATACCTCGCCTTTGCCGATCACCGGCAGCGTCCGGCACTCGAGCTCCTGGCGCGGATTCCCCTGGAGTCGCCCCGGCAGGTGGTCGATCTCGGCTGCGGCACGGGCAGCGCAACCCGGGCGATGCGCCAGCGCTGGCCGAACGCCGATCTGGTCGGTGTCGACGGTTCGCCGGATATGCTCGATCGCGCCCGCGCCGATCTGCCGGATGCTTCCTGGATCGAAGCCGATATCGGCGCCTGGGCGCCCGACGCGCCTGTCGATGTCCTCTATTCCAACGCCGCGCTGCACTGGCTCGATGGCCACGCGGAACTCTTCCCGCGTCTTGCCGGCTACGTAACAGAGGGCGGATGCCTGGCGATCCAGATGCCGGCCAATTTCACCGCCCCCTCGCATCAGCTGATGTACGATGTGGCGCTGGATGGCCCCTGGCGGCCCACTCTGGAGCCGTTGATCGTCGACCCGCCGACCGCACCGATGGCGACGTATTACGACATTCTGGCGTCTGTCACCGCCGAGATCGATATCTGGACCGTGGAATATCTGCAGGCCCTGACCGGCGACAATCCCGTGGCGGAATTTACCACAGGCACATGGCTGCGGCGTTTCCTGGATGCCCTGGACGAGCCCTTGCGCAGCGACTTCGAAGACGCCTACAGGGCCCGGATACTCGAGGCATACCCGCGGCGGGACGACGGCGTTACATTGTTTCCGTTCCGCCGGCTGTTCATCGTCGCC
>JBFFGE010000111.1:0-15354 GCA_041557595.1 Alphaproteobacteria bacterium
ATCAATGGATCTGAAAAGATTGGTGGCGATTGCGTCCTATCCAGATACTTGCAAGTCCTAGCCATCCGCATAGGCATGAAATATTAGAGTCGAAATCCGAAGGCACTCCTAGTCGCTGGCATACTTTTGTGCTCCGCTGTAGCAACATTTGGCATCAACCATCTCCGCAATTTGGACGCTCTTGATGTCATTGACGTTTCAACAATAGTCGATAGAGGAAACTTCCGTGGCGAAAGCACTGATCGTGCGCTCGTCGACCTAGACCTTAAAGACCATGCCGGATCGACCAAGCTCAAAATCCCCAAAGCATTTCTGACAAAAAGGCGATTTTGGAGGGGCGGCTTGCATGACTTCATCGTGATTGAAGCGCATTGGCCTGACATGTTTCCAATTACGGTGCACCGGTAATCCAACCCAATTCAGGTCGGACCGAAATACAAATACCGTAAATTATACGATCAAGATTTAATCGAAATCATGATTCAGCGCGGAAATATTCGGAATGGTTTTCAAGATTTAGAGAGAGAGAGAGCAATTTTGGCGACGCCATCACATTTCGAAAAAACCGATGCAGGACTTATTAAATACACACCAGAAGTATTGCGAAATAATATAAGAATTAGTGCAGATCCTAGCGTGTCAAATCGGGACATAAACGGTTTGTTACTCGAAGTTAACAGAACACACTATTTTCCGAATCCAAATATATCTGATAATTTTGTGAATTTTATTTGCGATCCCGCGATGGATGGCGAAATTCCGCTCGTCTAATTCGCTCATACAAACATTGGTAGGCATCTGCGGATTAGATACCGAATTCGCGGATCTAAACTAGCCAATTGGCAAGATATTGACGCAAACGTAAGGAATCTCCTTCAGCCATTTATTATTGCCGAAACCATATTGTGCTCTGATTCGCCACATCAACTTGTCATCTCAAAGCGTCTGAAGGGACGACCAGATGAGGTCAAGTCTATTGGTGTGGTCGAACTCCGCGATAACGGAACCTACCGCTGCAACGACCATTCCGATGCGGCAGATAACTAACGACGTCACCGAAATAACAGTGGGAACCATAGATCACTAACTCCCCTCACCCGACGATCCACGGAATTTCCTGCTTCAGCCCCGCCTCGTGCTTGGCGATCTGGTCTTCGTATTGCATCGTAAGTTCGATGTCGTCGAGGCCGTTCAATAGGACATGCTTGCGGAAGCCGTCGATCTCGAAGGAATAGGAAGAACCGTCCGGCCCGGTGAAGCGCTGCGCTTCGAGTTCGATGCTCATGGTGGCGCCGGGGTCGGCGTGCAGCTGTTCACGCAGCTTGGCGCAGATCGCCGCATCCTGGGTGAACGCCAACAAGCCATTCTTGCTCGAATTGCCGAAGAAGATATCGCCGAAGCTGGGCGCGATGACGGCGCGGAAGCCGTAGGCGACCAGCGCATGCACCGCGCTTTCGCGCGACGAGCCGCAGGCGAAGTTGGTGTTGCCGACGAGGATCTTCGCCTCGCGGAACGGCGCCTGGTTGAGGACGAAATCCCTTCGCTCCTTCCCCTTGGCGGTAAATCGCAGATCGTGAAACAGCACCTTGGCCCAATCCGCATCCCAGTTCTTCAGGAAGCGGCCCGGCGTGATCTGGTCGGTGTCCGTGTTCAACCGGTCGAAGGGCGCGGCGACCGCGGTCAGTGTGGTGAAGGCTTCCATCAGGCGTTCTCCTTCAAGTCATCGTACTTGCGGACTTCGGGCGGAATGATTTTCCGCATCCTTCGACAAGCTCAGGATGAGGAAAATCATCGGGCACGATGTGAAACCAGGAACCGAAACCCGGCCTCATGCTGAGCTTGTCGAAGCATGCCGCCATGCATCAGGTGTTCTCCTCCAGGTCACGGACATCGGTAAACTTGCCGGTCACGGCGGCGGCGGCCGCCATCGCCGCGCTCATCAAATGGGTGCGCACGCCCGGTCCCTGCCGGCCGACGAAGTTGCGGTTCGACGTCGACGCCCAGCGCTGTTGCGGCTTGCCGATATCGCCGTTGAAACCGCAACACATGGAGCAGCCGGCTTCGCGCCATTCCATGCCCGCCTCGGTAAAAACCTTGTCGAGGCCTTCGGCTTCGGCCTGCGCCTTTACCTGGCCCGATCCGGGCACGACGATCGTTTGCGTCTTCGCCTTGCGGCCCTTGGCAACCGCCGCCGCCGCGCGCAGATCGGACAGCCGGCCGTTGGTGCAGGAACCGATGAACACGCCATCGACGGAAAGGTCCGTGAGCGGCGTACCGGGTTTCAGCCCCATATAGTCGATGGCGTTCTCAAGCGCCGTGCGTTTCCCCGCGTCACTCTCGGCGGACGGATCGGGCACCGCCGCGGTCACCGGCAGCGCGTTCTCCGGGCTGGTGCCCCAGGTCACGGTGGGCGCAATGCCGGTGGCATCGATGGTCACCTCCCGGTCGAACACCGCGCCCGCGTCGGTCGGCAGCGTCTTCCAGAGCGCGACCGCGGTCTTCCAATCATCGCCATGCGGCGCGAAGGGTTTGCCCTTGAGATACGCGAATGTCGTTTCGTCGGGGGCGATCATGCCGGCGCGGCCGCCCGCCTCGATCGACATGTTGCAAACGGTCAGCCGCTCCTCGATCGACATGCCGCGGATCGCCGAGCCGGCATACTCGATGACATGACCGGTTGCGCCCTGCGCGCCGATCTCGCCGATGATGTGCAGGATCACGTCCTTCGCGGTAACGCCGAAGCCGCGCTCGCCTTCCACGTTGATGCGCATGGTCTTGGGCTTGCGCTGCCACAGGCATTGCGTCGCCATCACGTGGTAATGCTCGGTCGAGCCGATGCCGAAAGCGAAGGCGCCGAGCGCGCCATGGGTCGAGGTGTGCGAGTCGCCGCAGACGATCAGCAACCCCGGTTGCGTCAGCCCCTGCTCAGGCCCGACCACATGGACGATGCCGCGCCGCGGATCGCCAAGCGTGAAGAATGTAACGCCGAATTCCTCTGCGTTGGGACCGCAGTTGGCGACGCGCTCGCGCATTTCCGGATCGGCGATGTCGTCCAGCTTCGGCCCCCTGGTGGAGACGTAGTGATCGGCGGTGCCGAAGGTCAGGTCCGGCCGGCGCAGCTTGCGCCCCTCGGCGCGCAACCGGGCGAAGCCCCGCCCCGATCCTTCATGCGCCAGATGCCGGTCGACATAGAGCAGCGACTGCCCGTCGTCGCGGGTCAGGATGCACGCCCGATCCCAGATCTTTTCGAACATGGTGCGCGGTTCCGCCATGGCGTCCTCCTGATCCAACAGAGATGAATTCGCTCGCCGATTTGCATCGCGGCGTTCAAATCAAAAATAGCATGAGAGCGCGCAGCGCAGAAATCAACACGACTCGACCAAGGAACCTCATGGTGGATTCACCGCCGCGCCGGGGCTAAGCTCCGGCGCCTGAACCGGCACCTACCCGACACACCGCAGCGGAAACTTTCGATGAACAATGCAGAACTGATCGTGCAGACCCTCAAGCAGGCCGGAATCCGGCATGGTTTCGGCATTCCGAGCGGCAATGTGCTGCCGATGATCGAGGCGATGCGCACCGGCGGGATCAACTTCGTGCTGACCGCCCACGAAGGCTCCGCCGCGTTCAGCGCCGACGTGACCGGGCGGCTGACCGGCGCGCCCGGGCTCTGCATCGCCACGCTCGGGCCGGGCGCCACCAACCTGACCACCGGGGTCGGCGACGCCTATCTCGACCGCTCGCCGATGATTGCGCTGACCTGCACGCTGAACACCGACCAGATCGGCCGGCGCATCCAGATGATGATCGACCACCATGCGCTGTTCAAACCGATCACCAAAGCCACGCTGCCGCTGCGCCCCGGCTCGATCCGCAAGACCGTGGAAGAGGCGATCCGGATCGCCCTGACCGAACCGCAGGGGCCGGTGCATCTCGACCTGCCGGAGGATGTCTCCCTCGCCCCCATCTCCGAAGACCCGCCCGCCGAGAGCCCCTCCGTGCCCGCCATGGCGCCGCCGAGCAAAGCCATGCTGGAGGATGCGCACCGGTTGCTCCAGTCGGCGCGCAAACCCGTTGCGATCGTCGGCACGACGGCGATGCGCCTGCAGAACCCCGAACTGCTGCGAGACTTCGTCAACCGCAACGCCATGCCTTTCGGCTCCACCACGATGGCCAAGGGCATGATCGACGAACATCATCCCCTCTCCATCGGCTGCATCGAGCGCGGCCGCCGACAGGTGCAGCGTGAATTCCTGCGCGGCGCCGACCTGATCGTGGGCCTCGGATACGACACGGTGGAATGCGAGTACGAGGTCTTCGCCGGCGACGTGCCGGTGCTGCACATCGGCATCGAAGAGGCCGATATCGATGCGACGGTCACGGTGGCGGCCAATGTGGTCGGCAATCTGGATGCGGCGCTCGACGGCCTCAATGCGCTTGCACCGGCGGAAAATGACTGGACCGAAGCGCTGGTCGGCGCGCACCGGCAAAAGTTTCAGGACTCGCTGCGCCCGAAAAGCCCCGGCTTCGCGCCGCATCAGGCGATCGACATCGTCCGCGCGGCGCTGCCCCGCGACGGCATCCTGTCCTTCGACGTGGGCGCGCACACCCATCAGATCGCCAGCCAGTGGACGGTGCATGCGCCGCGCAGCTTCCTGATCACCAATGGCTGGTCGTCGATGGGCTTCGGATTGCCCGGCGCCATCGCCGCCAAGATCGCCCGCCCCGACCAACCCGTGGTCTGCATCCTCGGCGACGGGTGTTTTCAGATGACCTGCGGCGAGTTGGCAACCGCGAAACGGCTCGGCCTCGCCCTGCCCGTCGTCGTGCTCGACGACCGCTGGCTGAGCCTCATCCAGATCAAGCAGGAACACCGGCAGTACGGGCTCTACGGTTCCGAATTGCAGCAGGAAGAGTACAGCACGCCCCCGGCGCATTATTTCGGCGTCCCCGCGATCGGCGCCACCACGCCGGACGAACTGGAGCGCGCGCTCCAGGCAGCCTTCGCGGCGATCGGCCCGACCGTGATCGAGGCGATCGTGGACCCGACCCACTACATGGACACGGTGTTCGACTGAACGGGGGCCATTTAGCCCTATGACGCGGCCAGATGTCGACTGACAAGGTTGGCAACTTCCGCCGGGTGCGTCAGCGGCGACATGTGCTCGGCGCCGGGAATGACTTGATAGGTGCAACAGGGAATTTCATCGCGCAATATTTCGCACACGCGACGCTCCGGTATGGTGGTCGCCGCGCCGCGGATCACCATGGTCGGATGCTTAATACCGCGCACTTCCTCCAACGTCGTCGGGTTGTTGAGGTTGGATCGCCAGTGATGGACCGCTTGTCCGGTCGTCGAGATGAAGCCCGCACGCGCCTTTTCAGGCATACCCGCCCAGGTGCCGGCGCCATTGCGTAGATCGAGGAACGTCCGCCACGCCTGTTCTTCCTCGCCAACCTCGGCATGGGCGATGAAACCCTCGGCCAGCGTGCGGTACTCGGCAAACAGGGAGTCCTCACCCGCTTGTGGTAACAAGACGGTAACGATCGGCTCGATCAACACCAGCCGCCGAACCCATTCCGGCGTCATTAGCGCCAGCCGCACCGCGGTCGAGCCGCCATAGGAATGCCCGACCACATCGACCGGAGTATCGCTAACGCGCTCGATCAGTGCGCGGATTAGTTGAGCCTGCGTGTCGTGCGTCAATTCGTCCGGGCCGGGCCAAGGACCGGTCCCGCCAAAGCCGATGCAGTCCGGCGCGATCAGTCGATATTCCGCATCCAGATATGCGCCCATTTTTCGCCACTGCCGCCCAGAGCTTCCGCCGGCATGTAACAAGACCACAGGATCGCCGGTGCCGCTGTCCCCGAATTGCGCGGTAATACCTTCGTATTCGAATTTCGGCATGTCTACATCCTCTATGCTGGCGCGATTGCCTCATCGCGTGGCGATAGAAGTAGCAACGAACAAGACGACCAGCTTGAAGAAAAACTGAAGTTTTCTTGAGAATTGCTTGAGTTATCTCCCCAATCGGACCGCCTACTCCATCTCGCCCGCTCAGCGCTCCAGATCTTCCTGCGCGATATCCGGCTTTTCGGTCTTGTTGAAGCGGCCGTCATAGATCGGCCGCGCGCCGGTTGTCGGCCCCGGATATTGCACGAACAGGATCTTGCAGCCGCCTTCGGTATGCATGTCGTACTCGAAATGCGGGTCGGCCAGATGCACCATGTCGCCGGCGCGGAGCGTCTCCTCGCCGAACCGGCATTCGCCCTCCAGCACGTACCACACCTGCGCGAAATCGTGCTTGTGCAGCGGAAACGCCGCACCCGGCAGATAGGTCAGGACGCCCGCATTGGGTTCGGTCGGATGATCCTCGGTCGGGTGAAACACCATCTGCGTCATGTTGGCGAAGCGGCCCATTTCCGGCGGATAGTCGTCCGGCCGGCGGATCACCGGCGCGTGGTGGGTCTTGCGCGCCTCTTCCGGGGTGATCGGGGCCTTTGCGGCTTTCGGCATGATGTCTCTCCTCAACGCATCGCTTCAGCTTGTAGGCAGGGCGCATCGGCGCCAGATCTGCACCGCATTCGTCGCCTCGCCCATCGTCAGGTGGATGGTTTCGTCGTTGATCAGGATCATCGTCACGGCGGTACCGGCATCGCGCTCGCCCGCGGGCACCACGTAGTCAAAGGCGTGGCGATCGTATCTGCCGGCTATTTTTTTACCCGTGGGAATGACGATGGCGGGTCCTTCGATCGCCATATGCCGACCGTCGTCGTGACACCAGCTGCCGTCGATGGCGTCGGCCCGCGCCGAGGACGCCGCCAACAGCATCACGACCGCAAATCCCGCGAGAACGGAAAGTGTCCTTGCATTCATCGTGTCGTTGTCCTCAAATTCTGAAGCACTTCAGCATACGCCGCCCCGCGCGCCAACGCACGGGAGACGTGGGATAGGATGGTAGGCGCGATGCAGTATGCTGCGGGCAATCCGCGCACACGAACCCGACGGAGAACGAGCAATGGCCGAACCGAAGAAAGCGCGCGCCGTGGGTTTCAACCACGTGGCTTTGGAAGTCGGCGATATCGACGAGGCGATCGCCTTCTACGGCAAGCTGTTCGATTTTTCCGTTCGCCGCAAGACGGATAGCCAGGCCTTCATCGACCTCGGGGACCAGTTCATCAATTTCGCCCGCGGCCGCCGTCAGGCGCCGGACGAGAAACGACATGTCGGGCTGGTCGTGGACGACAAGGAGGCGGTGCGCCGCGCGCTCGAGGAGAACGGCATCAAACTGGTGCCCGGCCGCTTCCTCGATTTCCTCGACCCCTGGGGCAACCGCATCGAAATCATCGGCTACGACAACATCCAGTTCACCAAGGCCCCCAACGTGCTGCGCGGCATGGGCATGGAAGACCTGACGAAGAACGAAAAAGCGATCCGGGAGCTGAGCGACAAGGGCATGCGGCCTGAGTGAACGCCGACCGGCGCTTCGCTAGCCGTATTGCCGCGCGTGCAGCGCTTCCTGCTCGCAATAGGTTTCGCGATACAGGCCCACCGCCCGGTCATGCGCCGCCACCGCGTCGGCGTCCAACTCGGTTTTGGGCGGATCGATCAGTTCGAAATGGCCCCAGCGGTCTTCGCCGCGCACCAGCATCGCCGCGGTCCGCAGGGCGCCGGTGGGCTTCGCATGGGCGGGAATGAAATTGATGCCGAGGCCGATACGGCGGTGTTCGGCGGTGTTGGGGCCGGACCGGTGCAGGCACAGCCCGTGATGGATCGAGAATTGCCCGGCCCGCAGCTCCATCGCGACCGGACGGCTGTCGTCGATCGGTTCGGTGATTTCCTGCCCCGCGCGGTTGACGCTGTTCTCGATGACATGGGCGGCGTGGCGCATCTGCTTCGGCGCGCCGTCGAAAGACAGCACCTCCATGCAGCCGGACGCGCTGTTGGCGTCGGTCAATGCGATCCAGGCGGCGGCCTCCTCGCGCGGCTCCAACCCGTAATAGGTCGAATCCTGATGCCAGGCCGCGATCGTCGGCGTGCCCGGCTCCTTGATGAAGAAGGTGCTCGTCCAGACCAGGATATCCGGCCCGATCAATGCTTCGATCCGGTCGAGGATTCTTGGATCCCGCGCCAGTCGCGTCACCCAGGGCAAGGTGATGTGCGGCATGGTCCGCCAGTTCAAATCTTTCGTGGCGTTGACCGGCGCGCCCAGCCAGCCCTCGAACCGCGCGAGCCCGTCCAGGCATTCCTGGCGCTCGCCCGCGTCCAACAGGGGAAACGGAAACAGAAACCCGTCGCGCCGCCAGGCGGCGATTTGATCCGTGCTGAGTGAATTCATGTGACTCCCTCACTGCCCGCAGGCTGGCCCAAACGCTATCGCACCTGATTTTTGGCGGCAACCACCCTCACGGCACGAACCGCCGCGCGCGTACTTCGCCGAACAACCGCAGGAACATGGCGTCGCTCGCCACACAGTCGTGGAACCCCGCCTGCCGCGCTTTTAGCGTGTCGGACATGATGTCCCAGTCCTGGTTGAAGATGTAATCGCCGAACGGCCAGTTGACCGCTTGCTCCATGGGCAACTGCATCAGCCCGTGTTTCGCGACCATTGCATCCCACAACGGACCCTTGTCGGCCATGAACTCACCGAGCCGGATCGGCGCCGGCGGGGCGCATTCCATTCCGAATGCCTCGGCGAATTGCGGCCACAAGGTCTCCCATCGGAAAAAATCGCCATTGGTGATGTTGAACGCCTCGTTGCCCGCATTCGGCTCGGTCGCCGCCCAGATAATGGAGCGCGACAGCAGATCCGCATCGGTCACCTGAAACACCGAGCGGTAGCCGCCTTCCGTGCCGGGGAAGCGCAGCGGCAGCCCCAGCTCCTTCGACATCGCCGCGTAGACGGCGATCACCGCGATCAGATTCAGCGGCATGCCGGGCGCGAAGCCGCACACGGTGTGCGGCCGCAGCAACGTCCATTGCCACGGCTTGCTCTGCTGGCGCGCGCGCAGCGCGTCTTCCTGGTTGAAGTAGAAGTTTGGCGGCATGTGACGGGGATCGCTCTCCTTCGCTGGCGTCTTGAAGGGGCCGAGATGGCAGCCGTAATACTTTGTCCCCTGCATCAGCGTGACATGGCGCAAATTGCCCGACGCGGGCTCGAACCCGTCGAAAGTGTTCTCGATCAACGCCGCGTTGGGCGCACATTGCTCCGCCCAGCTCGGCCGGTCGATATAGGCGGCGAACATCATGTGGGTGACCTCGGTGAGCCCGCCGAGCTTGGCGAGGCAATCGTCGCGATCGCTGAGATCGACCGACACGTGACGCGCCCGGGTCGCGAAATCCGGCGCGCGGCGCGACACGCCGACGATGTCCCAATCCTCCATCGGCTCCAGGGTTTCAATCAGGCGTCGGCCGATCACCCCGGTCGCCCCAATCACCAGCATCGTCTTCCGTTCGGTCATTTTCCTCCGGCTTTCATCTTCTCCGCCCACAAAGAGCGGCGCCCCGCCCTTTTCCCCCGCGCAGGAAAGCGCGAGACTATGGACGCGTATTATCACCGAAACGGGAGGCTGCGCCATGTCCACCGCCAAGGGACTTCTGCTGGTTCTGATGGAGGCCGCGACCGACGCCGACGAGGAATTCAACGCCTGGTACGATACCGAGCATATCCCCGAGCGCGCGGCGGTACCGGGCTTCGAGACCGCGCTGCGCTATGTCTGCATCACCGGCTGGCCGCGCTACATGGCGGTCTACGACCTGACGGAACCGGCAGTGCTGGAGGGCGAGGCCTATCGCGCAATCGGCGGGGCCAACCTGTCCGTCTGGTCGAAGCGGGTCCTGGCCAACATCCGGGGCTACTACCGGGCCGAAGGGGCGCAACTGCACCCCGGCCATGCGATCACCGACACGACCCGCCGGCGTTATCTCACCCTGCTGCGGTTTCACGGTGCCAACGAGCCGGCGTTGCTGGAGGCGCTGACGGAGACCGTCGGGCGCGACCCGGGCACCGCGGCGCTGCGGCTCTACCCGAACACGGCCGCCGAGGGCGACCATGTCGCCCTAATCGAACATGCCGCGCCGTGCAATCAGTACACGGTGCCGACGGCGCTGCTGGATGCGGTGCCGGGAACGCTCGATCTGGTCAACACCTATATGCCGTACCGTCGGCGATAACCGCCGTCTCGCTGGTCCCAAGCGACCCGGAAGCCCCCACTGGCCTCTCGCGCGGGCACACGGATTTGCCTATGATGTCCGTCGCCGCCCCTGGTCACCGTCCAACACTGGAATTGCATCATGCGCTTCGGAATTCTCTTCACTTCGCACCCGAATATCGACACGGAGCCCTATCCGCATCGCGACGTGCACGCCCGGGTGACGGCGGAGGTCATCGAGGCCGACCGGCTGGGCTTCGACACGGCCTGGATCGCGGAACACCATTTTAGCAACACCTACGGGATCCTGCCCGATCCCTTCGCCTATATGGCCTATCTGGCGGCGCAGACAAAACGCATCCGGCTCGGCACCGCGGTTATGACGGTGCCGCTCTACAACCCGGTGCGCATTGCCGAAAATATGGGCTTCATCGACATCCTGAGCGAGGGACGGCTGACCCTCGGGCTCGGCTCCGGCTACCGGCCGTACGAATTCGAAGGACTCGGCGTCTCGTTCGAGGAACGGCGCGACATTCAGGAAGAGGCAATCCCGGTCATCCTCGACCTGCTGCACAAGCGCAAGATTATCCACAAGGGCAAGTATTTCGACCTGAAGATCGACGGCAACGACGAAATCTTCCCGGCCAGCGTGCAACAGCCGCACCCGCCGCTCTATATGGCGGGCGGGACCGACCGCTCGATCGGATTTGCCGGCCGGCACGGCTTCGGACTGATGCTGTCGACCCTGCCGGCCGCCGACGCACTGGCCGAACAGATCACCGTCTACCGGGACGCCGTCAAGCAGGCGCCCGCCCCCTGGAACGGCAATCCGGCCTGCGGCGAGGTCGACATTGCGCGGTGGCTGTATGTCGCCGAAACCGACGAACAGGCCAAGGCCGAGAGCGCGGACGGCATCGTCCGGCACCTCGAGCATTTCATGGGCAAGGCGACCGCAGGCTATCTCGGCAAGATTTCGGAGAAGGACAACCGGTCCACGCTCGACTATGACGAGCTCAACGAAAACACGCTGCTGCACGGATCGCCCGAGACGATCATCGCAAAAATCCGATCGCTTAAGGAAAAGACCGGCCTGACCTCGTTGATGGTCCATTATCCGCCCTATTACGGCACCGAAAAAGCGAAGGCGAGCCTGCGCCTGTTCGCCGAGAAGGTGATGCCCGCCTTCCGCGGCGATAAGACCAGCGCCGCGGCGGATTGAGGCTCGACACCGCCGGGCACTTAACCGAAATACCCCTCGAAAACCGTGGCGGAAGATCGAAAATTTAAATTTCTTTTAGGATCGGTCGACTGGGGTTTGCCCGCAATGGCCACAGTCGGTACGGCCCTGCGGGCAAGGAGAAATATCAACATGATACGGCGCATGTTCCCGGCAACGGCCATGGTCCTTGCCTTATGTTTTCAGATTGACCCGTCCTCCGCCGCCGATATTGCGGGCTACCGTTCCCTAAATCTCGGCATGTCGATCGAACAGGCGGAAAAGAAGCTGGCCGGCAGCAAGGATTTGATCCGTTGCAAACCCTTACCCAAACGGGTTTCCGGATGCCTGCAGTTCATCGAGCCCGGAACGCCGGACCGCAAGGTCATCGTGTTCTTTCGGAAAAACAAGGCGTATTTGATTCGCCTGCTGCCGCAAATCGACAAGCGACAAACCAACGAGCAGCGCTGCGACGACCTCTACGAAACGACCCGCGCGACAATGGCGAAGACGTACGGAAAGCCCGACATCGTCGAGGAATTCAAGAAGTTCGGTTCGTTGATCAAGCGATCCGTCTGGCTGGACAAGACGCGGCATTTGCGGGTCTCCGGAAGCTGGATGGAATCGGCCAAGTTCTGCACCGGCGTCATGGTCGATTTCCGCGACAGACCCTACAAGAAAGACCGCTGATCCCTATCGATTGCCGACCCCGGTAACGACCATTCAAACAATCCGCTGCGGCGCCACCTGGGATACTCGTTCACAATAGGGCGGCTTTATGCGACCATTCCGGCGACCAACACCGCCGAACAGGAACATTGAGCCATGTCCGTAACCGCCGTCGATTCCCGCCGCGAGACGATCCCAACCGGCATGTCCGAGGACGAGTGGAAAGTCCGTTGCGACCTCGCCGCCTCTTACCGCTTGTGTGCGCTCTGGGGCTGGACCGACCTCAACAACACGCATATCTCGGCGCGCGTGCCGGGCACTGACGACACCTTCCTGCTCAATCCCTTCGGCCTGCTGTTCGACGAGATCACCGCCTCGTCGCTGATCACGGTCGACCGCGACGGCAATGTCCTCTCGGATAGCGAATACGGCGCCAACCGCGCCGGCTTCGTGATCCACAGCGCGATCCACATGGCGGTCCCGCAGCTCCATTTCGTGATGCACAGCCACAGCCGCTACGGCACCGCGGTGTCGATGCAAAAGAACGGCCTGTTGCCGGCCAGCCAGAAAGCGCTCACCGTGATGGGTTGGCTCGCCTATCACGACTATGAGGGTGCGGCGACCGACACCGTCGAACGGCCCCGTATCGTCGCCGACCTGGATGAAAAACGGATCCTCATCCTGCGCAACCACGGCCTGCTGACGGTCGGCGAAACGATGGGCGAGGCGTTCGTCTGGATGTACCGCATCGAGAATGCCTGCCGGCTGCAAATCACGGCAATGACCGGCGGCGCGGAACTGCAGCCCCTCTCGGAAGCGTTGCAACAAAAAACCATCCAGCAAGGGCTCGATATGTACCGCAAGGGCGGCCATGTGGAAGTCGGCGCGGAATGGGACGCGCTCTTGCGTCAGCTCGAAAAAGCGGACGGCACGGGATATCGAACCTGATTGTACGGCGACGCGACAAACGCCTTGGAGCAGCTTATGTGCCTTTAATTGATTCCGATTAAAGGCAGGTTGATCTAGGGGTTCAGGTCGCGATTGCCAATCGGAGTTCGTCCGAGCGCTCGAAAAACTTCTCACCGGAGTCGCGGGAACCGGACGCCCAGGACGTCACGACACCGCCCAGAATCCCATCCACCGCCGTGCCGTCCGACGATAACGGCAACAGCATCCGCATGTACTGTATCCGCCGACCCGAGACGGACAGGGTTTGACCGCAGGTGAAATGCGGCCGTTGGTGGATTGCCGTATGGACGTAGTCGGCCACGTTGCCGCGCTCGAAAAAATGTGCGGCCGGATCGTCGATCCAACGCCCCGCAAAGGACCGGCCGAATGTCTCGTCGATCATGGCGCCGGTTTGGCGAACGCGAAACCGGTACGGCGCCGGGCTGATATCGACCCAAAAGACATGATCGCGGACGGAACCCAAATGGGACAGATCGAGATCGGTACGTGCCGGCAATTCCTTTTCGCCCGCGCTTGCGCGCCAAAACGCAACCAGCGCCGAGAGCGTGCGGTAATCCGACCTTGTCTCTACCGACTTATAAAGGTCCCGAATTTCCAATTTTGCAATCCCGTGACATTGATGAAGGATACACGCGCCGCCACGCGGGCCGGCCGGTCAGGACAATCCGACACGCCCCTACCAGAGAGCGGACAGCGCGCCTTCTTGCTTTTCGACCCGCTCCGGCGGGTCGATTTGGCTAAAGCGCTGCCAACTCGGCAGCGTCTTTCCGGCTGCGTTCTCGGCATCCAGGAACCGGACACCAAGATAGTTCGCCGACCGGCGCACGACTTCACAGGTGTGTGTCTTACCGAAATGAATCCGGAGTTCGAACCGTGTCGGCAGGCTGGTCAGGTCGGATGGGCGGATTTTCGCGCCGGTCTCCGAAATATCGAGCACGGTGCAATCCATCTGACAATGGCTATCGTTGAACACCAACTGCGCCTTGATCAGCGTCCGTTTGCGCGCCGCGGCGCGCCGATCCTTATGCCGGGCCGCCGACTTCATCAGCATCTGCACCTGTCGACGCTGCCAGGCGGGTCGAATTCCCGCGGCAAACACGTTTTGTCCCAGGATGACCACGCGGAGCGACTGGCAAAACGCGTCTGCCGGCATGGAAAGCGGCAAGAAGGCGTCCCCGCCCGCATCGATGCAGGTCTGCTGCAGTTTCTTGGACGAGTCCGATGTAATGATCGCCAACCGTGCCGTCGGGAATACCTGCCGGAGTTCGCGCAGCAGAACGCGCGATTCGGTGGATCGCTGTTCCGCGGAGGTCTCCGCCGTCAACAGGATCAGCACGAGGTCCGGATCCCGCGTGGCCGAGGCCCAGCATGCCGAAGGGTCGTCGAAGCCGCCCTCCACCTTGAAATTGGCCATGTTGAGGACGAGGCTCAATTCCGAACGCGCGCCCGTGGTACCTCCTACAAGGTAAACTGTATTTTCATCCATTTTCCGCACTACCTCGCCCGGGCTTATCGCGCCGGAAATACGTTTGTTATTTCTTGTATTTTATTTAGTTTCTCGGCAATGACCGGGGCTATTTTGGATAGGTATCAAGTAATACAGATGGATAGTCTCCTATCGAGAATCATCCCGAAAGTACTAACCATTACATTTTGTTCCCGATTACATAAATTAGGGGTGAAAATTTGGCTATACCTAAGTATTTGATAACTTTTACTTATTGAATCCGGCATCGGTCGCCGGGATTAGCCAATCAAACCTGTCCATAAACAGGCAAACGCACCAAGGGCGATCGAGGCCAGCGTCAGCACCATCCCCGCCACCCGCGCCGTGAGATTGCGCGTCGTGAATAGGAAGCACCAGCCGTGACTGAGACGGCCGATCAGCAGCATGGCGCCCATGAGGTGCAAAATCGCGCTTCCGGTACCCTGTAATTCGGCAAAGGCCATCAGGATCAAGGCAATGGGAACATATTCCGCAAAGTTGCCATGCGCCCGCACCCTGCGCAGGAAGGTCGCATCGCCGTCATCGCCGACGGAAATACCCAGCCGGCGGCGCTGGCGAATAACCGAGGCGGCTAGGAACAGATAGACCAGGGCGAGAATGCCCGCGTAGATCGGCGTGATGGCGATTTCCGGCATGCGGCTACTCCCCTGGCGGTTCGACGGGTCTCCCGACCTGGCGCGGCTCCGGCCACGTCCCTGATATCGACGCGCGGCGGGGGCGGTTCAAGGCGACCTGAATTCGGCCCCTCGAACCGCCTGCAATCCTAGAGCAGCGTGCGCCCGATTGGGCGCTCATAAGCTGCTCTATCTTTATAGAATCGATCAACCTGCCTTTAATTGAT
>JBFFGE010000112.1:0-15315 GCA_041557595.1 Alphaproteobacteria bacterium
CCGTCGCGCACGCCCGCGATATCGCGCGGGCCGCCCCGGCCGACCGTTAGCCGCGACAATGCGCGCTCCAGATCGGGGCTGCGCGCCAGGATCGCGCGCATGTCGGCGCGCAGCGCGTTTTCCGCGATCAGCCAGCCCACGGCGTCGAGCCGCCGGTCGATCCCCGCCGGATCGGTCAGCGGCGCCGCCAGCCGCGCCGCCAGCAGCCGCGCGCCGCCGCCGGTCACCGTGCGGTCGATGACCGACAGCAGGCTACCCTTGCGCTCGCCGGTCATGGTCTGGGTGAGTTCGAGATTGCGCCGGGTCGCCGCGTCGATCTCCATCAAGGCCGATTCGGAGAGCCGCCGCGGCGCGGCGAGGCGCGGCAGCCGGCCGACCTGGGTCAGCTCCACATAGTCGAGCAGCGCCCCCGCCGCGGCGAGCTCGGCCCGGCCGAAGTCGCCGAAGGCGTCGAGCGCGGCCACGCCGTACACAGCCTCTAGCCGTTTGCGCGCATTCAGTGAATCGAACCGGCTGTCGGGCTGCGGCGTCAACCGGTCGCGCCACTCATTGAACGGCTCGAACAACGATTCGCGGCCGAGCAATTTTTCCGGCGCCAGAATCTCCCCCGGATCGATACGCGCCAGCGCCGCGGACAGCGCCGCTCCCTGATCCGATTGCAGGGGCTGGGTGAAAAATTCGCCGGTCGAAATGTCGAGCCAGGCGATGGCGAGGCTGCCGGCGGCGGTCGCGAGCGCCGCCAGATAGTTGTGCGCCCGCGCGTCCAGCAGATGTTCCTCGGTGATCGTGCCGGCCGTCACCAGGCGCACCACGTCGCGTTTGACGACGGATTTTGCGCCGCGCTTGCGTGCCTCGGCCGGATCCTCGAGCTGTTCGCAGATGGCGACGCGGAAGCCCTTGCGGATCAGGCGCGACAGATAATTCTCCGCGGCGTGCACCGGTACTCCGCACATCGGAATGTCTTCGCCGTTATGCGCGCCGCGCTTGGTCAACGTGATGTCGAGCGCCTTCGATGCGGCCACCGCGTCCTCGAAGAACATCTCGTAGAAATCGCCCATGCGGTAGAACAGGAGACAGTCCGCATGACGCTCCTTCAGGCGCAGGTACTGCACCATCATCGGCGTTGCCGGCGCTTTGCCTTGAATTTTCGCGACGGGTCGGGTCATCGGCGCGACGTTAGCACGGGGCCGAACCGCGCGTTAACCCGTGCAGATTTTTTGCACCGGTGGGGAAAGAGAAAGGTTGGCATGATCCATCGACTTCGTGTCAGTATGATTTTTCGAGCGCGGCGCCGCCACCTGCCCAGCCGCTGGGCAGGACAATGGGGCGCCGCGCAGAGCAATTCAACGCGTTAGAGGGGAGAGCGGCGCAAATCATGGAGAATAATCGTATCACCGAGCTGGAAGCCCTGCGCTTCCACTCGCGCGGCCAACCGGGCAAGGTCGCCCTGCTGCCGACAAAGCCGCTGACCACCCAGCGCGATCTGTCGCTCGCCTATTCGCCGGGCGTGGCCTATCCCTGTCTCGAGATCGAGAAGGACCCGGCCACCGCCTACGACTACACCGCGAAGGGCAACACCGTCGCGGTGATTTCCAACGGCACCGCGGTGCTGGGGCTCGGCAATATCGGCGCGCTCGCGGCCAAGCCGGTGATGGAAGGCAAGGCCGTCCTGTTCAAGCGGTTTGCCGATATCGACGCAATCGACCTGGAACTCGACACCGAAAACGTCGATACGATCGTCGAATGCGTGCGCGCGCTCGGCAACAGTTTCGGCGGCATCAATCTCGAGGACATCAAAGCGCCGGAATGCTTCATCATCGAACAGCGCCTGCGCGAATTGCTCGACATTCCCGTCTTCCATGACGACCAGCACGGCACCGCGATCATTACGGCGGCCGGCCTGCTCAATGCCATCGACCTTACCGGCCGCGACATCAAGAAGACCAAGATGGTGGTCAACGGCGCCGGCGCGGCCTCGGTCGCCTGCGTCGAGTTGATCAAGTCGATGGGCGTGCCGAACGACAATATCGTGATGTGCGATTCCAAGGGTGTGATTTACCAGGGCCGCGAAGACGGCATGAACCAGTGGAAATCGGCCCATGCGGTCGATACCGACCTGCGCACGCTGAAGGAAGCCATGGCCGGCGCCGATGTCTTCATCGGCCTGTCGGTCAAGGGCGCGGTCAGCAAGGCGATGGTCAAATCGATGGCCAAGAAACCGATTATTTTCGCGATGGCGAATCCGGATCCGGAAATCACCGCCGAGGACGTCAGCGCCGTGCGCAAGGACGCGATCATGGCGACCGGCCGGTCCGACTACCCGAACCAGGTCAATAACGTCCTGGGCTTCCCCTATATCTTCCGCGGCGCGCTGGACGTGCGCGCGTCCACCATCAATGACGCGATGAAGATCGCCGCCGCCGAGGCGCTGGCGGAATTGGCGCGGGAAGACGTCCCCGACGAGGTCGACGCCGCCTATGGCGGCACGCGGCTGCGTTACGGGCCGGAATACATCATCCCGGTGCCCTTCGACCCGCGGCTGATTTCCGCCGTGCCGGCGGCGGTCGCGCAAGCGGCGATGGACAGCGGCGTCGCCCGGCGGCCGATCGAAGACATGGACGCGTACCGCCAGAAACTGTCGGCGCGGCTCGATCCGGCGATGTCGAGCTTGCAGTTCATCTACACACGGGTGAGCGCCAATCCGCGCCGCGTCGTGTTCGCCGAAGGCGAGGAAGAGCGGGTCATCCGCGCGGCCGTCGCATTCCGCAATGCGGGATACGGCATGCCGATCCTGATCGGCCGCGAAAACCGCGTTCAGGAAACCGTCGAGCGGCTCGGTATCGAGACCAATGGCGACCTGGAGATCCATAACGCGCGGGTGAGCAAGAACAACGCGAAATACACCGACTTCCTGTATGCCCGGCTTCAGCGCGCGGGCTTTCTCTATCGCGACTGCCAACGCATGGTGAACCAGGACCGCAACGTTTTCGGCGCCTGCATGGTGGCGTTGGAAGACGGCGACGCCCTGGTCACTGGAACCACGCGCAGTTTCGCGACCAGCTTCGAGGAAGTCACCCGGGTGATCGGCCCCCAGGACGGCGCGCGCCTGATGGGGGTAACGGTCATGGTGGCGCGCGGCCGCACCGTGTTCATCGCCGACACCAACGTCCATGAAGTGCCGACGCCCGAAGAGCTGGCCGACATCGCGACGCAGACGGCCAACTACGCCCGCCAATACGGCCAGGAACCGCGGGTTGCGCTGACCTCGTTCTCGAATTTCGGCCAGCCGATGCGGCCGCATATGCAGCGGGTGCGCGAAGCGGTCGAGATCCTGGACGGCCGCAAGGTCGATTTCGAATATGACGGCGACATGCAGGCCGACAGCGCGCTGAACTTCGAGCTGATGAAGCAGCTCTACCCGTTCTGCCGCCTGACCGGCCCCGCGAACTGCCTGGTCATGCCGGCGCTGCACAGCGCCAGCATCAGCGCGAAAATGCTGCGCGAACTGGGTGGCGGCACGGTGATCGGTCCGATCATGCTGGGACTGTCGAAGCCGGTTCAGATCGTCCAGATGGGGTCAACCGTGAACGATCTGGTCAATGCCGCGGCATTGGCGGCGCACGACGCAATCCGCTAAACGCCCGGCGTGCGACCCCGCCGCGAAGGATTGGGCCCGAAGCATGGCTGAGCGCCGGCCAAGCCGTACCTTGAGCGCCGCGATATCGATCGCCGCGCCGGGCATCGTCATTTTGGGCATTCTGGTGTTGGGCGGCTGGCTGACGCCGGCCCCGGCGCTGGCGGCCGCGGTCGCGCTGGGGGCGCTCGGCGGGTTGATCGCGAAACGCCATTACGCCGGCCTCGACCGGCTGCGCCGCCGCATCGAGCACCTGACCGAGCATGGCGAGGATCTGAAACTGCATGCGCCGACGGTGCCGCGGCTCTCGGTCGCGGTCGGCCGACTGGCGCGGCGCTGGCGGGAACAGCACGAAAAGCTGACCGCCGAGCGCGCGACCGCGGACCGCCTGCTGGAAGCGCTGCCCGACCCGCTGGTGGTGATCGACCGGGCCGGAATCGTCGTCCGCGCCAACCGCGCCGCCCAGGAATTGACGGCAACCGCCCTGCTCGGCCGCGACCTCGCCGCCGGGCTACGCCATCCGGTGCTGCTGCAATCGATCGAGGCGGCGCTGGCGACCGGCGACAGCCAGGCGGTCGAAATTGCGATGCCGGCGCCGCAGCACCGCAGCTACAGCGCCCTGATCGAACCGCTCGGCGGCGCCGATGGGGGCGCCCTGATCCTGCTGCACGACCTGACGCCGATCCGGCTCGGCGAGCGCATGCGGGCGGATTTCGTCGCCAATGTCAGCCATGAATTGCGCACGCCCCTCGCCAGCCTGCTCGGCTTCGTCGAGACGCTGCGCGGCGCCGCCCGCGACGACCCTGAGGCTCAGGAGCGATTCCTGATCATCATGCACGACCAGGCCGAACGCATGGCGCGGCTGATCGAGGATCTGTTGTCGCTGTCGCGCATCGAGCTTGACGAACGCAGCCGGCCGACCGGCACGGTTGCCGTTCTTCCGCTCCTGGCCAAGGTGCGGGATTCGCTTGCCCTGAAGGCGGAGGAGCGCGGCATGGCGGTCGAGATCAGCGGACCGGATTTGACGGTTCCCGGCGACGAGGACCAACTGACCCAGGTATTCCAGAACCTGATCGACAACGCCATCAAATATGGCCGCGACAAGACCCCCGTATCGGTGTCGGTGACCGCCCTGCCGACCGGCGGCGGCACCGTCTCGGTACGCGACCACGGTGACGGCATCCCGACCGAACATCTGCCCCGGTTGACCGAGCGATTCTACCGGGTCAGCGCGGCGCGCAGCCGCGAGCTTGGCGGCACCGGCCTCGGCCTCGCCATCGTCAAGCACATCGTCAACCGCCACCGGGGCCAGCTCGCCATCGACAGTGCGGAAGGCGCGGGCAGCACCTTCACCGTCTCACTGCCGGGCAGCGCTCAACCGCCCGTTTCCTGAGGCGGCGCCGGCCGCGAATTTCCGGCCCTTCTGTCATATTCTTGTAATCAATCCGTAGTAATTACGACGCCATGGATCGCTATTTTGCGGCGTGTTGGAACGTCTCTGCGATTGCCCGAACGGCGCCGTGGCGCATCGGATGCCATCCGGAGAACGGTATATGAAACCAAAGAGATACGGAGTAATCCCGTGATCAAAAGAGCACTTTTTCTTGCCGCCGCAGCCGCCACTTTCGCGGGCGCCGCCGAGGCACGCGATCAAATCAACATCGTAGGGTCTTCCACCGTCTACCCATTCGCGACGGTGGTCGCCGAGAAATTCGGCAAAGGCACAAGCTTCAAGACGCCGAAGGTGGAATCGACCGGCTCGGGCGGCGGCCTCAAGCTGTTTTGCGCCGGTGTCGGCACGCAGCATCCCGACATCGCCAACGCGTCCCGGCGCATCAAGAAATCCGAGGTCGATCGCTGCGCCAAAAACGGCGTTACCCAGATCACCGAGGTGAAGATCGGTTTCGACGGCATCGTCATCGCCAATTCCAAGAAATCCGACCGGATGCAGATCAGCCTCAGGCAGCTTTTCCTGGCGCTGGCCAAGCAGGTCCCGGAAGGCGCCAAGGATGGCGGCAGGCTGATCGCCAATCCGTACAAGAAATGGAGCGACATCGATCCGTCCCTGCCGAACGCCAAGATCGAGGTCTTGGGCCCGCCGCCGACCTCCGGCACGCGCGACGCCTTCAACGAACTCGCGATCGAAGGCGGCTGCAAGACCTTCACGTCGATCAAGGCGCTGAAGAAGACCGACAAGAAGACATACAAGGCGCTGTGCCGCGGCATTCGCGAAGACGGCCACTACATCGAGGCCGGCGAGAACGACAACCTGATCGTGCAGAAACTGGAAGCCAATCCGAACGCCTTCGGCGTATTCGGCTACAGCTTTCTCGACCAGAATGCCGACAAGATCCAAGGCAGCCTGGTCAAGGGCGTCTCGCCCACCTTCGAAAACATCTCCGCCCAGAAATACCCGGTTTCCCGGGCGCTGTACTTCTACGTGAAGACGGCGCATGTCGGAACCATTCCGGGCATCAAGAAATTCGTCGCCGAATTCACCCGCGAAAGGGCGTGGGGACCGGAAGGCTATCTGGCCGACCGCGGCCTGATCCCGCTGCCGGACGGCGAGCGGAAGAAAGTTCGCAAGTCCTCGGTCGAGTTTGCCAATCTCTCGATGTAAGGCTGTTCCCGCGGCGGCCGACAAGTTAAGCCTGCCGCCGCATCGCTCTAACAAGAATCGTTTCCACCAGATTCTGTACGCCGGCAACAAGACTTTCGATAAGCCTCGCGAAGAGGCAGGGAGCCACATCCAATGCAGCACGTCGTCCTGGTCCTGGTTCTGCTCGGCCTGACCTACGCCGGATATCAGATGGGGCGGCGCCGCGCAGTCACGGTGTCGGCCGACCGCGGCGAGGGGCTGCATTCGCTGCCGGGCTATTACGGCCTTTACCTCGTCATCTGGTGCGCCCTGCCGGCCTTTGCGCTGCTCGGCATCTGGCTCGCTTTCGAGACCAGCATCGTCACCTATCTGGCGATCGACGCGCTGCCCGCCGATCGGCGGATTTTGACGCCGGCGCAGCTCAGCCTGCTCATCAACGACATCCGCAACATCGCGGCCGGCGACATCGCGAGCGGCAAGGCGGATGCGACGATCCGGGCCGCCGCGGAACGATATCAATCCCTGGAAACGGCCAGCTTCGCGGCAATGGCGGTGATCAGCATCGCCGTCGCGGCTGTCGGCATCGCCTTGGGCAGACGGCGCATTGCGCCGGCGCTGCGGGCGCGAAATTCGGTCGAGCGCACGATCATGGGTTTCCTGTTTGCCGCGTCGGTGATCGCGGTGATCACCACCATCGGCATTGTCTTGTCGCTGGTGTTCGAAGCAGCGCGGTTTTTCGAACAGGTGCCGATCACCGAGTTCCTGTTCGGCCTCCAATGGAGCCCGCAGATCGCGCTCCGCGAGGACCAGGTCGCTTCCGCCGGCGCCTTCGGCGCGGTGCCGATTTTCGCGGGAACCGCGCTGATCAGCGCAATAGCCCTGGCGGTTGCGGTGCCGGTCGGGCTGCTGTCGGCGATCTATATGGCCGAATACGCCTCGTCGCGCGTGCGCTCCTTCGCGAAGCCCGCCCTGGAAATCTTGGCCGGCATCCCGACCGTGGTCTACGGCTTCTTCGCCGCGCTGACGATTGCCCCTCTGCTGCGCGATACAGGGGCGGATTTCGGCCTGTCGATCGCTTCGGAAAGCGCCCTCGCCGCCGGCCTTGTCATGGGGATCATGATTATCCCGTTCGTCTCGTCGCTTTCGGACGACGTCATCACCGCGGTCCCCCAAGCGCTGCGCGAGGGGTCCTACGGGCTCGGCGCGACACAGTCGGAAACCATCCTCCGCGTCGTCCTGCCGGCAGCCCTGCCCGGCATCGTCGGCAGCATCCTGCTGGCGGCGTCCCGCGCCATCGGCGAGACCATGATCGTCGTCATGGCGGCCGGGCTGACCGCCAAACTGACCGCCAACCCATTCGAGGCGGTCACCACCGTCACCGTTCAGATCGTCACCCTTTTGGTCGGCGATCAGGAATTCGACAGCCCGAAAACGCTGGCCGCCTTCGCACTCGGGTTGGCGCTGTTCGTGGTCACCCTTTGCCTGAATGTCATCGCCTTTCGGGTGGTGCAGAAATATCGAGAAATTTATGACTGATTCCACGGCATCGCGCCCAACGCCGTCGCTGGGCGGCGGCTCACGTTCCGCCGCGCTCATCGCCAAAGGGCTCGCCCGCCGGCGGGCCGCCGAGAAACGGTTTCGCGCCTATGGATTGGTCGCGATCCTGCTTGCGCTGGGCTTCCTGATCCTCCTGCTCGGCACGATTTTCGGCAATGGCTACAGCGCGTTCTCGCAGACCCATATGCGCCTGAACATCGAGTTCGCGCAGGATATCTTGGACCCGGACGGCACCGGCGACCCGAAAATCCTCGCCCAGGGCGACTATCAGGCGCTGGCCAAGGCCGCATTGCGGAAAGCCTTCCCCGACGTCAAGACCCGTCGCGAAAAACGCAGCCTTTACCAGCTGGTCAGCGGCGACGCAGCCTACGAACTGCAGCGAATGGTGCTCGCCGATCCGTCCCTGGTCGGACAGACGCGCGCGGTCTGGCTGACCGCGTCCGACGAAATCGACATGCTGCAGAAAGGCAATGTGGCCACCGATCAGCCCGAAAGCCAGCGGCGCATCAAGGACAACGAACTCGCCTGGGTCACAGCGCTCGACAAGCAGGGCGCCATCGAAAGGAAATTCAATACCCGCTTCTTCACCGGCGGGGACAGCCGGGATCCGGAAATTGCCGGTGTCTGGGGCGCGGTCGTCGGCTCCTTCTTCACCCTGACGGTAACGCTCGTCCTCGCTTTTCCGCTCGGTGTCATGGCGGCGCTCTATCTCGAGGAATTCGCGCCGAAGAACCGCTGGACAAATCTGGTCGAGGTCAACATCAACAACTTGGCGGCGGTGCCGTCGATCGTGTTCGGACTGCTCGGCCTCGCCGTATTCCTCAATTTTCTGCATTTGCCGCGCTCGGCCCCCATCGTCGGCGGCATCGTGTTGGCGCTGATGACGCTGCCGACGGTGATCATCGCCGCCCGCGCGTCGCTGCAGGCGGTTCCGCCGTCGATCCGCGAGGCGGCGCTCGGCATCGGCGCAAGCAAACTGCAAACCGTCACCGACCATGTTCTGCCGCTCGCCATGCCGGGCGTGCTGACGGGCACCATCATCGGCATGGCGCGCGCGCTCGGCGAAAGCGCGCCGCTGCTGATGATCGGCATGGTGGCGTTTATCGTCGACATCCCGAAGAGCCCGTTCGATCCGGCCACGGTCCTGCCGGTGCAGGTCTATCTCTGGGCGGACAGTCCGGAGCGCGCCTTCCTCGAACGCACATCGGCCGCGATCATCGTGCTGCTGGCGTTTCTGATCGTTATGAACCTGTCGGCAATCATCCTGCGGAAGAAATTCGAAAGGCGGTGGTAAGATGACCCAGCATATGGAACTGAAAACATTCGTGGCGCCCCCGACAATGGAAAAACCCCCGGAAATAGCGCTTCGCAACGCCCCCGAGACAAAAATGGCGGCGCGCGACCTGAACGTCTTCTATGGCGACAAGCAGGCGCTGTTCGATGTCGCGCTCGACATTCGGTCGCGCCAGGTCACGTCCCTGATCGGGCCGTCGGGGTGCGGTAAATCGACCTTCATCCGGTGTCTCAACCGGATGAACGACGTCATCGACATCTGCCGGGTCGAGGGGTCGATCACGCTCGACGGCGCCGATGTCTACGATCCCGCCATCGATCCGGTTCAGCTCCGCGCACTGGTCGGCATGGTCTTCCAGAAGCCGAACCCGTTCCCCAAGTCGATCTACGAAAACGTCGCCTACGGGCCCCGGCTGCATGGGCTGGCCAGGGATCGCGAGGAGCTCGACGAAATCGTCACCACCAGCCTGAAAAAAGCCGGTCTGTTCGAGGAAGTGAAGGACCGGCTGGACGAGCCGGGCACCGGGCTTTCGGGCGGCCAGCAGCAGCGCCTGTGCATTGCCCGCGCCATCGCCGTCTCGCCCGAGGTGATCCTGATGGACGAGCCGTGCTCGGCGCTCGATCCGATCGCCACCGCCCGGATCGAAGAGCTGATCGACGAAATCCGCGAGAATTTCTCGATCGTCATCGTCACCCATTCGATGCAGCAGGCGGCGCGGGTGTCGCAGCGGACCGCG
Organism: Alphaproteobacteria bacterium; assembly: GCA_041557595.1. Taxonomy (GTDB): domain Bacteria; phylum Pseudomonadota; class Alphaproteobacteria; order UBA8366; family UBA8366; genus JAOTYV01. Next base: position 9,821 of record JBFFGE010000112.1, read on the forward strand.
TTCTTCCATCTCGGCACCCTGGTCGAAGTCGGCGACACGGCGGACATCTTCACCAATCCGCGCGACCAACGGACCCAGGATTACATCACCGGCCGCTTCGGCTGAGGAGAGAGCCTGTCATGAGCAAAATCAGCGACCATATCGTCACCTCCTATGACGCGGAACTCAACCGGCTCAACGCCCTGATCAGCCGGATGGGTGGCCTGGCCGAGACGCAGCTCGACGGCGCGGCGCAAGCGGTGCTGCGCCGCGACGCCGAACTGGCGGCGCAAGTGCGCGCGCAGGACACGGAAATCGACGCGCTGGAACACGACGTCGGCGCCCTGGTGGTGCAGCTTCTGGCCCTGCGCCAGCCGATGGCCGTCGACCTGCGCTACATCGTATCCGCGCTGAAGATCGCCGCCGACCTGGAGCGCTTCGGCGACTACGCCAAGAACGTGGCCAAGCGCGCCATCGCGATCAGCCAGATGCCGCACATCCCGTCGCCCGGCCTCGACCGCATGGCGCGGCTGGTGCAGGCGATGATCAAGGACGTGCTCGACGCCTATCTCGAAAACGATACGGATAAGGCGATCGCCGTCTGGAACCAGGATGTCGAAGTGGACCAGCTCTACAACAGCCTGTTCCGCGAATTGCTCACCTACATGATGGAAGACCCGCGCAATATCACCGGCTGCACGCATCTTCTCTTCATCGCCAAGAACATCGAGCGCATGGGCGATCACGCCACCAACATCGCCGAAACGGTCCACTATCAGGTCAAGGGCGTCGAATTGCCCGACGACCGGCCGAAGGGCGAAGACCCGAGTTTCGCGGTATTTCACGCCGCCGATAGCGGCGACGCGGAGTAATGAGCGGCATGAAACCGAAAATTCTCATCGTCGAGGACGAAGCGGCGCTGGTGACGCTGCTGCGCTACAACCTGGAACGGGAAGGCTATGACGTCGCGGAAGCGGTCGACGGCGACGAAGCCCTGCTCGCGGTCGAGGAAGCCCCGCCGGACCTGATCCTGCTCGACTGGATGCTGCCGCTGACCAGCGGCATCGAGGTCTGCCGCCAATTGCGTCGGAAGCGCGAGACGCGCCTGACGCCGATCATCATGCTGACCGCGCGCGGCGAGGAGGGCGACAAGGTGCGGGGCCTCGACAGCGGCGCCGACGATTATGTCACCAAACCGTTTTCACCGGCCGAGCTGCTGGCGCGCATCCGCTCGCTGATCCGGCGGTCGCGGCCGGCGGTCGCCGACGAGACGCTGCAATGCGGCGACCTGTCGATGGATCTGGCGGCCCACAAGGTGCGTCGCGGGGACCGGAGCATTCATCTCGGTCCGACCGAATTTCGGCTGCTGCGCCATTTGATGGAGCACCGGGGCCGCGTCTTCAGCCGCGAACAATTGCTCGATACCGTGTGGGGCCGCGACATCTATGTCGAGGTGCGGACGGTCGACGTGCATATCCGCCGGCTGCGCAAGGCGATCAACGCGAACGGCGAAGAAGATTTCATCCGCACGGTCCGGGCCGCGGGCTACGCGCTGGAATGCCCCGACTGACACGGCGCACGCCGGCCTACTCGGCGGCCTGCTTCGACGGGGCCGCGCCGATCCAGGGGTGATCGGCGATATCGAACAGGCTGTTTTCCGGTCCCTTAAACTTGTCGGACCGCTTCGGACGGTAATTCGTTTTCTGTTCGTCGGCGTCCTCCGGCAGTTCGGAATAGGGCACGGCCCCGTGCGCCAGGCACTTTTCCGCCGTGCCTTCGAGATCTTCGACATAGACGCCGAAATGATGCAGCCCCGTGTAGTCGAGACCCCGGTCGATCTGGTCCTGCTTGAAATTCAACACCGAGATGTTGATGGCGCCATCGGTCAACACCACGCCTTTGGCGCGCGGGTTGTCGATTCGCTTGACCTCCTCGAACCCGAAAACCTCCTTGTAGAACGCCGCCTGTTTTTCCGGCTCCAAACTGGCGATGGCGAGATGCTGAATACGAGCCATGGTCGTGCTCCTTGTTGGAGGTGGTTGAGTGTATGGATCGAAGTGACCCGGCCCTGATTGCATCGACAGAAAAATCGGTTGATGCATTCCCGCTGCGTTGTGCCTCGGATCGCCGCCCTGCGGCCCGGAGCGCCGCACGTGCCGGGCGCGTGGTTAGCGCGCCCCGGCCGCGCTCGCCCTGAGCAATTTGCCTCCCAGCGCGCCGGTGTGCTCGCCGTTCTGGAAGGCCACTTTGCCGGCAATGACCGTGGCCATGATTCCGTCCGACTTCTGTTTGAGTCTGCGCGCTCCCGTGGGGAGGTCGTGCTCGATGGTGGGGATCTGCGGCGCGATGGTCGCGGGATCGAAAATGTTGATATCCGCGATGCAGCCCTGGCGCACCATGCCGCGATCGACGAATCCCCATGCCATCGCCGGCGTCAGGGTGATCATCTTCACGGCCTCCTCGAGGGTGAACGCCTGGCGCTCGCGCACCCAATAGGCGAGCAGGTGGGTGTGTATGGACGAATCCATGATCAGGCTCACATGCGCGCCGGAATCGGAAAACGTCATGACCGTGCGCGGATGCCGCAAGGTCGCCAGCGCCTCCTCGTCGGACTTCGGCACGGTGGAGATATCGAACTGCATGAACAGCTGCTTGAAATCGCTCTCGAGGGCGAGGTCCATCATGACCTCCACCGGATCGACATTGCGCTGCACCGCGAGCTCGGCGACGGTGGGATTGGGCGACACGGCGCTATACATGACATACATGTTGTCGTAGTCGGGCTTGCGCGGCTCCCCGCCGCCGGTTCGATAGACGCCCTTCTTGGTAACGTCGACCAGGTGTAGCCGCTGCGCCGGGTCGCTGAACACCTTGCGCTGTTCCTCTTCCGGCAAGGCGCGGACTTGCGCCCATTCCGGGAAATCGTCGAATTGCAGGCGCCCCTTGAACGACAGGACGTGGGAAATGCCGCGGGTATGCGTCTGCCCGAACATGCGCCCGCCGGCGTCGGCCGCCGTATCGAGAAGCTTCAAGGCATCCTGCGTGCCGGCACTTCCGGCCGGCATGCCAAAGGTGATGGGCACGCCGCTCTTCACCGCGAGGTCCAGCAACTGGTCGTTGACGACCTTGCGCACTTCCGGGTCCGGCGACCGGGATTCTCTTTCCCGCGCGTACTCGAAAATACCGCGGCCCGTTTCCCCCATCAGACACACCAGGCGACTCAGCTCCTCCCAGGAAGCGTGATTCGAGGCGACCGGCCGGTTGTCGGGCTCCGGCAGCTTGTGGCCGGTCGACCGCGAACTGGTGAAGCCGATTGCGCCCGCGTCCAGCGCGTCCAGCAATTCATCTTCCATCGCGCCGAGGTCATCGTCCGTGGCGTGCTCTTCGAAGGCGCGCGGCCCCATGATGTGCGTGCGCAGCGCGGAATGGCCGATATTCGCGGCGTAGTTGATCGTCTTCGGCAGCGTGTCGACGACGTTCATGTAATCCCTGAAGGTGGTCCAGTCCCAGCGGATCGCCGCCTCCATCGCGTCGGTCGAGATGTCCTCGGCGCGCGCGATGTTGCTGATGATCATCTCGCGCTGCTCGGCGGAGCCCGGCGCCAGCGTAAATCCGCAGTTTCCCATGATCACGCTGGTGACGCCGTGCCAGCAGGAGCAGCTCCCCAACTGATCCCAGAAGACCTGCGCGTCCATGTGCGTGTGCCCGTCGATGAAGCCGGGAGAAACCACCTGGCCCGTGGCATCGATCTCTTCTTTTCCGCGTTCGCCGATCCGCCCGATCGCCGCAATTCGATCGCCGCTCACGCCGACGTCCGCCCGATATTGCGGGAGTCCTGTGCCGTCGACTACCGTGCCGTTACGGATCACGAGATCGTACATTTTGCTATCTCCTGCCACTGTTTGGTCGTCGGCTGCGCGACCGCCGGCGAAAAACCCTGCTTTGTCGGTTCCACAAAAAAAGTGACCGATACCACAGTGCCAGATGGTCGTCGGCTCTTTCAAGGGCGCCGGCGGGAAAACGAACGCGGGCCCGCCCGAAATTCGGCCGCGGCGCTAGACCAATTCTTGTCTAAATTGACTCATATGAATTGGTCTAATTCCAGGTTTTTGGGCAAATACGTCGTCGCGAACCGTTTCGGCTCGCTCGGGATGTGCTCTATACGGACCATCGCGCCAGCGCCGTGCGATAGGCCGCAACCGCCTCGGCGCCGAAGCAACAGAAGACCACCCGACCGATCCCCGGATGATTCGCGAGCCGGTCGACGACGGTAGAGACCGCGATCCCGGCCGCGCGCTCGAGCGGAAACCGGTAGACGCCGGTCGAGATCGCCGGAAACGCCACCGACGCGGCACCCTGCGCCGCCGCAAGCGCCAGCGATTCGCGATAGCAACTGGCGAGTAGGGCGTCCTCGTCCCGGCCCCCGCCCTGCCACACCGGCCCGACCGTATGGATGACATGGGCCGCCGCGAGGCCATTTCCGCCGGTGATCTTCGCCTGGCCGGTCGGGCACCCGTTCAGCGCGCGGCACTCGGCCAGCAAGCCGGGTCCGGCGGCGCGATGGATGGCGCCGTCCACGCCGCCGCCGCCGAGCAGCGTTTCGTTGGCGGCGTTGACGATAGCATCGACCGTCAGCCGGGTGATGTCGCCTTCGGCGATCTCCAGGCGCTCGTGGATCTTGTCGGCCATCGCCGCCTCGCAAATCGTTTGTCCGTCACACCGTAGATCAAACAATCGCGGATTTGAATGCGGCTCAACCGGGTGTCGGCGCCTTCTCGGCGGGATAGCGCCGCATCATCCATATCAGCAGCGCCAGCCCCGGCAGCGCCGCCAAGGTCGTCAGCAGGAAGAAACTCAGCCAACCGGTCGCATCGGCAAGCCAGCCGCCGCCCGCCCCCAGTGCGGTCCGCGCGGCCGCGGCCAGCGACGACAGCAACGCATACTGGGTCGCCGTGTAGGCGCGGTTGCAGAGACTCGAGAGATAGGCGACGAAGGCGGTGGTGCCCATGCCGCCGGTAAGATTCTCCACGCCGATCGTCACGAAAAGGGCGGGCACCGAATATCCGATCCAGGCCTGCCAGGCGAAAATCAGGTTCGAGACCGCCTGAAGAATGCCGCAGATCAGCAGGCTCCGGAGGATACCGTGGCGCGCCACCATCCAGCCGCCCAGCGCGGCGCCGATCAGGCTCGCGGCCAGCCCCCACCCCTTGCTGATCCAGCCCACCTCGGCCAGCGAGAAGCCGATGCGGAGGTAAAACGGTGTGGCCATCAGGCCAAGCAAGGCATCGCCGTATTTATAGAATGTGACGAACAGGAGGATCACCAGCCAGCCGGGCCGGGTCATGAATTCGGCGAAGGGGCAGATCACGCCGCCATAGATCCAGCCGCCCACCGCGCGCACGGAACGCGGCATGTCGGCAAGCCGGGTCTCGGCCACCGCTTCGAGACGGCGCGACTCCGGCGTCGACGGATCGGACGGCTCGGGATTTAAAAAGACCGCCGCCATGCCGACCGGC
>JBFFGE010000113.1:0-15208 GCA_041557595.1 Alphaproteobacteria bacterium
ATCAACGCGCGGACCACCTGCCGCTTTGGACGCATATGTATAATTGGCATCGACCCCATGGCGGAATAAAAGACAAGACGCCAATCAGTCGACTCCGGATCAACCGGGACAACCTGTTGAGGCTCCACAGCTAGAGCAGCGTGCGCCTGATTGGGCGCACATGAGCTGCTCTATCTTTACAGAATCGATCAACTTTTTTGCCTTTAATTGCTACCAATTAAAGGCAGGTTGATCTTGTAGACGGCGGTGCGGTGATCCGGAATTCAGGTATCGGCGAATCTACTCGATTCTGGCCTTCGCGGGCATCACCATTCGGGCTGTTCCTACGCGAGCGCGCGTTCGACGAAATCCAGCCGGTCCTGGCCCTAGAAGTTTTCGCCATCGATGATGTAGGTCGGCGCGCCGAATACGTTGCGCGCCATCGCCTCGGCGGTGTTGGCGGCGTAGGCCGCGGCGATCGAATCGGTCTTGGCCGCGGCCAGGAGCGCCGCGCCGTCCATGCCCTGTTCATCGGCGATGGCGACCAGCGTCGCCTCGTCGGCGATGTTGCGTTCCTCGACCCAGACCGCGCGCAGGATCGCGCCGGAAATCCGGCCCATATCGAGCCCCGCCGCGTTCGCGGCGACGGCGACGTGTTCGGCCAGCCGGCCGGGGGCGGGGAAGAATTTCGGTTCGAGATTGAAGTCCATCTTGTGGTACGCGCGCCATCGCTTGAGTTCCATCATGCGATAGGCGAGCCGCTGCGGCGCGCGTTTCGGCATCGGCAAGCCGCCCGATTGCGCGAAGATGACGGTCATGTCGCTCGGCTTGAAATTCACGGTGGCGCCGGCCGCCTCGGCGATCTTGAGAGAGCGTTCGTGGCCGATGAAGGTCCACGGCGAAGTGTGCGTGTAGTAGTAGTCGACGATCTTGCTCATGGGGCCTGTGCTCCTGTGGCGGAATGGGCGTCGCGTAATTTGCGCCGCATGATCTTCCCGGTCGTGGTCAATGGCAAGGCGGCGTGAAATTCGATGAGGCGCGGGTATTCGTGCGCCGCGAGGCGGCCGCGCACGAAGTCGCGGATTTCGTGTTGCAGCGCATCGGTTTCCGGGACGCCGTCGCGCAGCACGATGCAGGCCTTGATGGATTCGGTGCGCATCCGGTCGGGCACCCCGACAACGGCGGCGAGCGCGACCGCCGGATGCTTCATCAAGCAATCCTCGATTTCGCCCGGACCGATCCGGTAGCCGGCGCTGGTGATCACGTCGTCGTCCCGGCCGGTGTACTGAAAATAACCATCCTCGTCGCGGATGCCGATGTCGCCGGTCAGGAACCAGTCGCCGGCGAATTTCGCATCGGTGGCGGCCGGGTCGTTCCAGTAGCCGAGAAACGCCACGGGATCGCCCCGGCGCACCGCGATATGGCCCATCTCGCCATCCGGCACGGGCGTCCCGTCGTCGTTCACGATGGCCACGTCATGACCGGGGATCGCCCGTCCCATGGAACCGGGCACGACCGGCATGACGGCGGCGCAATTGCCGATCACCAGATTGCATTCGGTCTGGCCGTAGAATTCGTTGATCGTCAGATCGAAGGTATCGCGGCCCCAATCCAGCAGTTCCGAACCGAGCGTTTCGCCGCCGCTGCCGAGTGTGCGCATCGCGGTGTCCCAGTGACGCCGCGGCTCGGGCACCTGCCGCATCATTTTCAGCGCGGTCGGCGGGATGAACGCGTTGCGGACCCGATGACGCGCAATCAGGTCGAACGCCTCGGCCGGATCGAACTTGGCGGCGCGATAGGCGAGCACGGGAACGCCGTGATAGAGCGACGGCATCAACACATCCATCAGCCCGCCCATCCAGGCCCAGTCGGCGGGTGTCCAGAACAGGTCGCCGTCCCGCGGGAAAAACTCATGCGGAAACTCGACGCCGGGCAAATGGCCCAGCAGCGTGCGGTGCGGCTGCAGCGCGCCCTTCGGCGACCCGGTGGTACCCGAGGTGAAGCTGATGAAGGCGGGATCGTTCGCGGCGGTGTCGACCGGGGAGAATACGTCGGACGCTTTGGCGACCGCGTCGGGGTAGCTGGCGGCGCTGTCGCCGATACCGTCGATCGAATAGACCGTCCCCAGATCGGGAAAGTCATCGCCCGCTTCGCTCAGCGCGGCAAGGCCCGCCGTATCGGTGATCAGCGCCCGCGCGCCGGCGGTGCGCAACCGGTGCGACAGCGCATCCGCGCGGAACAGACACGACAGGGGAATGGAGATCATGCCCGCCTTGTAGGCCGCGATGTGCGCGACCGCCGTCTCCGGGCATTGCGGCAGCAGGACGGCGACGCGGTCGCCGCGCGCGAGACCTTGCGCGCGGAGGACATTGGCCAGCCGGTTCGACGCCCGTTTGAGTTGGCCGAAGGAGACGGTCTCCACACGGCCATTGTCTTGCGGCGCGATGATGGCGGGCCGGTCCGGATCGCGCGCCGCCGGCGCGTCGCAAACGGCGACGCCCATATTGAACCGTTCGGGGATTTGCCAGCGGAAGTCCCGGCACAGGGCGTCGTAGCTTTCGCGTCTCGGCAGCATGGATCGAGGCTAAACCGCGCGGGATCGGCGCGTCCATCGTGAATTTGCCGCGATTTTGCCAATCCCGCCCCGGCGCGCTACATCAACCCACCGCTAGGGCAGGACGATGGAACCGCATTCATGACTTCGCACCCGCATCTCTTCACGCCGATCGACCTCGGCCCCTGTACGCTGCCGAACCGGATCGTCATGGGCTCGATGCATACCGGGCTCGAGGCCCGGCCCGACGGAATGGAACGGCTCGCCGCCTTCTATCGGGAGCGGGCCGAGGCGGGTGCCGCGTTGATCGTCACCGGCGGTTTTTCGCCGAACCGGGAAGGCTCGTTGATCGCCGAGCCGGTCCTGATGGCGTCCGCGGCGGACGCGGCCCGGCACAAGGTGATCCCCCGGGCGGTGCATGAAGCGGGTAGCCGTCTCGTGCTGCAGATCCTGCACAGCGGCCGCTACGGGTATCACGAGAACTCGGTGGCGCCGTCGGCGATCAAGTCACCGATCAACCCGGAAACGCCGCGCGCGCTCACCGTCGCAGAGATCGATCGCACTATCGAGGATTATGCGCGTTGCGCTGAATTGGCGCGCGAGGCGGGTTATGACGGCGTCGAGATCATGGGGTCCGAAGGCTATCTGATCACCGAATTCCTGTCGCCGCGCACCAACCATCGGGCCGACGAATGGGGCGGCAGTCTCGAGAACCGGATGCGCTTCCCCGTATCCGTGGTCCGCCGGGTGCGCGAGCGTGTCGGCGCGGATTTCCTGATTCTGTTCCGGATCTCGGCACTCGATCTGGTCGAAGGCGGCATGACGGGTGCGGAAAGCACAGCGTTGGCGCGGGCGGTCGAGGCGGCGGGAGCCAATCTGCTGACCAGCGGGATCGGCTGGCACGAAGCCCGCGTGCCAACGATCGCGCAGATGGTGCCGAATGGCGGGTTCCTGTGGGCGACCGAAAACCTCACCCGCGCGGTGTCGATCCCGGTGGCCGCAAGCAATCGCATCAACACGCCGGCGTTGGCGGAAAGGTTGCTCGCCGACGGCCGCGCCGACATGGTGATGCTGGCGCGGCCGTTTCTTGTCGACCCCCAATTCGTGGACAAGGCGGCGCAGGGCGACGACGCGGCGATCAACATCTGTATCGCGTGCAACCAGGCCTGCCTCGATCACTATTTCGTCGGCAAGCCGTCGACCTGCATGGTCAATCCGCGCGCCTGCCACGAGACGCTCTATGCCGAAACCGCCGCCGCCGCGCCGAAGCGCCTGGCGGTCGTGGGCGGCGGACCTGGCGGGTTGTCCTGCGCGGCGTCCGCGGCGGAGCGCGGCCACGATGTCGTGCTGTTCGAGGCGTCGGAGACGCTGGGAGGCCAGTTCAATCTGGCCAAGGTCGTGCCGGGCAAGCGGGAATTCCAGGGCTCGATCGACTATTTCGCGGACCGGCTGAGGCGCGCGGACGTGGAGGTGCGCCTATGCGAAGCGGCGACGGCAGACGGCCTTGCGGCCGATGGTTTCGATGCCGTGATCCTGGCGACCGGCGTCACGCCGCGCCGTCCCGCCATCGACGGCATCGATCACGCCTCGGTGGCGGGGTACGCCGATATCCTGACCGGCCGGATCGAAGCCGGGCCGCGCGTGGCGATCATCGGGGCGGGCGGTATCGGTTTCGACGTGGCGCTCTATCTGGCGGAAGGGGACCGCGACAGCCATGCCGACGCGGCGGCGTTCGCCGAGTACTGGCGCATCGACCGCGGCCTGACCGCGCCGGGCGGTCTGCTGGAGGGCGAGGCGCCGGACGACCCCACGCCTGCCCACGCGATCACCATGCTGCAGCGTGGCGCCGGCCGGTTCGGGAATTCGCTCGGGCGCTCCACAGGCTGGATTCACCGTGCCGTGCTGGGGTGCAATCGTGTCGAGATGGTCGCCGGCGCGGTCTATCGGCGCATCGACGATGCCGGGCTCCATATCGAAACCGGCGAGGGTCCCCGTTGCATTGCCGCCGACACCATCGTGATCTGCGCCGGTCAGGAACCGCGGGCCGAGTTGGAGGAGGCGTTGCGCGCGCACGGAATGGCCACCCACCGGATCGGCGGCGCCCGAGAGGCCGCCGAGCTCGACGCGGTGCGCGCCATCGAGGAAGGCTACCGGATGGCGCTGGGTTTGTAAGTCTTCGTCGGAAGCCGATTTGTGAACCAAGTGCGGTGACGAAAATATTTGACGCCACGACTGGCCCGGGGTCTGAATTCCACTGACGATTCCAGGCTGCCGATACGTCCTCCGGAAACCATTTACCCGTGCGTTGTCATGCTGGTGTGAATTCATGACCAAGGCCATTTTCACCACGAAAGTCGACCCGACTTACGACGATCTTCCGGAATTCCACTATCATTTTCCGAAGACGTATTTTCGGGTGGCGGAGGCAACGGTCGGTGACTGGATCGTTTACTATGAACCAAGCAGAACTAGTGGAAATCGCGAGAGCAGAGGTGGTCGTCTATCCTACTTCGCGACTGCTAGAGTGACCTCCATCGAGCGAGATCCGGCGCAGGATGATCATTTCTACGCTTTCGTTGCCGATTATCTCGAGTTCAACCGGGCAGTTCCCTTCAAGGAGAGTGGCTATTACTACGAGTCGGGTCTACAGCGAGATGACGGCAAGACGAACAAGGGTGCCTTTGGTCGCTCTGTTCGACCGATATCCGATCAAGAATTCGAGCTCATACTTCGATCTGGATTTAGTGATTTGACCATTGGAGTTCGCAGCTCTGCGAATGAAATCACTGTTGGATTGACCGACGAGCCGGCGGATTTCGAGCGCCCGCTCGTCCAGCAAGTGGTTACAAGACCGTTTCGCGATGCCGCATTCTCGAAGCAAGTCAAGCACGCCTACGATGACACGTGCGCCGTTACGGGTATCAAACTTATCAACGGTGGCGGTCGATCCGAAGTCCAGGCCGCGCACATTCGTCCCGTGGCTGACCGAGGCCCTGACTCAGTGAGGAACGGCATCGCTTTAAGTGGCACTGTGCACTGGATGTTTGATCGCGGACTGATATCGGTCGACGACGATTACTCGATATTGATGGCAAAAGATCGAATTCCTGGCCCAGTTATGTCGATGTTCAACCCGGACCGACGGCTACGATTGCCGGCTTCTCCAATCCTTTCTCCGCATCAACAGTTCGTGCGGTATCACCGAGAAATAGTGTTTAAAGGATAACGAACTATGCTCGTTTGATGGCGGAAATCTCCCTACGCGATCTGCACCCCGCCATCGACGATCAGCGTCTGGCCGGTGATGAAGGAGCCGGCCTTGGTCGCCAGCAGGACCGCGACGCCGGCGATTTCGTCGGGTTCGCCGATGCGGCGCAGTGGGGTAACCGCGTTGCGCACTTCCAGTTTCTTCGGGTCGTCCCAGAGTTCGCGGGCGAAGTCGGTGCGGACCAGTCCGGGCGCAATCGCGTTGGCGCGGACATTTTGCGGGCCGTATTCGACGGCGAGGACGCGGGCCAGCTCCATATCGGCGGCCTTGGAGATGCCGTAGGCGCCGAGCGTGGCGCTGCCCTTCAACCCGCCGATCGACGAAATGATCATGATCGAGCCGTCGCCGCGCTCCGCCATCTGGCCGGCGGCCATGTGCGACAGCCAGAAATTGCTGCGGACATTGACCTCCATGATCCTGTCGAAGGCGCTGTCGGGAATATCCCGGGACGGGCCGAAATACGGGTTTACCGCGGCGTTGCACACCAGGACGTCGATCTTGCCGAAGGTGTCGTTGGACCGATCCACCAGCGCCTGAAGCTGCTCCTTGTGGCCGATGTGGCACGGTATCGGGACCGCCTTGTTGCCGCCCTTGGCCCATTTCTCGTTGATCTCCGCCGCCACCGCTTCGCAGGCATCCGCCTTGCGGGACGAGATCACGACGTTTGCGCCGTGTTCCGCCATGCGTGCCGCGATGGCCTTGCCGATCCCCTTGGTGGATCCGGTGATAACGGCGGTCATGCCATCCATATCGAACAAGGTCATGCGCGCTTCTCCCTGGTGTTCAGTCTGCTTGATGTGGCGCAGCCGGCGGTGGCGGGTGCGGTCCGTATGGCGCTCTTTTTATTGCGGCGGGGCATGGCCGCGCAAGCCCGCCGATTTGACCGCCGCTTCGGCGGCATCGGGACCCAGGGACGCGCCGGGCGGATTGCAGTAGTAGCCGGTCAGCGAGGCGCGCGGTCGGCCGAGATCGCCGCTCGCCGCCTCGGGGCGCTGCAGGAAGACGACGCAGATGCGCGTGCCGATCGACGCGCGGCCCCAGGATCTCGGGCCGCTGCCGGTGGGCAATTGTTTGAGGGGGCCGAATCCCGGCTTCTTGTCCCGCAGTTCGGACCATAGGTCGACGGTCCGCTCGGGCGACTCGGCATCCAACAACGGGGCGGAATCGACGGCTTCGCTGATCAGCAGGCCCGCAATCGGGTCATCGGAGCCGCCGGCCCAGGTCGCGTATTCCTCCACGAATCGTCCATCGGCGCTGGTGTAGCGATGGTATTCCGGCGTCGCGGCGGCCAGCGCGGGAAGATTGAAAATCAGGCGGGATTCCGCCGCGGGCAGGGGTTTCGTCGCGCCTTTCGGCCGGCGGCTTTGCTCGGTGCTGCAGGCGGTCGCGGCCAGGCACAGGATCGCAAATACAACGCCGACGCGAATTTTGCGGCGCGCCGGCGTCGGGGCGGATTTGGTACAGACGGGGTGACGGCTCATAATCCGCATGATACCACTCTCTCCATTGCATTTCCCGTTCCGCGCCGGTGCGCGTTATTCCGTTGCCGCCGAGCCGGTGAATCGCCCAATTCTCCAGGGTTCGCCTATGTCGACATTCCCAACCGAGCGGCCCCGTCAATTGCCGCCGCACCGCGAGTAGAACCGATGGCGCGCGCGCAAATCATCGTTATCGGCAATCAGAAGGGCGGGTCGGGCAAGTCGACGACGGCCATGCACCTGACGGTGGGGCTGATGCAGGCCGGGTTCTCGGTCGGCAGCATCGATCTGGACGATCCGCAGGCCAGCTTCACGCGGTACGTGGAAAATCGGCGGCAGTATATCGATGCGCATCAGGTCGAACTGCCGATGCCGGACCACCGGTTTGTCGAGCGAAGCTATTATGACGATCGCAAGGTTGCCCAAAGCGACGAGAGCACGCGGCTCGACGAATGCATCGAGGAGCTGGCGGGCGGTCACGATTTCGTCGTGATCGACACGCCGGGCAGCGACGGCTTCCTGTCCGGCCATGGCCATAGCCACGCGGATACGCTGATTACGCCGCTGAACGACAGCTTCGTCGATCTCGACCTCCTGGCGAAGGTGGACCCGGAAAGCCATGCGGTGCTGGCACCCAGCACCTATTCGGCCATGGTCTGGGAGCAAAAGAAAAAGCGCGCGGCGCGCGATGGCGGCAGCATCGACTGGATCGTCATGCGCAATCGCATCGCGATGATCGATTCCCGGAACACGCGCGCGTTGCAAAGCGTCCTGCATCAATTGTCCAAGCGCATCGGCTTTCGCATCGTTCCGGGATTTGGCGAGCGGGTGGTGTTTAGGGAATTATTCCTAAAAGGGCTGACGTTGCTCGACCTGCGCGAGCGCCGCGCCGGCGTCCGGCTGAATATGTCGCATGTCGCCGCGCGCCAGGAAGTGCGCGCCCTGCTCGATGCAATTGGCTTGACGCGGCAGGAAATGCCGTCGGAGGATGCCATTACCGCTGGAAAAGCGTTGGTATAAACCCCAATATCATTGGGTATGGCGAAACTACCCGAACGCAAGACGGATACGGATATCGCGTCCTTCCTCAACAAGGTCGCCGCAACCACGCGCACCAAGTCGGCCGGCGCGCGCGGGCGGTTGATTTTTGCCATGGACGCGACCGCGAGCCGGGGCCCGACATGGGATACCGCCTGCCAGATCCAGGGCGAGATGTTTACCGAAACCGCGGCCCTCGGCGGTCTCGAGGTTCAGCTGGTCTACTATCGCGGCTTCGGGCAGTGCCGCGCCAGCAAATGGGCCGCCAACGCCCGCGAGCTGTTGCGCTTCATGACCGGCGTGCGGTGCCTTGGGGGCCATACCCAGATCGGCAAGGTCCTGAGCCATGTCATGCGGGAAACCGCGAAGAAGACCGTCGACGCCGTGGTGTTCGTCGGCGACGCGATGGAGGAGGATATCGACGCGCTGTGCCACAAGGCCGGCGAATTGGGATTGCTGAAAGTGCCCGTGTTCATGTTTCACGAAGGGGGCGATCCGATCGCGCGCGGCGCGTTTCAGCAAATTGCGCGGCTGTCCGGGGGCGCCTACTGCTCTTTCGATGCCGCCAGCGCCCGCCAGTTGAGAGAGCTGTTATCGGCGGTTGCGGTCTATGCATCCGGCGGGCGCAAGGCGCTTTTGGAATACGGCGCCGGGGGCAGCCCGGCGGTGCGGCGCTTGACGCATGATATCAGCGGTAAGCGGTAGGGATCATGGGCTGGCTCCTCTTCGGAATTGGCGGCGCCGTCGGCGGGTATTTGATCCTGCAGGGCCTGGCGCGCGCCACACCGCAGCAGATCATGCGGGTTCTGCGCTGGTTGGCGTTCATCGCGGCAATCGGCATCTTCCTGTACATTTTCGGCACGGGGCGTTTTCAGCTATTGTTGGGCGGCCTTTTGATTTTGCTGCCTTTTCTCCGCCAGATGCGGGTCTTCAAGTGGATGTCGAAGGCCGCGAAAGGGCCGACGCAGGGCCAGTTTTCCGAGATCCGAACCCGCTTCGTCGATATGAAACTCGACCACGATACCGGCGAAATGGATGGCATCGTGCAGGAAGGTCCGAACACCGGGCGGCTGCTCTCCACCCTCGACCTGGCCGCCGTGCTCGATTTGTATCGCAATGCCCTGACGGCCGATCAGAATTCCGCGCAGGTGCTGGAATCGTATCTCGACCGGATGCGCAGCGAAGATTGGCGCGAAAAGATGGGGGGCGGCGGCGAAGAGGCCTCCGGCCGTGCGGGAAACGGATCTTCGGGGGGCGCGATGACGGTTACCGAAGCGCGCGCCATTCTCGGCATCGATGCAAATGCATCGCCGGAGGAGATCAAGCAGGCGCATCGGCGATTGATGGGGCAGTACCATCCGGACCGTGGCGGGTCGGATTATCTCGCGGCGCGCATTAACCAAGCTAAGGAAGTCTTGTTGGGTAAATAGGGGTAGTCCGGCGCTTGCGGTTGCGCCATTTCGACCCCTGTGGCACATAGGCGGCACTACAAATAGGTAGCGCGCAGGCGGCCAAATCGCATGACTCAACAGATACGTAAGGCAATTTTCCCGGTTGGCGGGCTGGGTACGCGATTTCTTCCGGCGACGAAAGTCGTGCCGAAGGAAATGCTGCCCGTCGTCGATAAGCCATTGATTCAATACGCTGTGGAAGAAGCCGCCGCCGCGGGGATTGAAGAGTTCATCTTTGTGACCGGCCGCGGCAAGAGCGCTATCGAGGATCATTTCGATTTCGCCTTCGAACTGGACAGCACGCTTGCGGAGCGCGGTAAGTCGGATTTGGTGGCGGAAATGCACGCCTGGATGCCGGGGTCGGGGCGCATTGCCTATACGCGGCAGATGCAGCCGTTGGGGCTCGGCCATGCGGTTTGGTGCGCCCGGGAATTCGTCGGCGACGAACCGTTTGCCGTCCTTCTTGCGGATGATTTGGTGATGTCGGAAACGCCCTGTCTCAAGCAGCTTGTCGAGACCCATCAGGAGACCGGCGGCAGCGTGGTCGCGGTGATGGACGTGCCGCGCGAACATACCAACCGCTACGGCGTACTCGATCTGGACAGCGACGATGGCAGGCTCGCCTCGATACGCGGCCTGGTGGAAAAACCGGAGCCGGACGAGGCGCCCTCGACGCTGTCGATTATCGGCCGCTATGTGCTATTGCCGTCGGTGTTCGAGCATCTCGAGAAGCAGCAAGTCGGCGCCGGCGGCGAGATTCAGCTCACCGACGCGATGGCGCAGACGATCGGCGCCGCGCCGTTCCATGGCTTGCGGTTCGAGGGGCGGCGTTTCGATTGCGGCGACAAAGTCGGATTTTTGGAGGCCAATATCGCGTTTGCCTTACAGCGAAGCGATATGGCGTCTTCCGTACAAGACGTGCTGGCGCGCTATACGGATGCATCATGATGGCAAAGGGTCGCCCGATGCGTCGCGCGCAAGGCTCAATGACCTAGTAACGAATAGGGAGGATTCGCGATGCGTGTCGCGATGATCGGGTCCGGTTATGTCGGCCTCGTGTCAGGTGCTTGTTTTTCAGAGTTTGGAATCGATGTGACTTGCGTCGATCTGGACAAAGCCAAGATCGATGGCCTGAATGCGGGCAAGGTGCCGATTTACGAGCCGGGCCTGGACGATTTGATCGATGTGAACGCCAAGGCGGGCCGCCTTACGTTCACCACCGATCTGGCGCAGGCGGTGCGGGAGGCGGATGCCGTGTTCATCGCCGTGGGCACGCCCAGCCGACGCGGCGACGGCCACGCCGACCTGAGTTATGTCTACGCCGCCGCGAAGCAGATCGCCGAGGCGATGGACGGCTACACCGTCATCGTCACCAAATCGACAGTGCCGGTCGGCACCGGCGAGGAGGTGGAGCGCATTGTCCGGGAGATTCGTCCCGACGCGGAATTCGATGTCGTCTCGAATCCGGAATTCCTGCGCGAAGGGGCGGCGATCGAGGATTTCATGCGGCCCGACCGCGTGGTCATCGGGACCGAGAGCGAGCCGGCACGGGAAGTGATGCGGGCCCTGTATCGTCCGCTATTCCTGATCGAGACGCCGATCCTGTTCACCAGCCGCGAGAGCGCCGAGCTCGTCAAATACGCCACCAACGCCTTTCTCGCGACCAAGATCACCTTCATCAATGAAATGGCGGATCTCTGCGAAAACGTTGGCGCGGATGTCCATGACGTCGCGCGCGGCATGGGCCTGGACGGGCGCATCGGACGAAAATTCCTGCATCCGGGGCCGGGCTATGGCGGGTCCTGCTTCCCCAAGGACACCGTGGCGCTGGTTCGGACCGCGCAGGACGTCGACATTCCGATGCGCATCGTCAGTTCCGTGGTGTCGGCAAATGACGAGCGCAAGAAAGCGATGGCGCAGCGGGTCCTGGCGGCCTGCGGCGGCAGCGTGCAAGGCAAGACGATTGGCGTGCTTGGCCTGACCTTCAAGCCGAACACCGACGATATGCGGGAGAGCCCGAGCCTCGATATAGTCCCGGCGCTGCAAGCGGCGGGAGCGGCGATCCAGGCCTATGATCCCGCCGGCATGGACGAGGCCCGAAAGGTCCTGTCCGACGTCGTCTGGTGCAGCGATGCCTATGATGCGATGGAAGGGGCGGATGCCATGGTGTTGGTGACCGAATGGAACGAATTTCGGACGCTCGATCTGGAAAAGACAAAATCGCTGATGCGGCAGCCGGTCATCGTCGACCTCCGTAATGTCTACGACGGTGCGGCCCTCATCGACGCGGGCTTCGTGTATAGCTGTATCGGTCGCGCCGTTAACGCGGCCTAGAGTTGCGTGCGCCCAAATAGGCGCACATAGGCTGCTCTGGCTTTATAGAATCGATCAACATTTCCGCCTTGAGTTGATTCCAATCAATGGCGGGTTGATCTGGATTTGAAGGGGCGCCGCTCGGCGCTATGGGGGACGTGCCTGACACGGGCCATCGATTCGATCCGACGGTACTTCGCGAGTACGATATCCGGGGCATTGTCGGCGAGACGCTGACGACCGCCGATGCGGATGCGGTCGGGCGAAGCTTCGGCTCGGTCGTTCGCGAGGCCGGCGGCCGGCGCGTGTGCATCGGGTATGACGGACGGTTGAGCTCGCCGTCGATGTCGGACGCCTTGATCGCGGGTCTTCGGGCATCCGGTGTCGACGTTCTCCGGATCGGTTTGGGGCCAACCCCGATGCTCTACTATGCCACCCATGTCCTGGCGGCCGATGCCGGCGTCATGGTGACAGGCTCGCACAATCCGTCGGAATACAACGGCTTCAAGATGATGCTTGGAAAAGCGCCATTCTGGGGCGAACACATTCAGGCGCTGGGCCGTCGCGCGGCCGAGGGAGATTGGTGGGACGGCACGCCAGGCGGGCTCGACGAGGAAGGGATCGTCGAGCGGTACATTGCGCGGCTTGCGGAGGGCTATGACGCGCCGCAGGGCTGCCGGGTGGCCTGGGATGCGGGCAACGGCGCCGCCGCGGTTGCCTTGGCCGGGCTGGCGGCGGCGCTGCCGGGCGAGCATGTCTTGTTGAACGATACGGTCGATGGCAGTTTTCCGGCGCATCACCCGGATCCGACCGTGCCGGAAAATCTCGAGCAATTACAGACCATCGTGTTGCGCGAGGGTTGCGATATGGGCGTCGCCTTCGATGGCGACGGCGACCGGATCGGCGTGGTGGACGGCGAAGGACGGATCCTGTGGGGCGATCAACTCCTGGCGCTCATCGCGGCGGATATCCTGCCGCGGCTGCCCGGCGCCACCGTGATCGCCGATGTTAAGGCGAGCGACGTCCTGTTTGAGGAAGTAGCCCGTTTGGGCGGCACTCCCGTGATGAGCCCGAGCGGTCATTCGATCATAAAATCGAAGATGGCGGAGCTGGGGGCGCCGCTTGCGGGCGAGATGAGCGGCCATATTTTCATCGGGGAGCGGTATTACGGCTTCGACGACGCGCTTTATGCGGCGGTCCGCCTGATCGATATCGTCGCGCGGTCGGAATATACGCTTGCCGCGTTGCGCGATCGCCTGCCGCAGGTCGTAAATACGCCGGAAATTCGATTTGAAGTCGATGAAGCGCGAAAATTCGAGTTGGTCGAGGACGTCGAGGCGGGACTCCGACGGAACGGCGTTGAAATGTCGACCATCGACGGCGTTCGGGTCAAGCAGGCCGATGGATGGTGGCTGCTGCGCGCGTCGAACACCCAGAACGTCCTCGTGGTGCGGTGCGAGGCGCAATCGCGGGAGGCGCTGAACCGGCTCAAGGATGAAGTCGGTCGTCGTTTGCGGGATGCGGGGCTGGAACCGCCGGAATTTTGACCGTCCGGACCGGTCGGGTCGGCGAATCAGGGGCCTTGTACGGCTTCGCCGCGACTGGTCTCCGCCGTCGATTTTGGCGGTACGGTCAAGCAGTTGACGCGTCGGCTGATGAGTTCGCGGCACGCGGCAGCGGCCTTGGTTCGGCTCATGCCCACGAGGCGCGCGCGATATATCCAGGCATTGTTCTGCCAGGTCGGGATCACCACAGCCTTGCCCTTGTTTCTCGCATGCTGTTTACCGGCCGACGACAGCTGGCGTGCCGCTTTGTTGGCGGCCTTGCGCGCCTGCCATTTCTTGCTGTAAGCGCCGACCTGAATCGACCATTTTTGCGGCGATGTTCCCCGGAAAGTCGATAATTTCGTGGGTTTCGCAAGGACAGAGGCAGACGCCATCGTCAGTGCGTCGCGCGGGGCCTTGCCATTCTCGGACGTACTGGCGCGCGCGATATGCCGTTGCCGCGCCGGGGCCATTTTGGCAAACCCCCGATCGAGCAGGCTGTGCATTTGCCGGTTGCGCTTCCTGGCGGATTTTTCGCCAAAAATGACGCCGATTATACGCCTGTTGTCGCGCTTGGCCGATGCCGCCAGATTGAATCCGGAAGCCCGTGTATAGCCGGTCTTCAGGCCATCGGTGCCTGGATAAGTCTCCAGCAGCTCATTGTGATTGCTAAAGGTTCTGCCGTCGAATTCAAAGCCCCTGGTCGCGAACAGGTGATAGCGCTTGGGGAAATCCTCCATCAGCCTCCGGGCGAGAATGGCCATGTCGCGCGCTGTCGAGAATTGCCGCCGGTTTGGCAAACCCGAGGCATTGCGAAACGTCGTGCGCTTCATGCCGATTTTCCGGGCGCGAAGCGTCATTTGGCGACTGAATTCCTTTTCCGAACCCGCAAGCGCCTCGGCCATGACGATCGCGGCGTCGTTGGCGGATTTGGTGACGATCGCAAGGATCGTGTCTTTGGCGGTAATCGTATCGCCGGCCCGAAGTCCGAGCTTCGACGGGCGCGCTTTTTCTGCGTCGGTCGATACGGTTAGTTTCTGATTCATCGACAGCCGGCCCGCTTTCAAGGCGTCGAAGGCGAGGTAGAGGGTCATCATCTTTGTCAATGACGCTGGATAGTTCCGGGTGTCGGGATTGATCGCGTGCAGGACTGTGCCGGTCTCGTAGTCGACGACGATCGAGGAATAGCGCGCTTCGGCGCTTTGCAGCGACATCGCCGATAGGACAATCGCGGAAATAAAACCAAATCGAAAAATATGGTTAATACTTGGTCTTTTGAGTCTTCGCTTGGCCATGCCAATAATTTTTCGGCTTTTTGAAGATTTCATGTGGGGAAAGAGCCACCCAGCTCACTAATTCTTATATGCAATCTCTGACAGATGCAAAGACGAATCGTTTCCGGATCGATGAATTTTCGCCGAAATCCTCCCCGTATTACCGTTAACGAATATCGTAACGCAAACGGTTCTCCACGATCCAGTTGTACTTTGGGTCTACCACTACATTCAAGGTCGATCTCTCTTGGCCGCAATCGGGGCGGCATGCGGGTGACGTTCGTGCGCTGTCTCCGATTGATCGGTAGC
>JBFFGE010000114.1:0-15038 GCA_041557595.1 Alphaproteobacteria bacterium
ACGATAATCGTGTCGACCAATTGGGACAACATGGTGGAAGCGTTGTTCCGCAGCCACAAATGACGGCCCTTGGTCAGGTCTTTCCAGAAATGGAACAGCCGTACGTCGAGCAGCTGCGCCGCGAGATAGGCGGTCATGGAACCCAGGATCAAGATGCCCGGCAGGGTGAATACCGATTCGAACGCCCGCTGCATGTCGGCGACCGTCGTAAAATGGGGATTCGAAGCCGCCCATGCCGGCGCGCCCGGCAGGTGCAACGATATCTGGATCAGCACGAGGGAAATTAGGCTCATCGCAAACCCGGTGATGACCATGACATTGGCGCGGCGGCGGCCCCATACCTCGCAGACGATATCGGTGAAAAGAAACGTCAGCGGGTAGGTCAACAGGCCGGTTGTCAGGGTGATCGGTTCGCCGAACAATCCGGTCGGCAAGCTCTCCGGGAAAGCGAGGAACAGCTTTACGCCGATAATATTGGTCAGCACGATGGCGACGGCGAACCCGGCCATCATCAGGCTGAAAATTTTTTCCGATTGTGTCCACATGGTATCGCGGCTCTTGATGGAATCAATCGCCGCAAAATGCAAATGAAGACGCGCGCGGTTGCCGGCCGCCACCGGTTCCTGCTTCCGGTATCGGCGGTGGATGTTAGCTGTGCCGGAGGAACTGAACGCCGATGGTGTCCTGCTTGCGGTGCTTGACCTCGCAGAGAAAGGCTTCGCCGGCCGGCGTGTGCAATTCGAAGAAATTGGGCACGTCATTGCCGTTCGCGACGCGAATTTGCGCACCCTTCATCGAAATGTCCACGAGGTGGCAATCCATTTGATTGTTGTGAAAGGCTATATGAGCACTCTGATCCGACGGATCGCGATCCGCGCCGCGTCGGTCTGTCGGTCGTTGGCCGAATCCGTAGTCGGCCGCCAATGACAATTTACCTCTTTGATCCATGGATCCGGTTTACCTTGTTCATTTTATTGACGGCATTGATTGAAGCCGGAAATTCAGCCTAAGGACCTCGTGTTAATGGTTCGTTAACGAATAAGTACAATTTTTATCAAATGCTTACGGTATAGTTTGAATGTGTTTTATGCAATGATGATAAGGGCTTCCGAGGTCGATTGGGTGCCTTGGAACTCTTGCACCGCGTGCCGGGTCGGTGACCGAAATCACTGTCATCCAGGGTGCATTCCCTAAAATGCCCGGAGAGAACAGGCGAGATATGGCAAGCATTTCAAGTAAAAAGATATTTTCCAAATTGTCCTCGATGCGGGACCGGGCGCGCCGGACGAAGCGACTGACCAGCACGGCTCTCGTTTTTCATGACGGCAGGTCCAGCGTGGAATGCAACGTCCTGGACATATCGGAGTCCGGCGCGCGTCTGCACCTTCTGGAGACGGTATGGCCGCCGAGTGAATTTATCCTGGATCTGTCCGACGGCCGGGCGTTCCTCTGTGAGACGGTCCGACAGGAAGGCACCATAATCGGTGTCGCGTTCGTCGAATCGCTGCCCGGCCGGTATCTTCACTAATCCCTATATCCGGGAACGGCATGCGCGTTAGACGGCTGGCTTTCGGCGGGTAGGCGGCGTATTCGTCGCGCATCTGGCTTCGGTTGTCTCCGATCGGGCTTTATTGCGATGCGCTTAGGCGTATGATCCCTATTGGAGACATGCACAGGGAGACGCCGCCGTGCCGGACTATACGCTCGATGCTTTCGTTCAGGATTTGCAGGGAATCACCGCTGCGGAGCAGGATATCAAATCGATCATCCGGTCCGTGACGCCGTTGGCCAAGCGCATCGCGTCGGATATCGGTTGGGTAAAACCGTCATTCTACGACTGCGATGCGGACCAGGGATTCGGCATTACGGTGCTGCATGAAGAGCCGCAGCGCCTCCTGGTCGAGGCGATCGCCTGGCTTCCGGGCCGGGGCGTTGCGCCGCACGACCATCAGACCTGGGGCGTGGTGGTCGGCCTCGACGGGCCGGAGACGAATCTCAACTGGCGGCGGCAGGATGACGGATCGACGCCGGGGCGCGCGGACGTCGTGCTGCAAAACGAGGTCGTTGTCGGCGCCGGCGACGTTATCGGTTTTCTGCCGGACGATATTCACAGCGTCAAGAACGATAGCGATCAAACGACTCTGTCGCTGCATATATATGGCAAGAGCCTGGCGCATATCGATCGATCCGAATTCGATCCGGCCGCCGGGACGGTTCGGCCGTGCCCGAAGCGGAAACGCAACGCGGCCGATTGAACCCCGGCCGAGAGCTATCGGACAGGTTCAACAGCGATTGAGGCTGGGCGGTCCCGCATCGACGGCGGTCGCGCTGTGCACCATTCTCTCGATATTCGCCCAATAGGCCGCGGCTTCGCACATCGGGCAGGGCCGCGAAGACGAATAGAGAATGCAGCCGGCAAGGTCGCGCGACTTGAGCCGCCGGGCCGCGTCCCGAATCGCTTCGGTTTCCGCATGCGCGGTAGGATCGGTCGCGGTGACCACGCGGCTCGGCGCCTCGCCGACGATTTCGCCGGCCTTCACGACAATCGCGCCATAGGGTCGATCGCCCGTCGCGGCCGCATGGTCACGCATCGCAAAGGCGCGGCGGATGAAGCTATCGTCGGTGCGGCTGGCCGGCTGAACGATTGCTTTCGTCGCCGCGCCGGCTGCATTCAGGGGTATCGACGACCCGAGCAGCGCGCTCATCGCGGTGGTGCCGACCAGCAAGCTGCGTCGTGAACATGAATGGCGAAGATCACTTGATTTCAATGAATTACACCTCATTCTTCACGCTGCCTGTCCGCCGTATCCCGGTGGCGCGACGAACCCTCCGAAGGTCCGTTCGATGAGACTGGCGAATTCGATGCAGCGGCGGTCTTGCAGATAGGGCCCAACGATCTGCAATCCGACCGGTAATCCGGATTTCGTCAGACCGGCGGGCGCCACAGTGGAAGGCAGGTAGACCATGCCGCTAAACCCGGCCCAGAAGAGCTGATCGGTGGTGGGCACCTGTTTGCCGTTCACCTTGATCGTCCGGCTGTGCCGCTCTCCGGAATGGTCGTGCGGACAGGCGGCGGATGCCGCGGCCGGGCACAGCAAGAGATCGTATTCCTCGAAGAACGCCGCCCAGGACCGGCGCATCTGTTCGCGTTCATTGTTCAGTTTCAGCCATTCGCCATGCCGCATCGTATTGGCGCGCAGCATCTGGGCGTAATAGCCGCTATCGCCGGGATCGAGCGTGGCGACTTCGGCCGCCATGCGGTCGCGCTCTTCCTCGCTGAGCCGGGATGACGTGGCCGCGCGCAGCAACGCAACGTAGAGCGTGTGCGCGCGCACCGTATCGATATCGGGCCGGGCTGCGTCATCCACGGTCGCGCCGGCGGTGGCCACTTTGTCGATGAGCGCTTGCAGCGTGTCGGTCAATTCGCTGTCGACCTCCGAATTGGGATCGGACAGCATGACCGCAACCTTGAAGTCGCTGAAATCGGACTTTCCCGGCGCTGGGAGATCGAGCCGGTAAGCGGCCGCTTCCTGCGGCGCGGGGCCGGCCATCACGTCGAGCGCGATGGCGAGATCGGTTGCGCTACGCGCCAGCGGGCCGATCACCGAGATATCCGCGGGCGTGATGACCCCGGGGAGCGCCTGTCCCAGGGGCGGGCAAATGCCATAGCTCGGTTTATGGCCGAATACCCCGCAGTAATGCGCGGGGTTGCGGATCGAGGCACCGATGTCGCTGCCGGCGTCGATACCGGACAAGCCGGCCGCCAGCGCCGCGGCGGAGCCGCCGGAGGATCCGCCAGGACTTCTCGACAAATCCCACGGGTTGTTGGTGACGCCATAGATTTCGTTGAAACTCTGCCAATCGGCCAGCAATAGCGGCACATTGGTCTTGCCGAAAATGACGGCGCCCGCCGCCTGCAGCCGGTCGACTGCAAGGGCGTTGGTCTTGGCAATGTTGTTCTTCAAGGCAGGGACGCCCCAAGTCGTCGGCATGCCGGCGATGTCGAAGGATTCCTTGATGGTCATGGGCACGCCGTGCAGCGGGCCTTGCCAGTCGCCGCGGCCGGCCATCTCATCCAGTGCACGGGCGCGGCAGCGGGCGCCGTCGCGGTCCGAGAAAATGATGGCGTTGAGGTCGGGATTATAGCGGTCGACGCGGTCCAGATACCCCTCGAGCGTATCCTGGGCCGAAAGCGTGCCGTCCCGGATTGCCGAGGCCAGTTGGGTCGCGCTCGCGAACGGGTCGAATTCCGTTTTTGACATTGAGGACTTCGGAGACATCGGGCTCTCCCTCTTGGGGCCATCCTGTAAACTGTCGCCGGATTTTAAAGTCCCGTAAACCGAAATCGGCCTTGCGGCGGCCGGTATCGGCGCTAGGATGCGCGCGCGAATTCAACTCTCAATACGGGATGCGGCGGACACCCAATGCGCGATGACGGGTTTGGCCACGATGCCAAGACACTTGCGGCGCGGCGGGAATGGCGCGCCAGGCGCGATGCCATGGAAGCGCATTTCCCCGGCGGACCCTGGTATAGCCGGCATCTCAGTCCGGTCTACCAAGCGGCAAGGCGGCTTTACCGCAGGCTGGATGCGACACCGCCGGCGCGCTATCTGGCGTCCCGCGCGGCGATGGTCGAATTGAACGACCTGACCATCGACTATGAGAATTTGCCCGCCGAATTCGACGGCTACCGGATCTTGCACCTGTCGGATCTGCATCTGGACTATGTCGAGGAGGCCGCGTTGTCGGCGGTGCGGCAGATTGCCGGCTGTAACGCCGATCTATGCGTCATCACGGGGGATATTCGGGACGACTATACCGCGCCGCTCGCACCGGTGATGGAGCAGTTTGCGCGTATGGTGGCGGGAATCAGCGCGCGGGATGGCATCATGGCGGTGTTGGGCAACCATGATTGCGCCGCGATGGTCGATCCGATGGAGGACCTTGGCGTCCGCGTTCTGGTGAATGAACGGGTTAAGTTGTCGCGGGGGGATGGATCCTTGTTCGTCACAGGCGTTGACGATGTGCATGTCTTCCACACGGAACATGCGGATCGCGCGCTGTGCGCGGCGGGAGAAGGCTTCGGTGTCGCATTGGCGCATTCACCGGAGGCGGCCGAGGCGGCGCGGCGGCATCACCACCTGTATTTGACCGGGCATACCCATGGCGGCCAGATCTGCCTGCCGGGCGGGCGGCCGTTGATCACTGGGTTGCACCGGGAACGCGATCTTGCGCGCGGCGTCTGGCGGCGCGGCGAGATGATTGGATTTACCACCCGGGGCGTCGGCGTTTCCGGCTTTCCCGTGCGCCTGAACTGCGTGGCCGAAGCGGTTGTGGTCACGCTCCGGCGTGGTCCGCACCGGGTTTCCCACAACGGAACCGAAACGGCGATTCGCCAGGTGCGCGTCCGGGAATAGAATATTCGGTGGTTAATCTGGAGCGGTACCGGCGATTTCCGGCCACGAAACCAGACGGCTATCCCTCGGGCGCGCTTCCCCGCTATTATGCGTCATTCAACAAATTTGAGGATCGGCTTCCCGCCATATGACAGCCGCCGCAATGGAGCACACTCTGACGCCGCGCCAAAGGATCGCGGTGGCGTTGGGTATTCTCCCTGCGGGCATGCTGACCGGGATGGACACCTTTGCGGTCAGCATCGCGCTGCCGCGCATGCAGGGGGTGCTGTCCGCGACCTTGACCGAGATTTCCTGGATCCTGACGGCATATCTCGTGGCGTCGGCGATTTTCACGCCGCTTTACGGCTGGCTCAGCCGGCGGGTCGGCCGCAAGCGTTTGTTCATTGCCATCATCATCGGCTTCAGTATTTCGGCCATTCTGATTGCGCAGTCGGACTCGTTGACCGAAATCATCGTCTGGCGGTTCATTCAGGGATTCTTCGGCGCCGGCTTCAATCCGCTCCTGATGCAGGTGGTGCTCGCCACGTTTCCGCGGGAGCAGCAGGGCACTGCCTTCGGATGGCTCACCACCGGCCGCATGAGCGGTATCATCGTCGGCCCGATCCTGGGCGGCGTCATGACCGAGTTCTTCAGTTGGCGGTTTGTATTTCTCACCAACGTGCCGCTCGGTTTGCTCGCCGTGCTGATGATCGCGCGTTACGTGCCGGAAGGACGCGATGGCCTGGCCAAGAAATTCGATTTCTTCGGCTTCATTTTCCTCAGCATCGCGATTGGCGCCTTTCAGCTCATGCTCGACCAGGGGCAACGGCACGACTGGTTCGATTCGCCGTTCATTATCGTCCTCGGCGCGATCACGCTGTGTACCGTCTACGTCTTTACGGTCCATGTCATGACCGCGCGCAACGCCTATCTCAATCCGGCGGTGCTCAAGAATCGAGATTTCCTGATCGGCCTTTTGCTTGGATTCCTGCTCAATTTCATGGTTTTCGGCTATGCCGGCCTGTTGCCGCCGATCCTGCAGCAGCACATGGGCTATCCCGTGCTGACGACCGGATTCGTGATGATGCCGCGCGGATTCGGCACCATGGCGTCGTCGTTGCTGGCCGGGGCGCTGTTGCTGCGGTATCCGCCCAAGCCATTTGTCGCGCTTGGCGTGATCATGATTGCGACGTCGACGTTCCTGCTGTCGCAATTCACGCCCGATGTGGATGCCTTCTCGGTGATGTTTGTTACTTTTATTCAGGGCTTTGGTTTCGGCTTTCTCGCCGTATCGATCACCACCGTTACGTTCCAGAGCATGTCCACGTCGATGCGCTCGGACGGCACAAGCGTTTTGAGCCTCGCACGGCGTCTCGGCTCCAGTGTCGGCGTCTCGGTGCTGGTCGGACAGCTTGCCCGCAGCACGCAGAGCGCGCGCTCGACCCTGACGGAGAACATCAGCGAATACAACGAACGCTTTCAGCATTTCTCATTGCCGGATCGGTGGAATATGGAACAGGTGCAGGGCGTCCTCAGCCTCGACCGCGTGATCGACAAGCAGGCGGAATTCATTGCCTATTTGCATGATTTTCGGCTGATGACCATCCTGATGCTGTTGTTGCTGCCTTTGGTTTTCCTGTTGCGCGGTCCTAAGAAGTCGGAGAGCGGCGGAGACGACTAGTGAAGCGTGCGCCCATCTGGGCGCCCATAAACTGCTCCATCTTTATAGAATCGATGAACTTTTCTGCCTTTAATTGATTCCAATTAAGGGCAGGTTGATCAAGGGACGCCGGACCTATTCGCCCGGATATTTCCCGCATACAATTACCGCTTCCCGGTTGCTTCAGCCGAAACCGCAAGAGGGTTGACCATGTCCGCCGCCATTGGATTGACGAATGACGATGTCATCTTTTCACCGCTGACCCCGCATATCGCGTCGCGGGTGGATGGCGTGGACCTGGCCCAGCCGATGGACGATGAAATGTTCGGGCGGCTGCGCCGGGAACTGGCGGATCGTTCGGTGTTGGTATTCCCGAAGCAGACCGTGACACCGGAACAGCAGATCGCTTTCAGCCGGCGCTTCGGGCCGCTGGAAAATCATGTGCTGAATCAGTTCTGTCTCGATGGCCATCCGGAGATTTTCGTGGTGTCGAATATCGTCGAAAACGGCCGCCATGTGGGCGCTTATGGCGGGTCGAAACAGTACCATTCGGATCTTTCCTACATGGCGGAGCCGAGCATGGGCTCATTGTTCCACTGTCTGGAATGCACGGAGGAGGGCGGTGAGACCGCTTTTGCAAGCATGTCCGCCGCCTTCGAGGCGCTGCCCGCGGACCGCCAGAGCTGGCTGGAATCGCGCGACGCCGTGCATGACTATGTCTGGAACCATCAGCGCCGCCAGGGCCATCGGCCGCCGCTTACCGAGGCGCAGAAGGCGAAGACGCCGCCCGTCGTGCACCCGGCGGTGCGACGCCATCCCGAAAATGGCCGCAAGGCCTTGTTTATATCCGAAATTTATACGCGCACTTTCGTTGGCGAAGACGAGGCGGAGAGCCAGGCCTTGGTCACCGAATTGATGGAATTCGCGACCCGGCCCGAATTCGTCTACGTCCACAAATGGACTCCGGGTGATTTGATCATCTGGGATAATAGAAGTTCGGTCCACAAGGCGATGCCGTTCGATGAGGAGGGCACCCGCCGCCGCATGCACCGCACCACCGTGCGCGGTGAAAAACCGGAGCGGTAATCCCAGCGCCGGAAACGGATTGTCCTAATTAATGGCGGTACGCGCTGCAATTGCCCCTGCGCCGCCTCGCGGTCTAGGCTGGCGGCGTTAGGCTTCGAAGGAACTGCACATGCCCGGCCCGCTCGACGGTTTTCGCGTTATCGACCTGACCACGATGATCTCAGGTCCCCTCTGCGCCATGTTGCTTGGCGATCAGGGCGCGGACGTCATCAAGGTGGAGTTGCCGGGGCGCGGCGATCAGACGCGCCAGGCGGGCAACCGAAGCGGCGGGTTGTCCGCCAGTTTTCTCAACAATAACCGCAACAAACGGTCGATCACGATCGATTTGAAACAGGAAGCGGGCCGCGACCTGCTGTTTCGATTGGCCGAAGGCGCGGATGTGGTGCTGCAGAATTTCCGGCCGGGCGTGGTCGAGCGGCTCGGCATCGGGGCGGAGGATCTGCGGGCGAAATTTCCGGCGCTGGTCTATGTCTCGATCAGCGGTTTCGGCGAAAAGGGCCCCTATACCGGCAAGCCGACCTACGATCCGATCATCCAGGCGGTCTCCGGCCTCGCCTCGATCCAGGGCGGCTCGGACGAGCAGCGGCCCCGGCTGGTGCGCACCATCGTGCCGGACAAGGTGACGGCCCTGACCGCCGCGCAGGCGATCACCGCCGCCTTGCTGTCCCGGACGCGGACCGGCGCGGGGCAGCATGTGCGCCTGTCCATGCTGGATTCGGTGCTGGCCTTCCTTTGGTCGTCGGACATGGGCGGGCAGACCTATGTCGGCAAGACGGTGCCGCCGCAGCGCGCCGCGAGCTACATCGACCTGATCTATGAGACGCAAGACGGGCATATGAGCGTGTCGGTTATGTCGGACGCGCAATGGGCCGGGTTGTGCGGGGCGGTGGGCCATCTGGAATGGCTGGAGGACGACCGGTTCAGCACGATGGAGTTGCGCGATCTCAACATCGATGCCCGTCTTACCTTGACCCAGAGCGCCTTGACGGAGCGGACCACCGCGGACTGGCTGGAGCGGCTCGAGGCTGCGGGCGTACCCTGCGCCCCGGTTCTGACGCGCACTCAGCTGATCGACCACCCGCAAATTCTGGAGAACGGGATATTGATCGAAACCGACCATCCCCAAGCCGGCCGTCTGCGTCAGACACGCACCGCGGCCCGGTTCGGCGGAACGCCGACCGCCATGCCCAGGGGCGCGCCGGTTCTGGGCGCGGATACCGACGCTATCCTCGGGGAACTGGGGCTGTCGCCGGAAGCGATTGCGGCGATGCGCAAGGCGGGCGTGGCGGGCGAATAGGCGGGCCTGGTCCGATGCGAGGGATGTTTAGAATAATACTAAATATAGATAAAAAGATCCCTAATATTAACAGAGTGAATCATTTACGAAGACAAATTTGTGAAAAATTTATTGTAGTACTAATGGTGTAGTTCTTTATCTGCCTCGAAAAACCAATGTGTTTAATACATTAATAGTATGGGAGTACTGCCCGGATAGGGGTGTTCCTGTAAAATTATCGATTTTCGATTGAGTTGGGGGCGTAGATGAAAGATTTAACACTGACGATCGAACCGGAAATGCGGCAAGCCGTGACGCCTATTCTGGATTTCGATCAGCGCAGCGTGTCGGTTCAGTCATTCAGCGGGGTGGTTCGGGCCAAGTCCCGGTGTTTTTGGGCGCAACGTCAGAGCGGCGTGACACCGCTGGAGGGCCTGTTGCTCGATTTGATTGCGGTCGCCAATTCCGATGACCATGGAGTCGATATCGAAGAACTGGCCGAGGCGGCGCAGATCCCGTCTTCGATCGTGCGGCGCCACACGGTTCGCCTCATCCAGGACGGCTGGCTATCGGTCAACGTCGAGAACGACCGGAAACGTCTGCGCACGACGGAAAAGTCGCAGAACGCCCTGGCCGCGTTGATGATGATGCAGGTCGAGCACTAGAATCGCCTTCATGCAGCGATCCGGCCGCCCGCCCGTATGGCAGGTGACGGAAAGTCCAGCGGCGCCCCCGGGCGCCGTTTTTTATTGGCCGAAATCGCCGTCCGGAATGGCGCCATTATCCGTATTGCGACACTCTGTGGAAAGTAAATATAAGTAATAGTAGGATAATATTCAAACAATCGACTTTTAGAAAAAAGCAATATTAATACTAAAGACCTAGTTCTTTATCATAGTCGCAACGCTGAACTAGTTAGCCCAATATTATTGAAAGAAGGGGGGAGATTGTTTGAATGCCCTCCACTGCCGTGAAAATTTACGCGTGAATATAGAGAGTTATTGAGATTGGCCGGTGGCCGCGGATAGAGGGAGCAATACAAAAGATGTATATGGAAACAGAATCTCTCGAGACACAATCGCCGGTGCGCGCCTCGAATGGCACGTTTGCCGATCAATATCGCGGGTTCGTCGTCGCCCGGGCCAATTGTTATCGGGCGCAGCAGAAATTTGGGTTGACACCGACCGACGGGTTTATTCTCGATCTGATTGCAATCGCCGACATGGACGGGCTTGCGGTCAATCTGGAGGAATTATCGGCGGCGGCGGAAATCGACGTGACCGCGGTGCGTCGGCACGTGGTGAAGCTGATCGCCGGCGGTTGGATCGAAGTGTCGCCGGACTGTCACGGGCACTGGCTGCATTTGACCGAAAAGACCAAGGAAACCCTGAGCGATTGGATGCAGAAAATCGTCGAGTATTAATGCCACGCCCGAATTTCGGGCACGGAAAATAGGCAAGAGATTGGGGATACGGCGGCGCCTTCGGGCGCCGCTTTTTTTTGGAGAGCGGTCAGCGCATCCGCGGCGGGCGCGCCATCGGGTCGACGCGTTTGTAGGGCGGCAGCGTGAATTTGTCCTTCGAGAGGCGCGCATTGCTGACCGATTTGACCGTCTGCACCTTACCGGTGCTCAAATCCTTCATTTGTACCGGGACACCCTTGAGCATCGCCCCAAACCGTTTCGGCGCCATGGGCGACGCCTGCGCCATCTTGTCCATGAATTCGAACATGCCCAGCATGGTCTGATAGTCGCCGCGCGATATGCCGACCGCGGCCGGATCCGCCACGCACATCTGATGCAGCGCCTGGCCGTCGAACAGCATATCGACGACCTGGCAAGGGTAGCCCTTGATCTTGGTCTTCTTGCCCCTGCGCGCCGTTACGGAGCTCTTGCCGCCGCCCTGCATTGCGCGGAGCTGCGGCATCTGCTTTTCCATCATGCGGCGTTGCTCGGGGGGCATATTCTTCAACTGACGCCGCATCTGTTCCATCATCGGCTGCATCTCGGCCTGCATGGCGCGCAATTTGGCGAATGTGGCTTCATCCATTTCATGGATCTGCTTGTTTTGAAGATCCACGAAACTCATCTTCTTTTTCTCGTTGTCGTACAGCATCGAATGCGAATCCCGGCCTCCGCCGGTCGATTCCCATCGAACCAGATTGCCCCGGACAGCGATGCTGGACGCGCTCGCGCCGCCGGATTCATAGGTCACGAGAGTGTCGGCAAGAGCGGCCGTGTTGAATGCCAGGCTGACGGCAACAATGCACAGGGTACGGGCAGTTGGGCACATGACGAAGATTCCGGTTCGATGGCGATGAGACTGAGAACACTATCGCTGCGCGCGAGAGCGTTCAAGGCGGTCCCGATCTTGGCGATGCCGCCGTCCGATAATCCGAGGTCGGTCGCAGCCTAAAGCGACCGATAAAAATGGATGCTCGGAATTGCCGGGCCGAAGCCGGCTTTTTCATAGGCTCTTCGGGCGGGCGCATGGCTCGGGTCTCCACCGGTTCCGACGGTCGCAACGCTCATCCCGGCCGCCCGCATCCGGTCGAGCGCATAGTCGTACATCCACGTGCCGATACCGCCGCCTTGGCAATCCGGGTGGACGGCGTTCAGATCGATTTCGCCAATCTTGGATTCCTGATCGAATGTCATGGCGCAAAAAGCGACAATCTGTGCGCTTTTCTCGACCACAAAGACAGTGTGCGAGGATGCCGGTTCGCAGATCCGGTCGAGGTATTCGGCTTGTTCCCGTTCCGCATCGGCGATTGCGACCCGCGCAATCTTCGCGCCGAGGATGCGCCGGAACGATTGGAAGACGGGTTTGAAGGCCGCCGCGCGAATCTCGTGCAGCCTGGCGAGATCCCTTTGTTCAAATGGCCGAATGCTGCAATTCTTGATCACGCGGTACCCTCGTCGTTAGATGAACGGTTTTCTCTATGAATATCCATCCTTCGGTCCTGAACCCGAGGTTTTTTCCGAGTTTGCAATTCCCATCCCTGGAGGCCGTGGGTTGGATATGAGATGACGCTATTTCCGACTGAATGCAACGTTGCGGTGATCGGCGCCGGCGCGGCGGGGCTCGCGGCGGCGGCAACGCTGCGGGCGGGCGGCGCGGATGTGGTTCTGCTGGAGGCCAAGGCGCGGATCGGCGGCCGCGCCTATACCGAAACCGGCACGCTCGGCGTGCCCTTCGATCATGGATGCCAATGGCTGCATTCGGCGAGCCGCAATCCCTTCGTCACCATCGCGAAAGAGCTGGGACTGGCGGTCGCGCCCGATGAGCGTCCGCGCCGTATCTGGCTGGGCGACAGGTGGGCAACGGAGCCGGAGGTCGAGGACTGGCGGTCCTATGCGGATCGGTCTTTCGAGGCCATGGAAGCGATGGCCGGTGCGGGACGGGACGTCGCCGCCGCGGAAATCCTGTCGGGCGACGCGCGCTGGCTCCCGCTGTTCGACGCTTGGCTCGGCATGGTGTCGGCGGTCAATACGGACCGGGCTTCGACGGCGGACCACGCCAATTATGTGGATACGGAGGAAAACTGGCTGGTTGCCGGTGGCTACGGTGCGTTGATCGCGCGCTGGGGCGCCGGCCTGCCGGTAGCCCTCGAAACGGCGGTGAGCCGCGTCGACCGGCGCGGGAGCGCCATTATCCTCGAGACGAACCGGGGTGCGCTGGCCGCCAAGAACGTGATCGTCACCGTTTCCACCGCTGTTCTCGGGTCGGACCGGATGCTCTTCGACCCGCCGCTGCCGGACTGGAAACGGGACGCCATCGAAGGGCTGCCGCTCGGCGCGGCGAACAAGGTCGCGTTCCGCTTCGATCGGGATGTGTTCGGCGCGCCGCCGGGACAATGGGCGGCCTATTCGTCCGACGGGGCCGACGCCTTCAGTTTTCAGATCCGCGCGCAGACGGCGCCGGTCGCGATCGGATATGTCGGCGGCCGCTTCTGCGATGCGTTGGAAGCGGCCGGGGAGGCGGAGATGCTGGCGGTCGCGCTGGAACACCTCAAATCGATCTACGGCAGCGCGGTTGGCGACCGGGTTGTCGGAGCGGCGGCCACCGCCTGGCGCGGCGATCCCAATATCGGCGGGGCCTATTCGGCGGCGCGGCCGGGCGCGGCGAACCGCCGTTCGGATCTGGCGCGACCGGTCGATGGGCGGCTGTACTTCGCCGGCGAGGCGACGTCCCGCGACTTCTTTTCCACCGCCCATGGTGCGTATCTTAGCGGCGTCGCGGCCGCCGAGGCGGTGTTGCAAACCGCGTAGCGGGAGGGTCTGTTCCAGGGCGGGAGCCGGATCCTGTCAGCGCCGATTCTTGCGCCGGGCCATCGGATCGATGCGTTCATAGGGCGGCAATTTGAACGCGTCGTCGGACAAAGGCGATAAGGCAATCGATTTGATCGTCTGTACTTTTCCCTTTCGGTTGTCCTTAAGCTGCAGCGGCACGCCTTCGAGGTGGCGGGCAAAATGGGTCGATCTCATGCGGGCCGTCTTGGCGGTCGTGCCAAGAAACCGAAACATCGCCATCAGCGTCGCGTAATCCGCCTTTGGCATGTTGACGACATCCCTGCCGGCCACGCAGACCTGACTCTTGGGCCGATCGTTCAAAATCGTGTCGACGAATTGACAGGGATATCCGTTGATCGTCGCCTTTGTTCCCAGTCGGACTGTCGTTCCGTCCCGTCCTTCGCTGCCATTCCCTTGCAGCCGTTTCAGTTGCCATGGCTGCATGCGCTTTTCGAACGCGCGGCGGCGTTCCGGCGACATATTCCTGTAATCCCGCCGTGCCGATTCGAGGGCGCGCTGTCGCCGCGCGTCGCGCTCATTTTGGGCCGCGATGGTTGCATCATTGATCGGGTAGATGCGCTTGCGCCTTTCATCGATCAGGTCCAATTGCCGGCGTTTATTGTCGTACACGATGGTCATCGGATCGCGGGGACCGCCGCCGAAATCCCAGCGAACCAAATTGCCACGAATTGCGATGTGAAAGGTCTCGGCGCCATTCATCGTATAGGTCAGTTTCGTGTCGGCCCGGGCGGCCGAACCGATACAGAAACAGACGGCAACTATGACGAAGAGCTGGGTGGGAACGGGCACGATTAAATCTCCGATTCAGCATCCGCAACGAAATCCCGCCAATTAGCGTATTGGCCTGCACCGTTGCATTCAATATGCGCATGTGCGGCGTCTTCCGTCGCGCGGGGTAAATCCGAAGGGGTAGCGGCGCGCTTTGCGGCCGGCGGGATGTTTTGCCCTGCCGGCACGATGCGGTAGGCTGCGTCGGTTGTTTCACCACGGGCGGTAGGGTCGGTAATGTCTTACGATTTCGAAATTCATCCGGAAATGCAGGTCTTGATCGACGCCAAGGCGGGGTTGCCACCGGCGACCACGGTCGAGGAAATGCGCAATCAATGGTCGTCCTATGTCGACGAGACCCGGCAGCCCTATCCCGACGGCATGGTGGTGGAGGATCGGGCGATACCTGGACCGGGAGGCGATATTCCGGTGCGCGTCTATCGGCCTGCCGGCGTAGCCGATTTGGCGCCGTGCATTCTCTACATTCACGGCGGTGGCTTCATGAAAGGCAATCTCGACAGTTCCGATGCGGTCGCCTGG
>JBFFGE010000115.1:0-14945 GCA_041557595.1 Alphaproteobacteria bacterium
CTATGCCGCACAGGGATGATGAAACCGACGTCTAGGAAACGAGCTCGGATACTATCTCCGGCTTTGCCGCCGAGAGGCCCTGGTAGAGCCGCACATACCGGTCGGCACAGAGCGGCAGGGAAAATTCCGCCTCGATCTTTTGCCGGCCGAGTCTTCCGAATTCTCCACGACGCACAGGATCGCGCGCCAGTTCGAGAATGGCCGCCCCCAGTGCCTCCGGCTGATGCGGCGGGACGATCAACCCGGTCCGGCC
Source organism: Alphaproteobacteria bacterium (assembly GCA_041557595.1). GTDB lineage: Bacteria > Pseudomonadota > Alphaproteobacteria > UBA8366 > UBA8366 > JAOTYV01. The sequence goes on from JBFFGE010000115.1 coordinate 254, forward strand.
GTGCGCTATCGCGTCGGGTATCCCGCCCACATTGGTCGCGATCACCGGCAGTCCCGCGCCCATGGCTTCGATGACGGCATTGGGAAATCCCTCTTCATGGGACGGCAGGATCGCAATGTCCGCAGCCTGATAGAAACTGTCGAGATCGCACCGGTCCTGAACGAAGTGGATATGTTCCGCGATCCCGGCTTCCGCCGCACGCGCCTCGAGCGATGCCCGGATGCCGTTATCCCAGCCGACGAGAATCAATCGCCACGGTCGCGGCAGGTCATGGCAAATCCCGGCGATCGATTCGATGAGATCGCGATGTCCCTTGTAAGGCAAGAGATTGGCGACCGTCATCAGCACCAGGTCGTCCGCGGCGATCCCTTCGCGACGGCGTGCTTCGGCGCGATCTTGCGCGTGCGGCAGGGGGCGAAGCTCCGAGCCGTTATGAATCATACCGAGCCTTTGTTTCGGGACGCCATCCGCCGCCAGTTCGGCAACGACCGCGCGCGAATTTCCCAACACCGCCGCGGCCCCCCGCATCAGGAATTTTTCGACCCCGCCGCCGAAGCGGTGCCGGGCCAAATAGGTATTCTGGGAGCGCCGGCTGGCCACGAAACACCGATGCCGCGCCAATCGCGCCGCCAGGCCCCCGAGAATGCAGGCTTTCGGTAAAAATGCGTGGCAGACATCGGGCTTCAATCGCCGCATCGCAAGGCTCAGGCGAAGAACAAGCGCAAGGCTTATCAAAGGTTCGAGCAACCGGACCCGGCGCACGGAGAAACGCCCGAGAAACTTGCTCCAATCGTCGATCTCGATCCCCGCATCGCGTATCGGTCGCGCCATGGGCCCCTGAACGTCCAGGACGCACACTCTCGGCGTGATCCCCCGACGCTTCAACTCAGGCAGGATCAGCGACAAATGGCGCTCGGTTCCGCCAATCGATAACCCGCCAATGATATAATAGACCGATGTCGGCCGATCGACGCACACCTCCGGGGCTTTGCGCGGCGGCGACGCGGCGGCGGCGCGGAAGGACCGCAGGTCGCGACTATCGAGTGCTTCCAATTTTGACGCTTGATAATCCATCGGTGCCGATCATTCGTCGCATATGCACGTCTCAACGCCAGATTGCATCGAGACGCGCGTATTATATGGTTCGTGCAATGACCATACTGCATAGCACGTTACCCCCCAATACCGAAGCGGGAAGCGCTGCGGACCGGCGAACCGACAGGAGAAACTCCCCTGGCTTGCCGCTCATTCATCCCCGAAAGCCGACGTGGCGACCGCAAGAACACCGTCCAACCGGTTGTTTCGGCGTCGAATTATTGGAATTCGATTGATCGTATGCGCAGCGTCTGGCGGCCCAACGCTTGGCGAAGGACGGCGCGTACGCACGGTCTGACGATGGCCAGGACGCCGGTCGATTCGCAACCGGTCGACGAGCCGCCGACGGCGACCCCGGTCCCGTCGTCGCGCAAGATCGACACAAAAAGAAACCGCCCGCCACTGCGACGTATCGCCATGGCGGGCGGCAACCCTACCGGTAAATCATTTTTTGAATCTAATGATTTACGACTTCTTCTTTTTCTTCTTCACGAACTTTTTGTACTTGGTAAACCAATGCGCCATCTTGGCACAGTCGGTCGACTCGAGGGCGTCGCTGCCGATCGGATGCGCTTTGACGGCTGCGCGCGCTTCGGCGGCAAACTTGTCCACCCATTGATCCGCTTCTTTCGGCGTTTTGGACTTGATCCACTCGGACGTCGCACTGCCGAGCTTCTTCTGCAAGCTGGCCTGCTGCGCAGCCGGCAGGATGTAGATGCCCGGCTTGTTCGGATCCTTGGTGCCGTACAAATCGAGCACGCGCTTGTCGTTACACCAATTGAGCTTTTTCTGGAGCGGGATGATTTCCTTCGTCATCCAGTCCTGAAATTTCGTCCGGGTGGTCTTGTTCAGCCGGTTCAGCCATTTTTGGCTGGCACCGATCCAATAGTAATCGCCGACCACGCCGTTGATCCCGGCAACCGTGAAGTAGGGCGCCTGGTTCTTGACGACGTTGAAGCCGCCGAGGCTGGTCAACAAACCGTCGATGACCTTGGTCTCGAGGGCGGGCGGCACGTCACCGAACGCCATCGTCGTCGGGTTCGCGTTCCAGCTCTTCAGCGCGGCATTCTCCGCCGGGCCCATGCTGCGAATCTTCTTACCCTTGAAATCATCGAGAATACGCTCGCGGGCGCCGTACCCCATGAACATGCTGAGATGCGCGGAGCCGAGCAGCTCGACACCATGGGTTTTGGACATTCGCGTCTTCAGGAACCGATAGGTCTCGAAATTCTCGAACTGGTTCATAGCGCCGGGCGTGGTCAGAAGCATCGGACCGTTCACCACCGACATGTAGGGCTCGATTTGCGCGGATTTGCCGAACTGACCCCAGGTCATTTCGACATTGCCCTGACTCATCGCCTCTACCGCTTCGGGGATATTGTACAGCGAGCCGGCGTAGTAGATGCGCATCTTGCTGCCCGGAATGATCTTGGGCAGCGTTTCTTTCATGTACTCCATGGTGATGCCGGCCGGATGCGGCGGTCCGACAAGGTCCGACGCGAGCCGGATGTTCAACGGTTGGAGTTTCTCCGCGACGGCCGGTGGCGCCATCGAAATCGCGCCCGCGGCGATCGCCACGCTCGTCAACGTCGCGAGGACACCGGTATGGCGGTCGCGAAAGTTCGGTTTACTGGTCATAAAGCTAGCTCTCCCTAGTTTGAGAATTCAGGCGTTTCATCAATTGGCGGCCTGTCGATCCCAACGAATTTGCAGTCGGCCTGTCGCTGGCGACCGCGCTATCGAACCGACGCCTCCTTGCAATGCACATTGCGCCATTGTTCTTGTGCTGATTAAAGGCCATCGCCCGGCATCGGTCAATTCTTCTGCGTTCCCGGCCAATTTCGCCGCGACGCGCAAATTTGCGGAATTCCTGGCGCCACCGCGCAATCACCGGCTGATTCACGCTCCGGTAACGCCCGCCTACGCCAGCTATCCGCATCGAACGCACCGGAATTTGGAGAACGAATGGCATTGTTCTCCGGCTGCGGCAGGTGATAGGGTCCGACTCAAGAATAAGGGGTAGACATCGCCACGATGTCCGGGCGCTCAGCGTCAGGTTTGTAAATCCGTCGTCATCCTGAACAGCCTTGACGTGTCCGTTGCTCCAACGAATGGGAAGGTTTCGCATGGGAAGTTGCGATCAGGCTGCGGTTACGCCAACAGTCGCGCTAGACGCCTCCGTCCGAGTCCTTGTCCGGATCTTCATCATTGCTGGTAGAGGGCATGCCGATGGATAGGGCATATCGAATTTGGGTGTTCGTGATGGAGCACATTGTCGGGCACGTGGCATCCGTTCTGATGCTCGGGGCCACAAGCCTCGCCATCGTCGAGATTTTCCGGCGCTATGTACTGGACAGCACCTTTCATTGGGCGCAGGACGCGGTCACCTACTTCATGGTGTCGGCGGTGTTCCTCTTTTTCGTGGTAACGCAAGTGCGCCGGTCGCACCTCGCCGTCACGGCGATCGCCGAATGGTTGAGCAGCAAGGGCATGACCGTGCCCCTGCAGATCATGCGCCTGGTCAACACCATCCTGTCGCTCGGATTTTGCGGCGCGTTGTCATGGTTCGGCTATCCGTCCGTCGAACGGAATTGGGAATTGGGCCGCTTGACGCAAAGCATGCTTTTGCCGTTCTGGCCGTTCCAGCTGATGCTGCTGCTATCCCTCATGATGATGGTGATCACGCTCCTGTTTCAGCTCTACCAGGACGTTCAAAGCCTTCGCGGCAAGGAGGTCTTTCCTTGGGCCGAGGTCGAAGAAGGTCTCGAGTTGTAAAACAGCTGGATAATAAGAAAGGCTCGTACTTTGGGTGCACTCGGAACACTGAGCATCGTATTGCTCGCGATCGGCCTCCCCATTGGGATCGCCCTCGCCGGTTCGTCGCTGATCTATATGATGTTCGATCCCATGCTGGGGCCGGGCACCATATTCAATGCCTTCTTCAGCTTCGTCAGCAAATACACGCTGATGGCCGTGCCGTTCTTCATCTATGCCGGCTTCCTGATGGAACGCACCGGGCTGATTTCCAAGCTTTTCAAATTCGCCGACGCCCTCATCGGCTGGGTGCCGGGCGGCTTCGGCTTCGCGACATTGGTCGCCGCGGTCCTGTTCGGCGCCATTTCCGGTTCCAGCACGGCCATGGCGGCGGCCATGGGCGTCATCGCCTATCCGGAAATGCGCAGCCGCGGCTATCCCGCCTGGCTTGCCGCCGGCGTTATCGCGTCGGGCGGCGGCATCGCCATCCTCATCCCGCCCAGCATCACGCTGATCCTGTTCGGCGTGCTGACCGAATCATCGATCGTCGAGTTGTTTTTCGCGGGCTTCGTTCCGGGCGTCATGCTTGCCATCAGCGACGCCATCGTCCTGGTTTTCGCGGCCATGATTCTCAAGCTTCCATCCGGGAATTTTAGCTGGAAATTCCTGGGCGAAGCGACGTGGGAAGCCTGGCCCGCGCTGCTCATGCCGGTCATCATTCTCGGCGGGCTTTATGGCGGCGTGTTCACGCCGACCGAAGCCGGCGCGGCTTCGTGCGCCTACGCCATGCTCTATGGCCTGATCAACGGACGGATGGAGTTCATCCGGGATCTGATGCCGATCACGCGGCGCGCGATCAATTTGAGTTCGGTGATCTTCTTCCTGGTCGGTTGCGTCGGCGTGTTCCAGTTCCTGCTGGCCAACAAGGGATGGCCACAGGACATCGCCGAATGGGTCATCGCGCAGGACCTGACGGCGCTTGCGTTCCTGGTGTTCACGATGATGGTGCTGCTCGCGCTGTCGACCTTCCTGACCGGAATCGCCATTCTGGTTCTGACGGTGCCGATTTTCTTCCCGGTCGCCAACGCGCTCGGCATCGATCCGATCCATCTCGGCATCCTGGTAGCGCTGGCGATCGAATGCGGCGCCATCATCCCGCCGGTCGGACTCAACCTGTTCGCGGTCAGCGGCACCACAGGGGTCCCGTTGATGCGCGTCATCAAGGGGTCGGCGCCCTTCCTGTTCACCGATGTGTGCGTGCTGGTGCTGGTGCTGTTCTTCCCGATCCTCGCGCTGTGGCTCCCGTCGAAAATTATCGTGTCCGTATTCTAACCCGCCGGGCAATTGCACCGATCTTGCTGCACGGTCCAATCCGTCGCGCCCGACCATCGGAGTAAAATGCTGGAAATCTACGTCGATGCAGACGCCTGCCCGGTCAAGGATGAGGTTCTCCGGGTCGCCGCGCGGCACGGGCTCAAGACCTATCTGGTCAGCGACGGCGGCATCCGGCCACGGCCCGACCCGCTGGTCGAACTTGTGGTGGTGCCTTCCGGCCCCGACGCGGCGGACGACTGGATCGCCGAACAGATCGGCGAAGGCGATATTGCCGTCACGGGGGACATCCCGCTTGCGGCGCGTTGCCTCGCCAAGGGCGCCCGTGCGCTGCGCCACAATGGCGAGGCCTTCACCGAAGCGTCGATAGGCACGGTGCTGGCCACCCGCGATCTGATGGCGCATCTGCGCGAAACCGGGGAGATTACCGGCGGGCCGCGCCCCTTCGCCAGGAAAGACCGTTCGCGCTTCCTGAATACGCTGGAGACGCTCATTCAGGCGGCCCTCCGGGACCACCGCTGAACGGGCCCGTAGACCACAGACGATCGCCGCATTGATCCACCCAGACCCGCCTGCTACCGTTTTTCGTCCGTCGCAGGCCTATACGATCCCAGGAGCCCCCACCGTGCAGGATCCCCGAACTATTCCCGGCATCGACATCGAAATGGCCGGCGCAATGCTGAAAAGCCGCGAGCTGCAGCCCGGGCCCCCGCTCGACGTGACGGTCGCGCCGATCGCCGACATTCGCGCGCGGTATTTGGCGGAGCGCGCCTATTGGAACGAGGACGGCCCCGCCCTGCCGCGCATCCTGGACCAGTCGGTCAAGGGCCCGCATGGGCCGATCCCGGTTCGGATATACTATCCGCGCGGCAACCCGAACCTGCCATTGCTCATCTATCTGCATGGCGGCGGATTCATCAAAGGCGGCATCGAGAGCCACGACAAGATCTGCCGCTGGATCGCCAGCCGCTCGGGCGCGGCGGTGGCGTCGGTCGACTACCGGCTTGCCCCGGAGCACAAATTCCCCGCGCCGCTGGAAGAAGCCGTCGCGGTCTTCGACTGGGCCACCGGCTCGGCCCAGGACCTCCGGATCAACCCGCGGCGGATCGGCATGGGCGGCGATTCCGCCGGCGCCAGCATCACCCTGGGCGCGGCGCTGTCGCTGAAAGCCGCCGGCCGGCCCAATGCCCTGAAATTCATGATGCTGTTCTATGGCAGCTATGGCCTCAGCTACGATTGCGACTCCTCGAAAGCCTATGGCGACAGGATTTACGGCCTGACAGAGTCGACGCGGCGCTTTTACCGGTCCTGCTATGTGGCCAGCGAAGCCGACCACGACGACCCACGCCTCAATCAACTCGGCGCCGACCTGTCCGGCCTGCCGCCGGCCTTCATCGGTGCGGCCGAAATGGACCCGCTCTGCGACAACAGTCCGGCCCTGGCGAAAGCATTGACCGCGGCCGGTGTCGCCAACGAACTGAAAATCTATCCGGGCGTATTGCATGGATTTCTGCATCTCACGCGCATGGTGGGAACCGCGCGTCGGGCGCTGGACAACGCCGGCGACGCGGTAAAACGCGCCCTGCGGTAGGATCACCGACCCGATTTAATTTGAAGGTCGACGTGTCGGCGTGTCCATGTGGATGCGCCTTTTTACAAAAATTCCGCTTCCGCTAACCCCTTCTTCCGGTTCGAGCCGTTTCTACTCAATAGGAACCAAGAACCACACAATAAGAAGAAGAGGTTACATCAATGAAAAATCGATATCTCGCGGCAAGCGTCGCACTCGCCGCCACCCTCGTCGCCCTCCCGGCGCTCGCGGATGGCGGTTCTCCTGCGTTGTCCAGGAGTCAGACCAACGGCGCCGCGACCGGCTTCGCCGTCGGCGCGGGCGGCACCGCGCTGTACCAGTATCGCAAGCCGATCGGCGAAAAGCTGCGCAACTTCCGGGCGAGATCCGGCGGACACCGTATCGTCGGCACGACGCCCAACATAAAGCCTGGCCAGATGAAGGACGCCGCCGGCCGCCTGAACCGCTACACCAACCCCGACTTCAACAGAAAATACCTGAAGGAATATGGTGAAGACCACGCGAAGGCGGTCGACAAAGCCAAGCAGGATCTGGCGAAGAAACGGCGGGCGCTCAAGAAGCGGCAAAAAATTAAGAACGCCGCCGAACGCCGACGCTACCAAGCCCTCAAGAAGCAAAACCCGAAAGCCGCGCAGCAGCTCAAAAAGCAGCGCCTCGCCGGAAAGCAGTGGAACGACCAGCGCACCGCCATGCAGAAGCGCAAGAAGACGCTCCGTGTCCTGGGCGATCAGACAAAAGCGCATTCGGCCAATGGCCGGCGGTACAAGAAGACCAGCACAAAGTTCCTGAAGTCCAAGAGCAACCGGAAGGCGTTGAAGACGCTGAAGCACGCCAAGCGACTTCGCACCGCCAAGAAAATCGGCAAGATCGCCGCCGGCGGCGCGGCCGGCATGGTCGCCGGCGCCGCACTGGGCGAGGATGTGCCGGACGTCTTCGACGCGGCCGCCTACTCGGTCAAGCTGGTCAAGGATCCGCGCAATGCGCCCAAGATGCTGGCCAACACGGCCAAGGGCGGCGTCCGGATGGCCGGCCGCATGGCGCTCACTGTCACCGACCCCGGCAAGATGGCTCGGAACCTGGGCGGCGCCGCCAAGGGTGTCGGCAATTCCATCGCCCGCACCGGTGCCTAAAAGAAGCTCGCCAGGACCAAGACCGGCCGGACGATCGGCAAGGGCACCCGCTGGGCCGGCCGCAACGTCTCGAAAGGCTACAAGACGGTCGCCAAGAGCCGCACGGGCCGCGCCATCGGCTCCGCCGCGCGCACCGTCGACAAACAGGTCTTCAAGCGCGCCAACAAGGGCTTGCGGACGGCCGGCAAGGGCCTGAAGAAAGGCGGCAAGGTGATCGGCCGGACCGCGAAAAAGACCACACGGAAGATCGGCAAGACCGCAAAGCGGACAACCCGCAAGATCGGCAAGACCGCCAAGAAGGTCGCGAAAAAGCTGAAGTTCTGGTAGACGCGATCCGCTATTCAAACGACCTGCGGCGCCGGGGTTTCACCTCGGCGCCGTTCGCCGTCGAGGATCGACCCTATCGCGCCAGATCGAGGACCAGCTGCTCCCAGACACCGGTCGCCTGGCACACGACGCTGACCGCGCCGAAGGGCTGCTCGTCGGGCGCCTTGGTGGTGAATTGGAAGTTCGCGCGCATCACTTCCAATCGCTCGGCGCTCACAACCTGACCGATCAGGTTCCGCACTTCGTTCCGGCCGGTTTCAACCATCCTGAGCGTGTACGACGTATTGACTTCGAATACCGTATTCGGGCCTTTCGGGGCGACGACGATGTTCATCCGGCCCGCCCGGCCGCTGACCCGGTGTTCGACAACCGTACCGCTGCGAAATCCCGACTCGTTGAAGTCCGCGTTGTCCGCCGGATTGAACGTCCAATCCTTGGAATTGACCTTTTGCGTCAGCGTCCCGCAATCGATGAACTTCTCCGCCTGATTGTGTCCGACGGAGATACTGATGAAGCGGGATTCCTTGGAAATATTATTCACGACGAAGAAGTTCTGACCCAACCGCCGAACGAAACGGTCCCACGCCTGATCGAACGGCATCGCCACCGTCACCGAGCTGGGGATCGTTGCCTGCTACGGCGGCTGGTATTTCGACTTAACGTCCAGCGACGCACACGCACCCAGCGCCGTCATCGCGGAAACGCAGATGACCGGACGGAAAACGCTTTTCAATCTCTGCTGCAGGATAGTGCCCATCGATGCCTCGCAAAAAATAATGCCTCATCGATATGGAGCATTGGTTGATGACAGCTGGAGGCCCTAAACGAATGGCGATCAGATCGTCCTCAGATACCCCCCGAATTCGATAGCGAAGGGTACCCGTCTAACCGTCAATTCGCAACACGCCCCCCACCTGCCGCGGACACGCTCCGCCCATTCATCCCTCAGTACTGGATCCGCGTCGTTGCGGCGCCGTCGACGATCAGGTTGGTGCCGCTGATGTAACTCGCCGCCGGACTCGCAAGAAACACCGCCGCGTTGGCCACTTCCTGCGGCGTTCCCAGCCGGCCCATCGGGCAGCGCGCCACGGCGTTGGCGTAGACTTTGGGGGTTTCGCGCTTGCGGGTGTCCCACACGCCGCCCTCGAAGAAGATCGCGCCGGGAGACACCGTGTTCGCGCGGATGCCCTTGCTGCCGAGCGTCGTGCTCAAGCCCGAGAGATAGCTGATGATCGCGGCCTTATGGCCGGCATAGGCGCGCACGCCGCCCGATATGTTGACCGCCGCCGTGCTGGAAATGGCCACGATCGCCGCTGCGTCGGATTTTTCCAGGAACGGCAACGCCGCCTCAACCGCCCGCACCGTGCCCAGCACGTCGACCTCCAGCCCGAGCCGCCAATCCGCCTCGCTCGCGCTGCCGACCAGCGCGCTGGCATTCGGCACCAGGATGTCGAGCCCGCCCAGCGCCTCCGCCGTCCGCTTGATCCAGTTGCGCAGGCCGTCGCCATCGGTCACGTCGACGGCGCCACCGATCGCCCTGCCGCCCGCAGCCGTTATCGCGGAGACCGCCGCATCGACCTGCGCCGCATCTCGCGCGCACAGCCCGACGGCGCACCCCTCGGCCACCAGCAAATCGACGATTTCGCGCCCGATACCCCGCGTCCCGCCGGTGATGATGGCCCGCTTACCCGCTAATCCCAGATCCATCCTGTCTTTCCCCTTGGCAAATTCGAAAGGCGCCGTCGCGCCGCGATACTCCCCGCACGCTACAACCGGGCTGCCGACCAGGCCAGCCCGTCGACTGCAATAACGTCGTGCGGCGCTACGGTTGCTTCAGTACGGCATTTGGTATCTTGCGGCAGGGCGCGAATCCCGCCACAAATACTGCGCACCGTAGGAGCATTTCATGCGCGACGTACCCGAACTTGTGGAAGGCTATCGCCGCTTTCTTACCGCGCGCTATCCGCAGGAAGCCGCGCTGTACAGCAAGTTGGCCGAAGAGGGCCAGTCGCCCAAGACAATGATCATCGCGTGCTGCGACAGCCGCGCCGACCCCGCCATGATCTTCAACGCCGGGCCGGGGGAGCTGTTCATCGTGCGCAACGTGGCGAACCTGGTGCCGCCGCATGAGCCCCATGGCGATTATCACGGAACCAGCGCGGCGCTCGAATTCGCGGTCACCGGGCTCGAAGTCGAAACCATCCTGGTGATGGGCCATGGCCGCTGCGGCGGCGTGCGCGCCTTTCTGGACGGCCTGTACGAACGGCCCAAAAAACAGGGCTTTATCCAAAACTGGATGTCCTTGCTGAACCCGGCGCGCGCCGAGGTCATGCCGCAGATGGACGGCGCGTCGGACGCCGCGCGTCAGCAGATTCTGGAATTCGCCTCGATCCGCAATTCGATCAATAATCTCCAGTCATTCCCTTTCATCAAGGAACGGCTGGCCGACGGCCGATTGCGCCTGCGCGGCGCCTATTTCGACATCGCGGACGGCCGGCTGCTGGCGCTGGACCCGGAAACCGGAGACTTCACACCGGTCGACTGAGCACGGCGACGGGCGCACGGACGCCCTCACTGCGGCGGGATCGTGCCGACGACCGTGAACCCGTCCGGCCCACCGAGCTTGAGCACGACGATCGCGCCCGATTGCGCATATTCGCCGGTCAATGTGGAGATGTTGACCTGATGCGTCACCATGACGGTGCTGCGCCCGGCCGCGTCGAGCCGCGACAGCTGCGCCCGCACGGCGCGGGTCTGATCAGCCTCATCGTACTGGCCCTCGAAAAACGAGTTGAGGCCCGCAAAACTCTCCACCTTGGCAAGCTTCAGCAGCGCCGCCGTCTCGAGGCAGCGGCACCAATCGCTGGACAAAAGGCGCGCGACGACAACCCCGTTGCGCCGGAACGCATCGCCGGTTCGCCGCGCCTGCGCCCGGCCTTCGTCGTTGAGGTTGCGCTGGGTCGAACAGTCGTCGAGCTTGAATGCCGCCGGGTCGCCGATGCCGGGCGCCAGGGCATGGCGCATCATCGCCACATGCCCGCCCCCGGCCAAGGCGGCCCATAGCGCGGCGGCGTCCTGGGCGGCCACCGGCCATGGCAAGAGCAAGGCGAAAGCAAGGAGCGCAGCGCGGGTGTGGGTCATGGCATCTCTCGGCGGGGCTGTGAATCGGCGGCGGCGGCGCGACACCGTCGCAACCATCCTGTGGTCCGCGTTCTGACATAGGCTCGAATCGCGGACCTGCAACCGCCTTAACGCACCAATTTTCATAGGGCGGAAGGTCACCGTTCGGCAGGTTCGGTCCGCGCGATCTTGTCGAGGCGGCGGTTGGCGACGAAGCGCAGCAGCGGATCGGGCGGCAGGAGTGCCGCCTCCGGGATCGCTTCCGCGAAGCGGAGTTCCTCGCTGTCGATACCGCAGAGTTTCTCCGCCATGAGCTTGCCGCACGCCGTCCCCCGGGTCATCGGCGCGGCGTCCGTCGTGAGGACGATATGCAGCCCGGGGGCGATTTCGCCGAACACGCGGCCTTCGTTGCGGGTCATCGCCATGATGCCGCCCCATGTCGCGAACAGCTCGACACCGTCGAGCGCGGGCCACCGCTTGGCGATGCTGGCGCGATGATTGGCGGCCGCCTCCGCGATGAGGTCGGCGCCGAACCGCTTGTCCCTCGCATAGGTAAAGGTGTTGCGCATCAGGATTCGGCCGTCGACGGTGAGCCGGACCGTGCTGCCGTTCGGACTCGCGGGCAGCAGCCCGAATTGCGCGCCCCTGCCGACATGGCCGCGCTCTTCCGCGGTGAGCGGGCGCGTCAGGCTGGCGAACAGGCCGAGCGGGACGACCCGGAAGCGCTTGAACCCCATTTCCTCGGCGAACACATGATTGGTCAGGATGAGTTGCCTGGCCACGATCTCGCCGTCCGGACAGATCAGGCGAAACGCGCCATCGGTACGCAGTTCGGTAACGGGGCTGTCTTCGTACAGGGCCACATTCGCGGGCAGCGTGGCGCCGAGGCCGCGCATCATCGCGGCCGGCTGCACCAGGGCCGCACCCTGGACATGGACGCCGCCGGTATAGAACCGCGATCCGGTGACCGCTTCCAGTTCGTCCCGGTCCATCCGGTCCTGCGGCACGCCCAGCGCGTCGAACCCGTCGGCGACCGCATCGAGATGGGCGTCGCCTTCCCGGCTGGCCGACACGTAGATCTGTCCGCAATCGGACCAGTCGCAGCGGATCTGGTGCGCCTCGACGATCTCGCGCAGATAGGCATGGCCGCACCCGAAAAGCCGGTCGGACCGGCGCGCGATGTCGAGATGCCTGATCCCGCCATGGCTGTGATGGGAGAGCATGAACCCGGCGTTCCGGCCGGAATTGCCATAGCCGACCCGCATGGCGTCGACAATGGCGACCGTATCGTCCGGGCGCAGCTCGCCGAGCCGCCTTGCGGCCGCAAGCCCGCAGGCGCCCGCGCCGAGCACCGCCCAGTCGGCAGTGACAGTGGACGTGACCCGCCGCGCCGCGGCGGGCGGCGGCAACGCCTCGTACCAGCCGTTGCGTACCCCGTCATTCGGCAGCTTGCGCGCGGTATGCACCGCCTTCATGGGTCGCCCTTCCGGATTTCATCGGTGGGTCCGAGGATCATCGGTGCGCGGAACGGGGTCAAGAGCGGCCGTGCGCCCGGCCTGTAAATTGGTAGCGGAGGAGGGACTCGAACCCCCGACACGCGGATTATGATTCCGCTGTCATTCATTGTTTTTACATAATTTTATTATGTTTTGCCGCATTTTTGTCGCAATCAAATAACTGTGCTTCGATCTTCGCCATGGCTTCCTGGTCATCATCCGGCGATGGAAACAGGTGACCGTAGGTATCAAACGTCATCTGGATCGAGAAATGTCCCATCACCGTCTGCACCTTCTTGGGCTGGTAGCCGGCATACTGAATGAAGAGTGACGCCGCCGCATGGCGCAGTGCGTGCAGACCATATTTTGCCTTTTTGATCGGCTCCTCCCCTTCCTTTGCCGCCGGCTTTTCGATGTACATGCCGCACTCGATCTGAAGTGGCGCGAAGCCCCGGCGGAAAATGTTGCCGTGATTCTCGATGTTGCCGGAGCCGTTCGGAAAGACCAGATCGAGGACGCCCTCGGGACATTCCTTCTTCCATGCCTTGAGCGTGTTGAACACCAATGGCGTCATCGGAACCTTGCGGTGTCCCGCCTCCGATTTCGGATCGCCTATTTCGTTCCAGCGATCCGCGCGGCGGCAAACATGGATTTCTTTTGTGTCGAAATTTACATCGCACCATTGCAGTGCTCGCATCTCGCTTGATCGAAGCCCGGTGAAAGTTGCCGTGACAACATATGGCCGCCAACGACCCTTGGCGTTTGTCACCAACACGTTGATTTCATCGAGGCCCGGTATCTCGGGCTTTCCGTGGCGCCTCTTTAAACTAGGCAGACGATGACCACGGGCAACGTTTTGCGCCACCAACCCGCGGGCCTCCGCTTCCGCGATCAAACTGCCGAGGCTGGTAAGGGCTTTCTTTGCCATCGCGACCGACCGTCCGTCGGCCAGCAAGTCGTCCACGAATTTTTTGATCATTGGCCGCTTGAGTTGGGACAGCTTACGGGTTCCAAGGTTCGGAATGATATGGCGGTCGAGATGCGCTTCGTATTCCCGCGTTGTTGACCGTTCAAGATTTCGGTTTTTGCAAGCAGCAATCCAAATGTCGCCAGCCTCCTTAACCGTGATGCTGACGCTATCAGGCGTGTGCACGCCGCTCCGGAGCTGGCCCTTGATTTCATCTAGCCGGTCGTTGGCGTCACGTTTTCTTTTGAAGGTTTGCTGGCGGCGAACGCCTTCGGCGTCGAAATAGTCAACGATCCACGCCTCACGCGTCTCACCTTTGTACGTCCATTTCCGTTTTCGAACTTTTGCCATGATAGTCCCGCTTGCTTGGGTATCATCATGTCGCCGCAAATTGTCCGCTTGTCAAAATCGAATTGGAGTTTGAGTACTCGCTACGTTGCACGCCCGTTTAAATCACCTTCAGGGTGATTAGATAACGATTGTAGGACGAGACCATTCACGAACACGTAATTTTTGCACAAACAGGACAAGTCTGGCCTGCGCACAAGTTTATACCTGGTAAAATGGCATTCATTCATGCCAACACTTTTGTGCCCTTCATCCAGAACTTCGTAGCCCTACCCCGCCCCAAATCGAACACAGCCCTGGGGTCAAATTTTCGTCAAGCGTGGCGCGTATCCGAATGTCGGCTGCTAAGTGAAGAGCGGATTCATTCCGAAGCCGTGCAAACTTCCGCTATTAGCCGAGGCTGTTCTCTAACTCGGGGATTGGTTGTCAAGCTCTCCGTGATGCGCCTGCCGGGTTCACTGTTCTCTGCGCAGTAGGTCTGTGGCCTCTGCATCATGGCGTTGGAGGACGCTGGCGGATCAATGTTGAAAAC
>JBFFGE010000116.1:0-14904 GCA_041557595.1 Alphaproteobacteria bacterium
CGCGCCGCGGCGGCGCCTGGTTCTATGCGCTCTGGAAGGTACGCATGGTCGGCGCCGCAGTGAACAAGGTCACGCCGATCGTCGGTCTCGGCGGCGAACCGGTCAAGGCGGTGATGTTGAAGAAACTGTATGGCCTGCCCTATCGCGAAGGCGTTGCATCGCTGCTCGTGGCCAAGACGGCGAACCTCATCGCACTGGTCATCTTTCTCTCCATCGGCATTGCCCTGGCCTTCGCCGGAAACAGCTTGCCGGAACAGTACCGGCTGGCCACGGGCATCGGGCTCGCGGTGCTGATTGTCGGGATCGGTGCGGTCTACGCGGTGCAGCGGCTGCGCACCGCATCGTCCCTCGGCGCCTGGTTCGCACGGCGACGATACGGCGCCAGGATCGCCGGTATCCTCCATCACCTCAACGATATGGACGAACGCCTGGTGCGCGCCTACACGCAGGATCGCAAGCGCTTCCTTGCGGCGACGTTCCTGACATTCCTGAACTGGATGATCGGCGCGGGCGAGTTGTATCTTATCTTCTGGTTTACCGGCCATCCCATCTCCGGCATCGAGGCGATCGCCATCACCGCCGCGGTCGAACTCGTGCGTGCGGGTACCTTCTTTATTCCCGCCAGTATCGGCGCCGAAGAGGCCACCCTCGCGCTGATCGTCATGCCGATCACCGGGCAGCCCGGGCTCGGCCTCGCGGTCGCCCTGATCCGCCGCTATAGGGAGTTGATCTATATTCTGTGGGGTTTCCTGATCGCCTGGTGGATGAGCGGCCAGTCGCATCAACCGGTCGCGGAATTGCTCAGCGCCACCAACGAAGACGGAACCCCCTCATGACCGAAGCCGCGCGCCTGCGCCTGATCATCGACGCGCGCGCGGATGCCGCCGCGGCGGCACGGCCGCTGCTCGGCCTGTCCGTGCTCGGCCGGCTGATACTGGCCGCCCGGAAATGCGGTTTCGAAGACATCCTCGTGCTCTCGCCGGAAAGCTCCCGAAACCTGCGAACGCTGCTGTCGGCGGAATATCAGGTCGCCGTGGAAACCGAAATTCCCGGAGCGGAGGGCAGGATCACCGCCCGCCTCCCCGCCAATACCGTGGGCGAAACGCCCTGGCTCATGGAGCTGGCGACCGAAAAGGTGGCCGGCGATGTCTGCCGCGCCGCCGCCGGCGATATCTTTCTGTTCGGGCCCGACGCGACCGCCGCACAAATTGCCGCACCGGAGTCGGCCCCTCCCGGCGCACCGATTTCGTTTGCGACATTGCCGCTGCGCGTTGAAACCGACACCGATCACGAAACCGCGGCAAACCGGCTGTTGGGCGTCCTGATCAAACCGACCGACGGCTTCATGTCGCGCCATTTCGCGCGCCCTATTTCCATCGCCATTTCGCGCCGCCTCGCGCCGCTCGGCGTCACGCCCAATCAGATGACACTGGTCTCGGCACTGATCGGGCTGCTGGCGGCCCCATTCTTCCTATCCTCGAGCGCCGCGGTCCAGGTCGTCGGCGGGCTGCTCTTTGTCGCGCATTCGGTTCTCGACGGGTGCGACGGCGAATTGGCGCGCCTGACCTACCGCGAGTCCCGGCTCGGCGGATTGCTGGATTTCTGGGGCGACAATATCGTCCATGTCGCGGTATTCGGCTGCATGGCGGTGGGCTGGCATTACGCCGTGGCGGCCGACTGGCCGCTCTATCTCGGCGCGGCCGCGGTGTTGGGGACGGCAGGATCGGCGGCGACGGTCTACTGGCTCACGCTGCGCAAGAAAACCGGCGCAGGCCCCGTGTACACCTCCGTTTCGGAAGGACCGTCGGTCGGCCTGACCAAACTCCTGGACGACTTGTCGCGGCGCGACTTCATCTATCTGGTCCTGGTGCTGTCGGCATTCGGCAAGGCGAACTGGTTCCTGGCGCTAACCGCCATCGGCGCGCCGGTCTTCCTGGTCCTTATTTTGCTGACGGCCCGCCGGACGCGCGCCGCCAACCGGGCCGGTACCTAGAGCAACCTGACTCAGGTGAAATGGTCTTTTTCTTTATTGTTACGCAAATACGTCGTCGCGAACCGTTTCGGTTCGCTCGGGATTTGCGCTAGCCGATTTCGCGCAACCGTTCGGCCAGATGCTGCTCAGCCATCAGGCGCGCCTCGGTGGTGTCGACGTCGAGCCACCAGCACCCCGTGACATCCACCACATGCGCCCGGCCCTTGGCCGCCAGTTTGGCGAGACCGGCCGACAATCCGTGTTGGCCATCGGCCGCCGCTTCGCGCAGCGCGTCAAATAGGCCGGCCGTGCAATACATCACGCCGGTGTCGGAACAGTCCCAATCGGTCAGGGATTTGTCGATGGCGGCAATGTCCGCGCTGGCGGTCTTCACCTTGGTGACGTCGTCCAGATCCAGCAGCATCGTCTTGTCGTAATCGGCGGCGAGCAGAAGATGCCCGGCCTCGGGCGCCGCCCGGGTCAGCCGCAACGGCAGGGCGTGGTCGTAGATGTGATCGCACATTGTCAGGATGAACGGCTCGTCGCCGATCGCCTCCGCCGCCGATAGCGCGCTCGCGCCATTGCCCTTTTCCCAATCGTCCGCGCTCACGAACTCGACCGCGACACCGCTGCGGTTGGCGACGGACTGGAAGTGGCCGCGCACCGTATCCGCTTCATGGCCAAGCGAAACCACGAACCGTTCGATGCCGATGGAGTCGCGCAAATTGCGGACGACCCATTCGGCGAGTGTCAGGCCATGCACCTGCGCCAACGGCTTGGGCAGGCTGGTATTCGGAAACAACCGCGAGCCCAAACCCGCCGCCAGGATCAAGGCGGTCCGGGGCCGCGCTGCCCCGCCGTCCGCCGCAATCGATTCACCCGAGGTCAAAACCGTGTCCGGTGAAATGCGGGACGATCCCGCGCCGATGAAGGCGTTATTCACATCGCGCGCAACCGAATCGCGAAGCTGCACCGGCGGATGCTTCATGTAATAGGAAGACGGCGCTTCCAGCGGACCGC
This sequence comes from Alphaproteobacteria bacterium, assembly GCA_041557595.1. Taxonomy (GTDB): domain Bacteria; phylum Pseudomonadota; class Alphaproteobacteria; order UBA8366; family UBA8366; genus JAOTYV01. Next base: position 2,993 of record JBFFGE010000116.1, read on the forward strand.
CCTCGCCCCGTTCCAGGCCAAGCTTGGCGCACCGCAGCGCGTCGATCACCACGCCGGCGCTGTTCGGTGAATCCTCGACCGACAGGCGCATTTCAAGGTGCATCGGCACATCGCCGAAACCGCGCCCCTCCATGCGAATGAAGGCGACCTTGTTGTCGTTCTGCCACGGCACGTAGTCGGACGGGCCGATATGAATATTCTTCGCGTCCAGACGTGTCTCCAACTGCGACTGAACGGATTCCGTCTTGGACGTCTTCTTCGATTTCAGCCGGGACATCTGGAGCATGTTGAGAAAGTCTGTGTTGCCGCCGGTGTTGAGTTGGTACGTCCGGTCGAGACTGACTCCCCGATCATTGAACAGGCGGGACAGGCTGCGATGGACGATCGTCGCGCCAACCTGGCTCTTGATGTCGTCGCCGACGATCGGCACGCCCGCCTCGCGGAATCGCGCCGCCCATTCCGGATCGGAGGCGATGAAGACCGGCACGCAATTGACCATCCCGACCTTGGCCTTCAGGCAGGCTTCGGCGTAATAGCGGACCGCTTGCTCGGAACCGACCGGCAGGTAGCAGATCAGCACTTCGGCGCGCGTTTCGGTCAGCACCGCGGCCACGTCAACCGGCTCCTCATCGGCCGGGCGAAATGCCTGATCGTCGTCGTAATCGCCCATGTGATCGGCGATACCGTCGAGCACCGGTCCCATTTGAACGATCACGTTGGAAACCGGAAGGACCTGTTGAAATACGGTGGTGCAATTGGGTTTGGCGAAAATCGCATTTTCCAGCGGTTGGCCGACCTTGCGCCGATCGATGTCGAAGGCGCACACCACTTCGATGTCGGTTGCCCCCCAATCGCCGATCGTCGGATGCATCAAACCGCTGACATCTTCGGAATTCGCGCTGCGGTAATATTCCAGTCCCTGAACCAGCGCACTCGCGCAGTTGCCTACACCGGCAATCGCTATACGGATTTTCGACATCGTACCCCCAACTCTGAATCCAGCAGAAGCGATCTATATCAGGCCTTCCGATGGCATTATCAAGAGATTGTAGCGCTCCCTACACGGTAATGTAACGTGGTTCCCGACCCGCCCGCAGCGTCTTAACGACGCATGCCGGCAGCCCCGCAATATCGCGCCAAGTCGCCCCGGAATAGTCGCCGATTGCCGCGGTTTTTCTGTCATTCGGCCTTGATTATGCCACACCGGAGCGTGGTCATCTTGGCCACGCAACGGCCGGACGATCCATGGTCCCGAGCCAATTTACCGCCCAATTCGCCGCGCGATCGGGCCGGTTCCCCGCCCGACTGTGACGCGACCGCAACAGGCTTCGAAGGCCGTACGCCGCACCCGATTTGCTCCGTCGATCCTTATTCTTACCTAAGTAGGTCCCACTTCCGTATTAATCAATCGTGATGATAGCCAACTTTTGCCCGGGCGGTACCTTGAAGGAGAGGCATTTGAAGTCATGGTGCCTCCACACGCGTAACCCGCCGGCCATCCCCCCTGCGCCGGCGGGTTTTTTTGGTGTTCGTCACGGGCGAATGCCGCCGGCGCCACGGTTTCCAAAGTCGTAAAGTTCGGATGAATCCCTGGACTCCGCAGAATTCCCTTAATAAGCTTGTTCCAAACCAAAAAGCGACCGTCCGAATTCGCACTACACGCAACGGTACGGCACCAACAAAAACAATAATAATAAGAATCAAAAACGAACAGACAGGAGGCGCACCATGAATCGAAAGAAAATTGCAGTTGCGGCGGCGATCGCACCCTTGGCGCTCATGCTCGGCGCGGAGATGGCGATGGCCCAAAAAGCCGGCGGCATCTTGAAGGCCTACCATCGCGGCACACCGCCCAGTGGATCGATCCACGAGGAAGCCACCAATTCGACCCTGACTCCGTATATGGGAGTCATGAACAACCTCGTCATGTACGACCAGGGCAAAGCGACCAACAGTCTCGAAACGATCGTGCCGGACCTGGCTGAAAGCTGGTCCTGGAACGGCGACAAGTCGAAACTGACATTCAAGCTGCGCACCGGCGTCAAATGGCACGACGGCAAGAAATTCTCGGCGAAGGATGTCAAGTGCACCTGGGACCTGCTGCAGGGCAAAGGCAAGGCAAAGCTGCGCAAGAACCCGCGCAAGGCCTGGTACAAGAACCTTGAAAAGGTCACCGTCGACAGTCCGACACAGGCGACATTCCACCTGAAACGCAGTCAGCCGGCCTTCCTGACCTTGTTGGCCTCCGGCTATACGCCGGTCTATCCGTGCCACGTTCCGCCCAAGAAGATGCGCACGCATCCGATCGGCACCGGCCCGTTCAAGTTCGTAGCACTGAAACAGAACGAGAGCGTGAAATTCGCCCGGAACAAGGACTACTGGAAAAAAGGCCGCCCGTATCTTGACGGCATCGAATGGACGATCATCAAGAGCCGTTCGACGCGCGTCCTGGCCTTCATCGCCGGAAAGTTCGATTTGGTTTTCAACGCCGATGTGACGGTTCCGCTGCAAAAGGACATCGCCGCTAAAGCACCGCACGCGGTCTGCGAGCGCGTGGCGGGCGCCAGCATCAACCTGATCGTCAACCAAGCCAAACCGCCGTTCGACAATCCTAAGATTCGCCGGGCCATGGTGCTCACGATCGATCGGAAATCGTTCGTCGACATCATCAGCAAGGGCGAAAACACCATCGGCGGCGCGATGACGCCGGGGCCGCAGGGCGTCTGGGGAATGTCGAAGGAATTCTTGAAATCGGTCGCAGGCTATGCCGCCGATGTCAAAGCGAACCGGGAGAAAGCCCGGGCACTGATGCGCGAAGCGGGCTATGGGCCCGACAAGCGCCTCAAGATGGAAGTGTCCACCCGCAACATCGCCACCTATCGCGATCCGGCGGTGATCCTGATTGATCACATGAAGGAAATCTACATCGACGCGACGTTGAAAACGATCGAGACCAGCAACTGGCATGCCACGGTCGCCCGTAAGGACTATTCGGTTGGTCTGAATGCGACGGCGGTGGGTGTGGACGATCCGGACGCCAACTTCTTCGAGAACTATTCCTGCGGCTCCCAGCGGAACTACACCGGGTACTGCAATCAGGACATGGAGAAGTTGTTCGTGAAGCAGTCGATGATGACCGATCAGGCGGCGCGCAAGAAGCTCGTTTGGGATATCGACAAGCGGCTACAGGAAGATGCCGCGCGTCCGATCATTTATCACAACCAGAGCTACACCTGCTGGCAGCCCAAGGTTAAGGGCCTCGTTGCGCATGTGAACAGCCTCTACAACGGCTGGCGCATGGAAGACGTGTGGTTGGATAAGTAGGGTTCCTGTCGGGGCCGCGGCTTACAACCCGCCGCGGCCCCGTCCCTTCAATTGCCAACGGCCGGTTTTGACTTCGCCTCGCAATCGCACGACCGGTTCGCGGCGATACGAAATCCGGCGACGCAGGGAGACGGATTTTGGCAACCTATATGGTGAAGCGCTTTTTCCTGATGCTGCTCACGCTCGTCGGGATGTCGATCATCATCTTCGTTCTGCTTCGGCTGATGCCGGGCAACATTGTCGATATCATGTTCGACTCCGCGGGCTTCGTGGATCCGGCGGAAAAAGCGCAAATCGAAAAAGAACTCGGGCTGGATCAGTCGATCCCGGTGCAATACGGCCAATGGATCTGGGGTCTGATGCGGTGGGATCTCGGCTTTTCCTATGTCTCCGAAATGCCCGCGGTCGACGAACTGGCGCCGCGTATTCCAATTACCGCCAAGCTCGCGGCGCTGGCGTTGTTTTTCTCCGTCCTGTTCGGCGTGCCGCTCGGCGTCATCAGCGCGGTAAAGCAGGACACCTGGCTGGATTACGGGCTGCGGGTCATCAGCCTTAGCGGATTGTCGATGCCGTCCTTTTGGCTCGCGCTGCTCATCCTGATGTTTTGCGTCGCCCAGTTCGGCAGCATTCCGATCTATTTGGACCCGCCGGAAAACCTCTGGGATGAATTGGTCCTCTATAGCCTCCCGGCGGCGGCGGTCGGATTTCGAAGTTCGGCGCTGATCATGCGCCTGACGCGATCGTCGATGCTGGAAGTCCTGCGTCAGGACTATATCCGGACCGCGCGATCCAAGGGCGCATCCGAAAACACAGTCAACTATTCGCACGCGCTCAAGAACGCGTTCTTGCCGGTCACCACGATCATCGGAATCGAGGCCGCCTTCCTGATCGGCGGGCTCGTCATTACCGAGACGGTGTTCAACATTCCGGGCGTGGCGCACTTCCTCGTCGAAGCGATCCTGATGCGGGATTATCCGATCGTACAGAATCTGGTGATGTTGGTCGCGTTGATCGTCGTGACCGTCAATTTCCTCGTCGATCTCACTTACGGAGCTCTCGATCCGCGCATCAAATACGCGGACTAAAACGAACGACGACGCAAGTAGGAGAACAAGCCGTGGTAGCTGTCGACCATAATGCGGAACTGGCCCGGGCCGGCGCGAATATCGAGGGACGATGGGGCGCCATGCTGCATTTCGCGCGCCACTTTCCCCTGGCGATGTGCGGGATCGTGATCGTGATACTCTTCGTGATTGCAGCCGTCTTTGCGGAAGGCATCGCCACCCACGATCCCCTATCGACCAATTCGGCGCTCTCCCTGTCGCCGCCAACCGCCGAAAACATCCTGGGCTCCGACATGATGGGCCGGGATATGTTCGCCCGCATCGTGTATGGCGCGCGAATATCGCTGATCGTTGCCGTCTCTTCTACTCTGCTGGGCGGCATTATCGGTGTCTTTATCGGGTTGATGTCCGGCTACCTGCTCGGCTGGTTCGATCTGCTGATGCAACGGGTCATCGACATCATGCAGGCCCTGCCGCTTTTGGTGCTGGCCTTGGTGATGGCGGCCTCGCTCGGCCCATCCTTGCGAAACACCATCCTGGCCATTTCCATACCCCTGGTGCCGCGCATCGCGCGGGTGGTCAGGTCCAGTACCCTGTCGCTCCGCGAAATGCCCTTCGTCGAAGCGGCGCGGGCGGCCGGAATGTCGGAGCTGCGCGTCGCCATCCGGCACGTTCTGCCCAACACGCTGGCGCCCTTGATCGTGCTGGCCACGGCCCAGCTCGGCTCGGCGATCCTGGTCGAAGCCTCGCTTTCCTTCCTGGGCCTCGGCGTGCCCGAGCCGCATCCGTCCTGGGGCCGCATGCTCTCGGAAAACGCCGCGGAATACGCGCGGGTCGCACCCTGGCTGGTGATTTTCCCCGGCCTGGCGATCAGCCTGGTGGTGTTCGGCACCAACCTGCTTGGGGATGCCCTGCGTGACATCCTCGATCCGCGGCAGCGTCACTGACAATGGATACGATTGTGCAACAAAGATTGGTGGGTGAATAAATGGCTGAAACGGCACGCGACGAGGTTTCGCCGCCCGAAAACGTCGTTCCCCAAACCGACGAATTGGCGATGGAGGTCGAAGGCCTCAAGACCTACTTCTTCACCCGCCAGGGGACGGTCAAGGCGGTCGACGACGTATCGTTCTACCTCAAGAAGGGCGAGACGCTCGGCATTGTCGGTGAATCGGGCTGTGGCAAAAGCATCACGGCGCTGTCGGTCATGCGCCTCGTGCCCGACCCACCGGGCAAAAACGTCGGCGGTTCGGTAAAACTCGACGGGCGAAGCCTGCTCGAGCTCGACGAAGCGGAAATGCGGGATATTCGCGGCAACGAGATGTCGATGATCTTCCAGGAGCCGATGACATCGCTCAATCCCGTCTTCACGATCGGCCATCAAATCAGCGAAGCGCTGATCCTTCACCAGGGCCTGAACAAGGCCGAGGCCCTGGAGCGATCCGTGGAAATGCTCGAACTCGTAAAGATCCCCGAAACCCGGCAGCGCGTAAAGGAATACCCCCATCAGCTGTCCGGCGGCATGCGGCAACGGGTCATGATTGCCATGGCGCTTGCCTGCAATCCAAAGGTCCTGATCGCCGACGAACCGACGACGGCGCTGGACGTGACCATTCAGGCGCAGATTTTAGACCTGATATTGGACCTTCAGGAACGGTTGGGAACCGCGGTTATCCTGATCACCCATGACCTGGGCGTCATCGCCGAGACCGCGAAGCGGGTGGTCGTGATGTATGCCGGTAAGAAGGTCGAGGAGGCAGAAGTCGGCGACCTGTTTGCCGAACCCTTGCACCCCTACACCCACGGATTGCTTGCCTCCGTACCGCATCTGGATGTGATGAAAGACAAGGACGCGGCGCCGGTCGAACGGCTGGCGGAAATCCCGGGCATCGTTCCGCTCCTGATCGACCTGCCCCAGGGCTGCACCTTCGCTCCCCGCTGCCCGTTCGCCGACGACAAGTGCACTTCGGAATATCCCCCATACACAGAGCGAAAACCGGGCCATTCGGTCGCATGCTGGCACTCCGACAAGCTCTATGGAGGCAGCAATGGTTGATGCGCGCGAGGATATCACGGCGCCGGGGATTGCAGGCGGCAACACGCCGGTGCTGAACGTGACCGGGCTGAAGAAGCACTTTCCGATCAAGAAGGGCATTCTGGCGCATACGGTCGGCCACGTGTATGCGGTCGATGGCGTCAGCTTCCACATCAACGAAGGCGAAACGCTTGGATTGGTGGGCGAGAGCGGCTGCGGCAAGTCGACGGTGGGCAGAACCGTGCTGCGGTTGCTCGATCCGACCGACGGTTCGATCGAAGTCGGCGGGACCGATATCGCCAAGTTGGGAAAGACCGAATTGCGCGCCTTCCGGCGGCAAATGCAGATTATTTTCCAGGACCCGTTTTCCTCGCTCAACCCGCGCATGTCGGCCGGCGATATCGTCGGCGAACTGCTGCAAGTGCACGGAATCGCCGAAGGCCAGGAGAAAGAGGACCGGGTGGCCGAACTGTTCGACAAGGTCGGGCTGCGCAAAGGCCAGATGAAGAGCTTTCCGCATGAATTTTCCGGCGGGCAGCGTCAACGCATCGGGATCGCCCGGGCCTTGGCGCTCAATCCGAAACTGATCATCGGCGACGAACCGGTTTCCGCCCTCGACGTGTCGATCCAGGCCCAGGTGATCAACCTGCTCAAGGACTTGCAGGAAGAATTCAACCTTTCCTACCTGTTCATCGCGCATGACCTTGCGGTCGTCGAACACATCAGCGACTACATCGCGGTGATGTATCTCGGCCGGATCGTGGAATACACCGACAAGAAGACCCTCTTCACCAACCCGCAGCATCCCTATACGGAGGCCTTGCTGTCGGCGGTGCCGATCCCCGATCCGGCGATCAAGCGCAAGAAAATCATCCTTCAGGGCGATGTGCCGAGCCCGATCAAACCGCCGCCCGGCTGTCATTTCCATACGCGCTGCCCCTATGCGGAGGAGCGCTGCCGGGTCGAGGAGCCCGAGTTGAAGGAAATTCGCCCGGGCCATGTGGTCGCCTGCCATCTGAGGTAGCGAGAGAGAGAGAGACGCCCGGCCCGCCTCCGTCGCCGGCGTAATCCAACGGACAGACCGGCCAAGGGCGGCCGCTTGCGCCGCGGATCGGCGAGCCGCCGTCGAACCGGCCCGAAATCGAATGCACTGCGCATCCGCGATCAGCCATGTCCGGCTGACCCGCGGGCATGCGCGCGTACCGGTGCCGTCAGCCCCTCCCCAAGTATATTTCGCCGCCCGCGGAAGCGTGATCGCCGTCATAGCAAAACGGTCCGGAAGTCATTACTGTAACGCAGAGAATTTACCGACTTTAATGAAATAATAATCGTATTAATGATGTGTTTTCTTATAGTTAACATATATTAACTATTGTTCTTTTACTTGTCTCGTGATAGATCAAGAATCGTCAATGATACTACCGCAATTGGGTCTACTTGGTTTCTGAAAACAGTTGGGTGACTACGACGTTCTCTTTCGCAATGGAAATTTTTGGAAAATTGCCCGATGACATACGTGAAACAGACACAGCGCCTTACAAGCTTCTTCCGGGACCTGTTGCGCCACGAAAACGGCGGCACGATCACCACGATTGCGCTCTCGGCCACCTTCCTCGTCGCGTTTGTCGGGCTGGCCATCGACACGACCCGCGGTTACATGCTGAAGCAGCGCCTCTCCTATGCGATGGACACGGCCGCGCTCGCCGCCGCCAAGTCTGCGTCGACAGCTGACGTTCAGACGACCGGGCAACTCTACTTCGACGCCAATTTTCCCGCCGGATATATGGGCGTCTCCAACGTTACCGTGTCTTTCACGCCGACCAATAACGACACCGAGGTGACGGTCACGGCGAGCGCGGATATGCCGACGGCGCTGATGAACGTTGTCGGCATCAAGGATTTCAATCTTAGCCTCGAGACCATTGCGCAGCGGCAAGCCAAGGGCCTCGAACTGTTCATGGCGCTCGATACCACCGGCTCGATGAACGGCTATATGGACGATTTGAATGACGCGGCCAACGGATTGCTCGACCAGCTATACGGTACCGCTAACACGGTCGACAATTTGTTCGTCGGGATCGCACCCCTTCGATATCCGATTAAACCTGGCAAACTATACGGGATTGCTGAGTTTCACGCCGTCCAATCCGCAAAGCCACATATGCGCCACCGCCGCGGAACTGAAAGCATCGCGACGAGCGATACGCCGCCAAGCGTCCTTCCGTTCGCTAACGAATCGCAACCCGACTGGTCAACGACCGGGAAGGGCTGCATGGCCGAACCCGCGGTGGGCCTGACGGCTTCGAAAGCGATCCTGACGGCCTTGATCAACTCCTTGAACCACGGCGGCGGTACGCGCGTCGACGTGGCGGCGGCGTGGTCTTTCCGCATGCTGTCGCCGGATTGGAAAGGGTTGTGGGGGGACCCGGATCTGCCGTTGGATTACGACGAGCCGCTGATGGAGAAGGCCGTCATCCTCATGACGGACGGTCAAAACTCCTCCTCGGTCGATCCAGGCTCCTACTACGGCGTCGGAAGCACCACAGCCAACGACCACATGGAAGCAGCCTGCAACAACATGACCGATGCCGGCATCATCGTCTACACGGTCCAGTTCCGCACCAGCGGGACGACGATGACGAACTTGCTCCAAAACTGTGCGACCTCGCTCGCCATTACTACCATGCGGACAGCGATGAACTCGGCGCGGTCTTTTCCGAAATCGCCGCCAAGCTCAGCAACCTTCGCCTGATCAAATGATGCATCCCGGCTCGCCTGCAAAGGATTATAGTTCGATGAACCGGCTTCTTAGAAAGCTACGCCGAAACACGGAAGGCACTGCCGCGATCGAGTTCGGATTCACGGCGCCGTTTCTGGTCTTGATGATCGTCGGCATTATCGAATTCTCGATGATCCTCTTCGTGAATTCGCTGCTCGAAGGCAGCATGCGCGACGCCGCGCGGTTCGCCACGACCGGGAACCCGCCGGCCGGCATGACGATCGAGGAAGCGATGATCGCCAAGATCGACTCCGCGACGATGGGGCTGCTGACGATCGATGACAGCCACGTCACCAGCCTCTCCTATGACAGTCTCGGCGATGTCGGGCAGCCGGAACCCTTTAACGACGACAATCCGGCAAACGGCCAATACGACGCCGGCGAAACTTTCACTGACGTCAACGGCAACGGCGTATGGGATCCGGATCAGGGAACGCCGGGCGTCGGCGGCCCTTGCAGCGTGGTCGTATACCGCGTTCAGACGCAATGGCCGATGCTGGTCGGCCCGCTCGCGTCGTCCATCGGATCAGATATCACCGTGGGTGGATCCGCCGCCGTTCGCAACGAACCATTTGGGGCAAATCCATGCGCAAATATTCAGCCCGTCAACAACACCCCCCCCGGCCCATGATCGCCGGTATCGCAAATCTGCGCCGCCGATTTCGCGGTTCGTTCCCCGGCAAATTGCTGCGGAATGACCGGGGCAACGTTCTCGTCGAATTCGCGATGGCGATGCCCATCCTGACCCTATTGCTGGTCGGCGGCGTCGAATTGGGACGCTATGTCCTGCTGAACCAGAAGTTGGACCGGGCCGTCATGACACTGTCCGATCTGGTCGCCAGCACGACATCCGTTTCGGTTTCCGATGTCAATCAGATCTTTAACGCCACGAGCCTCGTTCTCGATCCGTTTCCCCTGGGCGCCCAGGGCGCGGTCGTAATTTCCTCCGTTAAAGAGGATTCCGGCACGCCGAAGATTTTTTGGCAGCGCACGGGTGGCGGTTCTCTGTCGGTTACCAGCACTATCGGCGTTCAGGCCGGCAACGCGACGCTCAGCAACAACGCCCTCGTCACATCGAGTGAGGGTGTCATTATCGGTGAGATATTTTACGAGTACCAGCCGTGGTTCACCGACCTGATTCCGAGTTCGGTGATCCGGCATCAGGCGATCTTCCGACCCCGGCAGTCGAACGAAGTCGTCTGCACCGACTGTCCCGGTCCGACGCCTTAATCGCAGACTTTGGCGCGCTCGCCCCGAACAGATTATGCTGACGGCTAACCGCCGTCAGCATCTTCGGGGACAGCCATGCGCATCGACAACATCGAAACATTCCTCATCCGCCTGCCTTTCGAGACCGGCGACACGGCGAAGGATTGGCGTGGCGGGCGGACGCTCGACTATGTGCTGATCCGAATCGACACGGATGCCGGCATTTCCGGCTGGGGCGACGCCTTCGGCTACGGTGCGGCGTTCGCCACCAAGGCGGCGGTCGACCGGATGATCGCGCCGGCCCTGATCGGCCGGGACGCCCGGGATATCGCGGGACTGTCGCATTCGCTGCAGCGATCGAACCATATCTGGGGCCGCTACGGCGTCACCCTATTCGCGATTTCCGGCATCGATATCGCGCTGTGGGATATCGCCGGCAAGGCGGCGGGCCTTCCGGTCCACCGCCTGCTCGGCGGCCCGGCGCACGACACCCTGCCCGGCTATGCCAGCCTGCTGCATTGCCCGGATCCGGATGCGGTGGCCGCCCGGACGGAAGAAGCGGTCGCCCAGGGCTATCGTCATATCAAGCTGCACGAAACCACCGTCCCCGCGGTGCGCGCCGCGCGCGAGGCGATGGGGCCGGATGTCGCCATGATGATCGACACCAACTGCCCCTGGACACCCGGCGAGGCGCGCGAGATGGCGGCGAAGTTCCGGCCCTACGATCCGTATTGGCTGGAGGAGCCGATTTTCCCGCCGGAGGATTTCGGCAGCCTGGCGCGCCTGCAGGCCGCATCGGGCATTCCCATCGCCGCCGGCGAGAACGCCTGCACCTCCTTTGAATTTCAACGGATGTTCGAGGCCGGCGCGGTCACCTTCGCGCAGCCCAGCGTGACAAAGGTCGGCGGCATCACCGAATTCCGCAAGATCCAGGCGCTGGCCGAAGCCCGCGGCATTACGGTGATCCCGCATTCGCCCTATTTCGGCCCGGGCTTCCTCGCGACCCTGCATCTGCTGGCGGCGTCCGCGCGGCCGAGCATGATGGAACACTTCTTCTGTACGCCCGAAGCGAGCCTGGCCGGCGACTACATCCATGCGGAAAACTGCGCCTTCAAGGTCCCGGACGGCCCGGGGCTGGGGCACGACCCGGACCCGGATATTTTGCGCGACTACCGGGACGACACCGCCTGACGCGGCCGCTATCTAAGGCGTCGTTCGCGCGCGGCCCAGGATCCAGGCGGGGATGAGCGCGCAGATGAACACGCCGGCGGTAATCAGGAAACCGTCCTGAAAACCGAAGGTATTGGCCTGCGCCTCGATGACCCTGCCGAGATAATCATAGGCGAGCGAGTCCCGCATTGCTGCTGGTATTCCCTCGGCTTGCAGGATTTTCCTCACCTGATCCAGCAATTCGCGTGTCGTCGCATTTCCCGCCGTCTGCGTTGCCGTCAGCGTCTCGCACAAGACCGCGAAGTCGTCCGGCTCGAGAACGTGAGGCGGC
>JBFFGE010000117.1:0-14884 GCA_041557595.1 Alphaproteobacteria bacterium
GTCTATTGCAGCGATCTCGACCGGGTCAGTTCCGCGCTCGGCCGGGCGGGCTTCCGCGGACCGGTCTGGTTTCGCGCCAAAGGGACCGACGCCTTCCTCGCCGAAAGCGCCGATGTCGCGGTGCTCGCCTTTCGCGGCACGGAGGGGCCCGATTTCGGCCGGCTCCTGGAAGCGCCGTCGCTGCAGGCGCTGATGCAGAGCGCCGGCGGCAGCTGGCAGCAGGCGGCGGCGGAAATGCTGGCCGGGCGGTTGCCGGATTTGCGCGATCTGTTCGACCGCGCGCTGGTGCAGCTCCAAAGTCTGTTTAGCGATCTGGATTTCCTGCCCCAGGCATGGCCCGAAGGGGGCAAGGTGCATCGCGGGTTTTCACAGGCGTTGGATCGGGTTTGGCCCGACGTGGCGCCGCACCTCGACCGGTTGGAGACCCCGGTGCTGTTCACCGGGCATAGCCTGGGCGCTGCCTTGGCAACGCTGGCGGCAAGCCGGCGCCCGCCCGATACGGTGTACACCTATGGCTCTCCGACCGTGGGGGATGAGGATTTCGCCGCCACCCTGGCGGGCACGGCGATCCATCGCTATGTCAATTGCTGCGATATCGTCTGCCGGATCCCGCCGGCGTTGTACAACCATGTCGGCACGCCGCATTACATAAGCAGCACCGGTTTCCTCGCCGAAACGGAAGAACCGGACGCGGTGCGCTGGCAGGCCCGGACGGAACATTTTCAGGCAAATGCCGGGCACTGGGACAGGGTTTGGATCCGCGATCTTGCCGACCACGCGCCGGTGAACTACCGCCGGGCGATAGAACGGGTGTAGGCTGCGCGTCGGTTACCCGCTGCCTCTGCGGACCATGTCGTCGCGCTCGGCTGTCCAGAGGTCCGCATAGCCGCAATCCTCGTAGTCCTCGAAATAGGGGCCGCCGGTGGTGTAGTGCAGGTTGGAAATCTCATCCACCGGCGCGGCGGGATCATAGTCGACCAGGTGATTCCAGCGGTGCGGTATCTCGCCGATCAGCTCTTCACTCTCCAGCCAATGAAACCGATGCAGCTCGAGCCCGCTGGCCGAGTTGACGTAGTCCGGCGTCAAGGCACGGCACCGGGCGCAATTCAACAGCATTACGCTGGACCAGTTCTTCTTTTCGAAGCGGGTTTGCGGCTGGCCGAGGAATTTCGTTTCCTCCTCCGGAACATGATTGTGGTGCACGCACATCACCGCGTAGCGGTCGTCGCGCAGTTCCCATAGCCGGGCGACATCGTCCAGCATCAACATGTCGCAATCCATGAACATCGCCCATCCTTCGTAGCCGCACAGATAGGGCACGAGAAACCGCGAAAACGAGAATTCCGTGGACTGCAGCGGGTGACGCTCGCGCCACATCAACGCGCCGAGTTGTGACAGCATGACCGGCGCGATGGCGACCGGGCGACTGGCGCGGCGCTGGATGGAGTGCGCCAGCACGTTGAAGGCAATGGCTTCGCGCGGGTCATAGCCGATAAAGACGCGAACCAGCTGCTGCGGCATAGCGTGTCCATTCCGATTGGGGACCCATGGCGTCGCGTCGCTCGGCGATGCGTCCCGGTGAAACCGTCAGCGGCCCGGCGGCCGATCGGTCATTTCGCCGATGTGCATACACATTGCGGGCGACCGTCACAAGCGGCGGTGCGGCCGGGATGCCTGGCGCGACTTAGCGCGCACCCTACCCGTAGCCGGCGAGTTCACTGGCGACGCGCTCGATCACCTCGTCCCAATGGCGCGCGCGCCGCTGACGAAACAGCCGCATCCCGGGATACCAGGCGGTATCGTCGCGCTCGAGCTGGTAGCGCCAGTCCGGCATGGATGGCAGCATCGTCCAAACCGTCTTCCCGATGGCGCCCGCCATATGCACCGTTGTGTTGGTGATCGAGACTACGATGTCCACCGCCTCGATCTGGGCGGCGAATTGTTCCAGGCTCTTGAGCTGGTCGATGGCCGGATCTTCATGGATGGTCACGCCCAGCCGGTCCCGGACATCGGCGATGGCGTCGGCGTGATCGCCATACTGCAGGGAGAGGAAGGTCATTCGGGGCAGCGTCAGAATCGGGTCCCAGAGCGGCAACGGTGCGTTTCGATCGGGCCGGCGCAGGTTGCCGCTGGCCCAGGCAATGCCGACCACCGGACCGTCGCCAAGGGCCTGGTAGCGTGCGCGGCACGTCGCGGCCAATTCGGGATCGGCGGTCAGATAGGCGGTCGTCGGTTTGACCGCCGCGGCGAGGTTCGGCCGCAGCCAGCGCGCCAGCTCGGTAAAGGGCGTCTGATAGTCGATATCGTCGCTTAGCAGCCGTGGCGACAGTTTTCCCTGTCGCGGGTGAATTTCCGCCTCCGGAAACGCCCGTCGATACATCTCGGTCAGGCGGGGCGCGCATTCGACGACGCAGGTGCCCGCGGCCGCGATCAGTTCCGGCAGCAGGCTGGCGAAGAGGATTTCGTCGCCAGGGCCTTCGTCTCCCCACGCCAGGACGGTCTTGCCCGCGAGGTCTTCTCCCGCCCAGGGGGGCTGCGGGAAGGGACGGCGCTGCCAATGCGGCCGACGCCAGCGCCAGTCGTATTCGCGCCAGCCTTCGTCGTATTTGCCGGTCAACAGCAGGAGCAGGCCGAGATTGGTGTGAGCGCCGGCGAAGTCGGGCGAAAGATCCGCGGCTTTTCGATAGGCCGCCTCGGCATCCTCGATCATCCCCAGATCTTCGAGGATATTGCCGAAATTGGCATAGAGCGTCGGGTTCTCCGGGTCCAAAGCCAGCGCGCGGCGCATGGAGTCGGCCGCCTCGTCGGTCCGGCCCAATCCCTGCAATGCCCGCGCGAGGTTGTTGTGGGCGGTCATTGCGTCCGGATCGATTTCCAGGGCGGCGCGCGCATGGAATTCGCCGTCCGTGTACCGGCGCAGCATGCTGTGGGCGTTGCTCAGGCTGATGTGAACGTCGGCCTGACGGGGCGCGAGCTCCAATGCGCGTTCCAGGCTTGCGGCTGCGTCCTCGAACCGTTCCGCGGCGATCAGCGCCAGGCCGAGATTGTAGTGGGCATCGGCGAATTCCGGCTCCAGGCGGATGGCATTCCGATAGTGCGGTTCCGCCTCCGACAACCGGCCCGCATCGCGCAGCACATTGGCGAAATTGTACTGTGCGTCGACGGATTTCGGGTCCAGCCGAAGCGCGCGTTTGAAGGCGTCGATGGCCGCGTCGACCTGGCCGCATTCCGCGCAGGCGGCGCCGAGGAGCGCGTGGAGATCGGCCAGACGCGGGCTGGCGGCGATAGCCGACTGGAGATACCCGATGGCGCGATCCGGGGCGCCGGATTGGAGCGCTATAACGCCACGGAGATGGCCAACGTCCGAAATGCCGGCTTGAGCGGCTTCAATCGATTGCAGTAGGGTCTCGGCCTCCGCCAACCGGCCGCCTTGATAGCGCGCAACCGCGTCCTGGAACTGTTGCTGGAGGATCGGCGCGGCGGCGCCAATCCCGCCACCGGCGCGCCGTGTGGCTTTCGCTGCCTTGCGTCTTTGCTGTCTATTCATGCGCCATTGACACCGCCGGCCTCAGGGCCGGCTACGGTGTTAGACACGGCCGTGGCTGTCAAGCGATGGCTATGTGGCGCGAAATCATGAAATCGAATCGAGAAACGAGGAGCACCGATCAGGTGCCGCGGAACTCCTCGACCATATCGGTCAGGCGTTCGACGTCGAGGATGATCAGGCAATCGTCCTCGCGCTTCACCAGATTGTTTCGCGATAAGTCGCCGAATACCCGGGCTACGGTTTCGCGTGTTGTCGAGACCCGGCTCGCGATGTCGCCATGGATCGGGATCGGCCGGATAACCGCGGTTTGATCGTCGCGGATGCCCGGCTTGGCGAGGCGCAACAATTCCGCATGTACCCGGTTGTTGGCCCCGAGCGTGCTGAGGTCCATGATGCGTTCGGTCGATGCGCGGATAACGCGGGCCATTTGAACCATGATCCGGAGCGCCACTTCCGGATGCTGCATCAGATGTTCGCGGAAGGTTTCGTGCGTCAGGGTCGCCACGGTGGTGTTTTCCAAGGCGACCACATTGGCGGAACGCGGCCGGTTGTCCAACGCCGCCAGCTCACCGAAGCTGGTACCGGCGATCAGGTCGTCAAAGGTGACTTCGCGGCCGGACAGGGAATAATTCACGACACGAACCCGGCCGTTGACGATGAAGTAGACCTCGCGGCTTTCCTCTTGCCGGTCGATGATCAATTCCTGCTTTCGGAACTTCTTCCAACTGCAGCGTTTTTCCAGCTGTTTGATTTCACCGGGATCGAGATCGGAAAAAATCTCGATTTTGCTCAGCGATTCAGCAGTATCTACCGACATATCGTTCGATCCTACGAGCGTCTTAGCCGCGTTCAGTTGCACAGAAGCGTACGGACACAAATTATCACGGTCTGAGTTAAATTTGAATTAAGCTAAATTAGTGCCATTTCGCGCGGAACGGCACCGCGGCTCTGTTCGGGCAGTCAAAATCGTTCGTCGAGCGCCGTGTTTTCAACCCGGATACGCCACCACAGCACCACGGCATTGGCCAGCGAAAAGATCAGGGCGATCTTCCAGGCGCCGAAGGCGAGCGGAAGCACCGCGATTTCCAAGGCGACAATCAGGTAATTCGGGTGACAGATCCAGCGATAGGGTCCGCGCCGGATCAGCGGTGCGGATGGATTGCTGATGATCCGGGTGCTCCAATACCGGCCGAGACTGGCGATTACCCAGACCCGGCCCGCCTGGAGCACCAGAAACGCGGCGATCAGGGGGATATTCAGGGGAGCGGAAGCGGGTATGGCGAACAGCATGGACAGCATCCAGCCGGCATGGACCAGCACGATCAGCGGATAGTGCGCGCGGCCGATCTCCCGCCCGCCCTGGTCGATCTGCCAGCGGACATTGCGCGCCGATAGCCATAATTCGCCGAGACGCTGCAGCGCGACCAGGAGGATGACCCACTGAATCGCGGACATCACGCGCATTCCATCGTCAGGAACCCGGCCGTAAATCCCGGTCCGAGCGCTCCCAGCAGGAACCGGCCCGAGTCGCCGGCGCTCAATGCCCGGGCGAGTACGAAAAGGACGGTGGCGGCGGACATATTGCCGTAATCCTGCAAGGTCGCGCGCGCGTGGCGCAGCGCATCCGGACCGAGCGACAGGCACTGCTCGAGGGCTTCCAGGACCTTCGTTCCGCCGGGATGAAACAGCCACGAATCGATAGCCGCGCGGCTCAGCGAATGGCGCTGCAGGAAGGCGTCCACTTCGCCGCCGAGCTGGCGGCGCACCAGCGCCGGAATGTCCCGGCTGAAGATCACGCCCAATCCGTCGTCTTCGATCCGCCATCCCATGACATCCAGCGAATCCGGCCAGGTGTGCTCGCCCCACGCGGTTATCGCGGGGCCGCCGTTTTCGACGCCTGCGATCAATCCCGCGGCCGCACCTTCGCCAAACAAAGCCGTGGCGATGATATTGCTCTTCGAGCGGTCGGCGGGGCGGAACGTGAGGCAGCAAAGCTCCACGACCAGCACCATCCAGATTTCCCCGGGGGCTGCTTTCGCCAGTGCGGCGGCGCGCGCCAATCCGAGGACGCCGCCGGCGCAACCGAGGCCGAAGACCGGCAGCCGCTGGACCGTCGGCCGGAAGGCCATCCGGTCCACCAGCAGCGCGTCCAGGCTCGGCGTTGCGATACCCGTGGTCGACACGAAAACGATGCCGTCGACGTCTCGGTGCGTCATGCCCGTCTTGCCGAGGCAATCGGTCGCGGCACGCTCCATCAGGTCCAGCGCACTGTCGACACAGGCTTGCGTGCGATCCCGCCAGCCGTGGTCTTCCGCCAGCCAAGACAACGGCCGGCTCGCATATCGGGTCCGAATGCCTGCATTGTCATAGACGGGCATGAGACGCTCCAAATCGTCGCCGCGCGCCGCAAAGATGCCCCGCCCGAACCGTTTGACGTCGTCCTGGTCGATCCGGTGCGGCGGGACGACGGTTGTGAGCGACAGGAGGCGGGGAGCGATGGACATTGTCGGACTTTCTTTAGGTCGGTGCCGATGCGCGTTTCGACCCGGGCGCGTTGACGCGCTTCGGGCACTATTAAATCTGAGTTGGCTCAGGCCAAGCAGAAATCGGTCACAATCGCGTCAAGCATGCGCGGTAATTGGCGTCGCCGGTGCGTTAACCAATCGTTAATCAATAGCCGCCAAGACATAAATGACTTTGCATTTGCGCCGGTTAAATCCATATATGCATCGCACGGACCCGAATATTGCGGTACATTGTTCGAATAGGAGCAGGAACTTAGATGACGGATTCTACGGAAGGCGGCGATATGAACGACGCCTCGGGAAAACCCGTTAAGCGGCTCGGCATACTCAGCAGGTTGCGGGCCTATTTTCTCGCCGGCGTCCTTGTGCTGGCGCCGATCGCGATCACCCTGGCATTGGCATTCTGGCTGATCGATTTCGTCGACAGCCGGGTGGTGCATCTGATTCCGGAGCAATGGAATCCGGATACCTATCTCAAGGAGCGGTTCGGCGTAGAGTTCGGTCTGCCGGGGCTTGGCGTGCTCGTGCTGATGATCGTGATCACGCTGATCGGTTGGCTGACCGCCGGTTATGTGGGCCGGGTCATGGTCCGGATCGGCGAAAACATCGTCGCCCGGACGCCGGTTGTCCGCAGCATATACGGAGCGGTCAAACAGATCTTCGAGACGGTCTTGCGCAATCAATCGGATTCGTTCCGCCAGGCGGTCCTGGTCGAGTATCCGCGCCGGGGCGTTTGGACGATTGCCTTCGTAACCGGCGAAACCGAGGGCGAGGTGCAAAACCTTACCAAGGAAGACGTGGTCAATATCTACGTCCCGACGACCCCAAATCCCACCTCGGGATTCTTGTTGTTCGTGCCGCGCGAAGACGTCGTCTATCTCGACATGCCGGTGGAGGACGCCTTCAAGATGGTCGTATCGATCGGTATCGTGACGCCGGAGGATCTTCGGCCGGACGCGATCCGCAATACGCCGCGCGTCTCCGCCCGGGCCTACGACTATCCCAAGAATCCCGAAGCGCAGCCGCGTCCGGCGAGGGTCGCTAGCCTGATCGAAGAGTGACCACGGCGCTGTCGCGCTCGAACAAATACAGCAAAATTCGCAGTGCGTCGCCGCGCGCAGACGTCAATTCCGGATCGCGTGACAGGATCAATTTGGTATCGTCCCGCGCCGCGGCAAGCAATTCCTGATGGATCGCCAGATCGGCGAGGCGAAATACCGGTGCGCCACTTTGCCGGGTGCCGAGAATTTCGCCGCCGCCGCGCAGCTTGAGGTCTTCCTCGGCGATCCGGAACCCGTCCTCGCTTTCGCGCAAGATGCGGAGCCGTGCCTGGGCGGTTTCGGTGAGTGGCGGCAGATACAGCAGCAGGCAGGAGGAGCGGCGGACGCCGCGCCCGATGCGGCCGCGCAATTGATGCAATTGCGCCAACCCGAACCGCTCAGCATGTTCGACCACCATAACGGTGGCGTCGGGGACGTCGACGCCCACCTCAATGACCGTCGTCGCCACCAGGATGCGTGCCTGGCCGTCGGCGAATCGTTGCATCGCCAAATCTTTTTCGGCGCCTTTCATGCGACCGTGCACCAGCTCGACGATGTCGCCGAAACGGCGTTTCAGGTCGGCGTGCCGCGCTTCGGCGTCGGCCAGATCGCTCACCTCCGATTCCTCGACGAGGGGACAGACCCAATATACCTTGGCGCCTTGATCGAGCGCGCGTTTGAGGCCGGCGATCACTTCCTCGACCCGGTTCAGCGGGATGGTCCGGGTGTCGACCGGTTGCCGTCCCGCCGGCTTCTCGGTGAGCTGCGAAGCTTCCATGTCGCCGAAGCTGGTCAGCAGCAAAGTTCGCGGAATCGGTGTCGCGGTCATGACCAGGGTATCGACGCCGTGTCCCTTGCCACTGAGATCGAGTCGCTGATGCACGCCGAATCGATGTTGTTCGTCGATCACGGCCAGGATCAGGTTCCTGATGCCGACCTCCCGCTGAAACAGCGCATGGGTGCCGACGACGATATCGATGGATCCATCCTCCAAGCCGGCAAGAGCCGACTTGCGGGCAGCCCCCTTTTCCCGTGCCGTCAGGATCGCTCCCTGAATGCCGGCGGCTGCCAATAGCGGTTCCAGCGTGGCGAAATGTTGTCGCGCGAGGATTTCCGTCGGTGCCATCAGGGCCGCCTGGCCGCCGCATTCGACCGCATTCAGCATCGCGAACAGGGCGACCATGGTCTTGCCGCTGCCGACGTCGCCCTGCAGCAGACGCAGCATGCGCCCGGTCGACCCCATATCGGCAAGCACTTCGTCGATCGCGGTTTTCTGCGACGGCGTCAAGTCGAAGGGCAGGGCCTTCAGGACCTTGCGCCGCATCCGGCCGTCGCCGGAAGTCGCGCGGCCCGGCAGCCGCTTCATGCGGAGCCGTACCAGGCCGAGCGCGAGCTGGTTTGCCAGTAATTCGTCATAGGCGAGACGTTCGCGTGGCTTGGTGGTCGGCTCCAGATCCGCTTCCGACTCCGGCGCATGCACGGCCATGAGCGCGGATTTCCAGTCCGACCATCCACGCGCCTTCAGATAGGCGTCGTCCTGCCACTCCGGCAGCGCCGGTGCGCGCTGCAAGGCGCCGCGGACGGCCTTGCCGACGGTCTTGAGGGTCAGCCCCGCGGTAAGGCCGTAGACCGGCTCGACGCGCGGCAGGGTATCCGCTTCCGCCACGGTGACGACGTGATCGGGATGGGTCATTTGCCGTTCGTCATTGTAGAGCTCGACCGTGCCGCTGATGACCCGGGTCTCGCCTTCCGGCAGCAGGCGCTTCAGATAGTACGCGCGGGCATGGAAGAAGACCAGCGTGATGAACCCGGAATCGTCGCCGCAACGGACCCTGTAGGGCCGGCGGCCTTGTCCCGGAATGTGCTTGTCGACGCGTACCGTCATGGTCGCCAGCCGCCCATCGGGCGCTTCCGCCACCGGCGGCGAAAAGCGCCGGTCGATCAGCCCACGCGGCACATGCCACAACAGATCGACGACATGCGGACCGGCGACGTTTTCGATCAGTTTTGCGATCCGCGGTCCGACGCCGGAAAGCGCGGTGACCGGCGAGAACAGGGGGAAGAGAATTTCCGGTCGCACGGCTGGCTCGCCATTAACAAAAGATTCAAAGGATGGGATGGATCGCCGTATCTTACGGGAGCGGCGCGGCGTTGGCCAAAGGATCGATACGGATTCCCGATTTACCTCTGCGCAGACCCGGCATATATCCATGGTCGAGCGGGTGGAAATGCCGGAAACAGACAGCAAATCAGAAAATCGCCGCAAGAAGCTTCGATTCCGAAGCTGGCATCGCGGTACGCGGGAAATGGACCTGTTGCTGGGCCGATTCGCTGATCGTCATCTGCAGACCTTGTCCGACGAGGAGTTGGACGTGTATTCGGTGGTGCTACGGTGTCCGGACCAGGATCTCTATGACTGGGTCACCGGGAAATCACCATGGCCGGAACCGCTTCGCCATACGCTGACCCAGCGGATAACCCGTTTCAGCACCGATCCGACAGACCGTTGAGCGCGTTTGCCAAGTCTCTCGGGTCGCCGGGCCGCGTTACGGTAGCGTGGGCGCCGCCGGGGCATGACGCGGCACTGCTGGCCGAGGGGGCGTTCGAGGGCGGCCGCGGCATTTTGCATATCTGTCAGGATGATGCGCGGTTGGCGCGCATGGCGGGCGCGCTTGGGTTCTTTGCGCCCGACATGACGGTGCTGACCTTTCCAGCCTGGGATTGCCTGCCGTATGACCGGGTATCGCCGAATTCGGAATTGGTTGCGCGCCGCCTCGACACGCTGTCGATCCTCGCCGCGCAACCCGCGGCGCCCTATGTCGTTTTGACCACGGTAAGCGCGGTATTGCAGCGTGTCCCGCCGCGGGATTTTTTCAAGGACGCGGTATTGCGCGCGAAGCCGGGCGAAGATCTGTCGCAGGACCGGTTGAACGCGTACTTCACGGCAAACGGCTACCGGCGCACCGGCACGGTCCGCGAAGCAGGCGAATACGCGGTGCGCGGCGGAATCATCGATGTCTTCCCGCCGGGCACCGTGGATCCGTTGCGGCTCGATTTCTTCGGCGACGAATTGGAAAGCATCCGGCAGTTCGACGCCATGACCCAGCGCAGCCTCGGCGACGCGCCGGAAATCGCGCTGTTGCCGGTGAGCGAAATCCCCTTCGACGAGGCCGGCCGGCAGCGGTTCCGCAACGGTTATCGCGAGACGTTCGGCGCGGTCGCCGATAGCGATCCGTTGTACGAGGCGGTGAGCGCCGGTCAGCGCCATGCGGGGCTGGAACATTGGTTGCCGCTGTTCCATGAAACTCTCGAAAGCCTGTTCGACTATCTGCCCGGCGCCGCCGTGACGCTCGACCACCAGGTGGATGCCGCCGTCTCGGCGCGGCATGAGTTGATCGAGGACTACTATCAGGCGCGCCAGGAAATGCTGCCGACCTCGCGACGGTCGGCCACGGAGGCCGGGCCGGTGTACCACCCGGTGCCCGCAAACTCGCTCTATCTGCTCGAACGGGAATGGCAGGCGCAGCTGAAAACGCGGGCGGTCGCGGCGCTGACGCCCTTCGACGCGCCGGAAGGCACCGCATCGCGGATCGACGGCGGTGCGCGGCCGGGCCGCAATTTTTCGGAAGCGCGCGCACGGGCCGACCGCAATCCTTTCGAGTCCGTATGTGACCTGGTTGCGTCCGAGACCAGGCGAATGGTCTTGGTGGCCGCCCATAGCGATGGGTCGCGGGACCGGCTTGGCACGCTGTTGCGCGAGCATGGGCTGGAGAACCAGGAGAATGCGGAGACTTGGCACGCGGCGGTTTCCGGGACGCCCGGCGCGCTACGCCTCGCGACGCTCGATATCGACCGGGGATTTTCCACCAAACAGGTGGTCGTGGTCAGCGAGCAGGACATCCTCGGCGAACGGCTGGCCCGGCCGCCCCGCAAGCGCCGGCGCGCCGAGCAATTCATCAGCGAGATTTCGGCGTTGAGCCTGGGCGATTTGGTGGTCCACATGGACAATGGAATCGGCCGGTATGACGGGCTCGAAACGCTGACGGTCGGCGGTGCGCCGCATGATTGCCTGCGGCTGATCTATGCGGGGAACGACCGGCTCTATGTTCCCGTCGAGAATTTGGATGTGTTGGCGCGCTACAGCTCGGACGAGTCGGATGCCCAGCTGGATCGTCTTGGGGCACCGGCGTGGCAGGCGCGCAAGGCCCGGGTCAAGGAACGGATCCGCCAGATCGCCGGCGAATTGTTGAAGACCGCCGCGGAACGCGAAATGCGCAAGGGCGAGACGATGCCTCCGCCCGCGACGATCTTCGAGGAGTTTTGCGCCCGCTTCGCCTGGACCGAGACCGACGATCAGCAGCAAGCGATCGACGATGTGATCGCGGATCTGGAGTCCGGGCGCGCGATGGACCGCCTGATTTGCGGCGATGTGGGGTTCGGCAAGACCGAGGTGGCGATCCGCGCGGCCTTCGTCGCCGCCATGAACGGCTATCAGGTCGCCATCGTCGTGCCGACGACGCTGCTGGCCATGCAGCACTTTCAAACCTTCGCCGACCGGTTTACCGGATCGCCGCTCCGCATCGAACAGCTCTCGCGACTGGTGCCGAACGCGGCGGCAGAGAAGATTCGGGAAGGCCTTACCGATGGTTCGGTGAACATCGTCATCGGCACGCAGACGCTGCTGGCCAAAAGGATCGCCTTCGACAATCTCGGCCTCCTGGTGGTGGACGAAGAACAGCATTTCGGCGTGGCCCAGAAGGAACGGCTGAAGTCTTTGAAAACCAACGTCCACGTCCTGACGCTGACGGCAACGCCGATCCCTCGGACGCTGCAAATGGCGTTGGCCGGGGTGCGCGAGATGAGCATCATCGCCAGCCCGCCGGTCGATCGGCTCGCGGTGCGCACTTTTGTGCTGCCCTACGATCCGGTGGCGATCCGCGAAGCGATCATGCGGGAACGTTTCCGGGGCGGGCAGGTGTACTACGTGTGTCCGCGCGTCGCCGACCTCACTCTCGTGCTGGAACGGCTGACCAAACTGGTGCCCGAGGCGAAGATCGCGGTGGCGCACGGGCAAATGGCGACGCAGACATTGGAATCCGTCATGACCGGTTTCGGCCAGGGGGAGTACGACATCCTGCTGGCCACGAACATCATCGAGGCGGGGCTCGATATTCCCACCGCCAATACCATGATCGTGCATCGCGCCGACCG
The DNA here is from genome assembly GCA_041557595.1 of Alphaproteobacteria bacterium. Taxonomy (GTDB): domain Bacteria; phylum Pseudomonadota; class Alphaproteobacteria; order UBA8366; family UBA8366; genus JAOTYV01. The sequence goes on from JBFFGE010000117.1 coordinate 12,324, forward strand.
ATTCGGCCTGGCGCAGCTCTATCAATTGCGCGGCCGGATCGGCCGCTCCAAGGTGCGCGCCTACGCCTATCTCACGCTGCCGCCGGGGCAGGCGTTGACCGAATCGGCGGAAAAGCGGCTGACCGTCATGCAGGCCCTGGATACGCTGGGAGCGGGCTTTACCCTGGCGAGCCACGATCTCGACATTCGCGGTGCCGGTAATCTGCTGGGCGAGGAGCAATCCGGCCATATCAAGGAGGTCGGCGTCGAGCTCTACCAGCAATTGCTGGAGGAAGAGATCGCCAAGCAACGGGACGGTCCCGAGGCGCATGCCCGGGATGCCGGCTGGTCGCCGCAGATCACCATCGGCATGTCGGTGCTGATACCCGAGCGCTACGTTCAGGACCTCTCGGTCCGGCTCGGCCTGTACCGTCGGCTCGCGCATCTCGAGACGCGCGCCGACCTCGACGCCTTCGCCGCCGAATTGGTGGATCGTTTTGGCACGCTGCCGAACGAGGTTGAAAATCTACTGGAGATTATTGAAATAAAACAACTCTGTCGCGCCGCAGGCATCGAAAAGGTCGATGCCGGCCCGAAAGGTGCGGCGATTTCGTTCCGCAACAACAGCTTCGCCTATCCGGAAGGGCTGGTCGGCTATATCCAGCAGCAGGCCGGCACGATGCGCCTGCGCCCGGACCACAGCATTGTCAAAATGGCCCGCTGGGAGACGCCGTCCGACCGCGTCACCGGCGTGCGCGACCTGGTGCGCCGCATGGCGGAGATTGCGGCGACGGCGGGGTGACGGTCGCTAATCCGACGCCGCCGCCACCCGGCTTTGTTCGTTAACCATATCGAACAGCGAATAGAAGGCTTCGGGTTCGTGGGCGCCGGAGAGGGCGTAGCTCTGGTTCACGATGAAGTAGGGGACGCCCTCGATTCCCATCTGGCGGCCGCGCATGTCCTCTTCGCGGATCAGGGCGACGTCGTCGGTGCTTTCCAGATAAAGCCGCGCCGGCTCTGTCTCCAATCCGGATTCGGAGGCGATGTCGATGAGGATGCCGCGGTCGCCGATATTTCGGCCTTCCAGAAAATATGCACGAAACAGAGCTTCCACCAACGCGTCCTGTTTGTCCTGCCGCGTCGCGTAGCGGATCAGCCGGTGGGCGGCGATGGTGTTCGGCGTGACCCGGATTTCGCTGAACCGGAAATTGATCCCCTCGGTCATGCCGACCTGGCCGATCTGGCCGTACAGGCGCTGGGCTTCCGCGGCGCTGCCGAACTTGGCGCTAAGGTAGCTTTGCCGTTCCAGGCCGTCTTCCGGCATGGCGGGGTTGAGCTGAAAGGCGCGCCAGCGGATTTCAGGGCGAATCTCGCGCCGCGCCGCCAACGCCCGCTCGAGCCGTCGCTTTCCGATATAGCACCACGGACAAATCGGATCGGAAAAGACGTCAATCTGCACGTCGGCATTCCTCGCGACTGTAGAATGGTAGCATCGCGCCAAGGCTTGCCGCGGTCAAATCACAGGCGCGCGGCGAGCGTTTGGGGCTTTACGACAGAACGCGGGAAGGGCTTAGCCGAGCACCTTTTTGGCTGCGATTTCGAGGCCCGTTGCGATTTTTTGGCCGGCTGCGCCGCCATCGCCACGAAGCCCTTGGGTGACGACCAGCTTCATCGAATTGATGTGGGCGTCGATCACTTCATGGGCGCGCGCATCGGACAGGTCGGCGGATTCGGCAAAGCGGCAGAGCGATGAGCCGATCCGGGTGACCAGGGGAAAATCGAAGGTCGAGGCCTGACCGCGCAAATCGTGTGAAACCTCGAAAATCCGCTCGACCAAGGCGCTTTTGTCCGCAGCCGATTTCGCATCCTGGCTGAGCGCCGCCATCTTATCGATTTCGACACGCAGCACATCGATGAAACTGGCGGTCATCTCCTCGATTACCTGGTTCGCCTTTTGCAGCATGGCTTCGCTGATCGCGCCGCCGCCCGATACCTTCAGGCGGATGGCATGCGGCACGTTGATCACTTCGACTCCGCCCTTTTCGCCCACAATCTCGTTCCTTCACGCCGTGCGGTTGGACTGCACCGGATTACCCCGACACAATCCAAGAAGGCAATATCAATCGTCACCGCCTAATCTTCCCTGACCACGGGATGGGGAGGGAGCCAACAGCAGGTTGCCAATATTCAATCGCCAAGTGCGGCCATAATTGGCGAATTGAGGTTAAAAAATCTTAAATGCCGCCGATTTAGCGGCCGCGCGTGATTGCAGTTGCGGCGGGCGCTTGACCTTTATCGCGCGGCGGAGAACCATAGCGCCGCGTCAGGGCAAGGAAACCCGCCGATTTCGTCGGCCAACCGGCCGATTCCAGTGGTGAAAGGAGGTGCCGTTCGTGATCAGCAAGCTATCCCCTTACGATACCGATCTCGATCGCGTCGCGGCCAACTACCAGCCGCTCACGCCTTTGACCTTCCTGAAACGGGCGGCGGCGGTATACCCCCGGAAAACCGCCATCATTCATGGCGACTGGCGGATCGATTACGGTGAATTTTATGGCCGCTGCCGGCGCCTGGCCGATGTA
>JBFFGE010000118.1:0-14872 GCA_041557595.1 Alphaproteobacteria bacterium
CGGCTCGATATCGGCAATAAGGGCATCGTCTTCATTCCGGCATCCGACAGCGCGCTCGCCATCTCCAAACTCAGCCTCGGCAGCGGCTTGACCATACCCGACGGCGTCACCTTTCAGCTGACCGGACCGGACAACCACCTCACCATCGCGCCCTCCCTTGATTCAGCCGAACACAAGCTGACCTTCGCCCATCTCGAAATCGATGGTCTGTTCGACACGGAGAAGCAGAAGCAGCAGCCGATCCGAATTACCATTCCCCGCTTCGGCAGCGAAAAAACCGGATCGCGGCCGTTGCACTTATACGCCACCGGCGGCACCCTGGAGGCGCCCACGCTGCATGTGACGGCCCGCGGAATCAATCTGTCGGTCGAAGACCTTTCGGACGAAATCAAATTCGGGTTCGAAGCCGCCGATGTTCAGCACAGCGGTCGTCCGCCCCTGACCAAGCCATTGGCCATTTCCGCCCAGGGAAAGATCGTGAAGAACGTCGCGCGCGCCGAAATTTTGGCGAAACAGCGCCATGGCCCGCTGGAAGTGCGCGGCCGCCTGAAACACGCGCTGGACAGCGGCGCCGGGCGACTCAATTTCATCTTGCCAAAGGTGACGCTGACGCCGACGTCGTTCACCCTGGCCGACCTGTATCCACCGGCCGCCGAGTGGTTCGATAGCGCATTGGGCGAGGCCTCCGCCAAGGGCCATCTGCTGTGGGACAAGGACGTATTGTCCGGGCAAATGTCGGTCAAACTCAACAAGGTCCAACTTGTCTCCGACGAATTCACTCTCAAGGACGTCAAAGGCAGCATTACCTTTATCGAACTGGTCCCCTTGGTGATGCCGCCGCGCCAACGCCTCAAAGGACTGGTTTCCTACGGCGAGTTGGGTCCGATGCCGGCGCAACTCGAATTCCAGCTTCAGGATGACGGGAAGATCGCGATCCAGGACCTCGATCTGACGCTCGCCGGCGGCCATCTCAACACCCGGGGCCAGCTACAGACGGAAAAAGGCTTGAGCGCCAAGGCCGCGATTGGCGTAAAGGCGGTCGACCTCAAGGAATTGCTGCAACTCATCGGTGTCGACGGGCTGAACGGAACCGGACGGCTTAGCGGCAGCATTCCGATCCGGATCAGCGGCGGCAATCTCATCATCAGCAAAGGCGAATTGCACGCGCTCGGTCCCGGCACGCTCCGATATGGCGGTTCGGCGCTAGAGAAACAGCTTTCGGCACGCAAGGATACCGCCGGCACGGTATCGCAAGTCCTCTCGGATTTTCGATATCGGACTCTGACGATGAAACTGGATAAGGAAGCGAAGGGACTGGGCACGATCCTCCTGCAGATGGAGGGATCGAATCCCGCAGTCTACAAGGGCCATCCATTTGCGTTCAATATCCGCATCGAGAGCGATTTCGACAAGCTGGGACGGATTGCCTTCGGCGGCGCCCAGTCCTTCTCCGAAGCCTTGCGGCGCGCGCAAAAAGCCGCCGATGCGGAGTGAACAACGCGCGGTGGCGAAACCGCGGCCGGCGCGCTATTCTAGTCCTCGCACTGAATGCCGATGCCGCGTCCGATCTGCGGCCACGCAGGGAGACGCTATGAAACGCGCCTTTATAATTCTTGGACTTTCTCTGGCCGCAGCCGGTTGCACGCCGACCGTTGCGGTTGAAGCGCCCAAGGAGCCAATCACCATCAATCTCAATATCAAACTGGATGCGGAAGTCCGCCTCCGTATCGAGGAAAAAGCGAAGGAAGATGTCAAAAACAATCCGATCTTTTGACCGGCGAGCCTGGTTCGCCGCGTCTGCCCTGCTGCTTTTCCTGCTAGCCGGATTTTCGCCCGCGGAAGCGGCGAACCGCCCGCTCGACCCACCGCGCGCGCAAGGCATCGTCGGCGAACGCTATGACGGTTTTGCCGTCCTGCGCAAGACGGCTCCCAAGGCCATCAAAACGTTGGTAGATAAGACCAACGACCAGCGCCGCGCGGTCTACCAGAAACGGGCGAAAGCCACAAAAACCACCGTCAAGGCGGTCGGTCAAATTTACGCCAAGGAAATCATGAAGAACGCGCCGCGCGGGACCTGGTTTCTTCACGAATCAGGCAAATGGTCTAAGAAGAAATAATTATTTGGAATCCAATTGTTATTTCCGGCGCCCTGCGCCTCGCCGCCTGGGCGCGGCACCTCGTACAAGGGTACAATGAAATGGCTGTGCCCAGGGAGGCCAGGCGCGCCTTATCGAGACCTCATATATTCGGACTGAAAGCATGACAAAGCCGATTCCAGATTCCGTCGATGCGGCGCTTGCCTTGCTGTCGAGCGGAGCATACGTCGCCGATCGCAGCCTCGCGACGGCCCTGTTTCTCTCGCTGAAGCTGGGACGCCCGCTGTTCCTCGAAGGCGAGGCCGGGGTCGGCAAGACGGAAATTGCCCGCGTCCTGTCGCAGACCCTGGATCGGGATCTGATCCGTTTGCAGTGCTATGAAGGCCTCGACGTTTCTTCCGCGGTCTACGAATGGAATTACGCCCAGCAAATGGTCGAAATCCGGATGTCCGAAGCGCTGGGCGATCAGGACCGCGACACGCTGGAGCGCGGTATTTTCAGCGACCGGTTCCTGATCCGCCGGCCGCTCTTGCAGGCGCTCGAGCCCAGCGCGAACGGCCCGCCGGTGCTGCTGATCGACGAACTCGACCGGACCGACGAGCCGTTCGAAGCCTTTCTGCTCGAGGTACTCGCCGACTTCCAGATCACCATCCCCGAAATCGGCACGATCACGGCGAAAGAACCGCCGCTCGTGGTCATCACCTCGAACCGGACGCGGGAAATCCACGATGCGATCAAGCGCCGGTGTTTCTACTACTGGGTGGATTACCCCGACGCCGCGCGGGAATTGGAAATCCTCGCGGTGAAGGCGCCGGACGTGCCGGCCGCCCTCTCCGCGCAGGTCGTCGCCTTCATTCAGAAGCTTCGCCAGGAGGATTTGTTCAAGCTTCCTGGCGTCGCCGAGACGATCGATTGGGCGCATGCGCTGACGCAGCTCGATTGCATGGCGCTCGACCCGGATACCATCAACAACACGCTCGGCACCCTGTTGAAATACCAGGACGACATCGCCAAGATCCGCGGCAGCGAGGCCAGCCGGCTGCTGAGCGAGGTGCAGACGGAACTGGCCATCGCCGGAGCCGCCTGATGACGGCGCAGGCACCGGGCGATAGCGGCGGCCGGCTACCCGAGAACATCATGCATTTCGGCCGTGTCTTGCGGGCCGCCGGCCTGCCGGTCGGTCCCGGCACCGTGCTCGAGGCCATCCGCGCGGTCGCGGCGGTCGGCATCGGCAACCGGACGGATTTTTACTGGGCGCTGCATGCCGTGTTCGTGAATCGCCGCGATCAGCGCGAACTGTTCGATCAGGCATTTCACATATTCTGGCGCAATCCGCGCATCCTCGAACGGATGATGTCGCTGATGCTGCCGCAACTGCAGAGCGACGCCGACGAACAGCAGGCCGACGATATCGCGACCCGGATCGCGCAGGCGCTCGCCGCCGACCAGAATAAGGATCAGGTTGAAGAGAAAGCGGCGGAAGAGCTCGAATTCGACTCCGCCATGACCTGGAGCCAGTCCGAGGTTTTGCGCCAAAAAGACTTCGAGAAAATGACGACCGAAGAGGTCGATGCGGCGCGCCTGGCCATGCGGCGCCTCAAACTGCCGATCCTGGCAATGCCGACGCGGCGCTACAGGCCCGACAAGAGCGGCGCGCGCGCCGACATGCGCGCGAGCCTGCGGGCGGCGTTGCGCACCGGTGGCGACATCATTCCCCTGAAATTTCGCAAGCGACAGACCCGCAATCCGCCCCTGATCGTGCTGTGCGACATTTCCGGCTCGATGGAGCGGTATTCGCGAATGCTGCTGCATTTCCTGCATGCGGTAACCAGCGACCGCGACCGGGTCCACACTTTCCTGTTCGGGACGCGCCTGACCAATGTCACGCGCTATCTCCGCTACAAGGATATCGATGTCGCGCTCGCCAAGATCGCCGACGAGGTCGAAGATTGGTCCGGCGGCACGCGCATCGGCCATTGCCTGCACACCTTCAACAGCGACTGGTCGCGGCGGGTGCTGTCGCAAGGCGCGGTGGTATTGCTGATCACCGACGGGCTGGACCGGGATGCGGGCGCGGGCCTTCGAATCGAGACCGACCGGCTGCACCGCTCCTGCCGCCGCCTGATCTGGCTCAACCCGCTGTTGCGCTACGACGGTTTCGAGCCAAAATCGCAGGGCATCCGGGCACTGCTGCCCTATGTGGACGATTTTCGACCGGTCCATAACCTTGAAAGCCTGATGCATCTGACCGACATTCTTAGTGCACCGGGATTGCGCCGCCATCCCGGCATGTCCAAATGGCTGGAGGCCGCCGCATGACCGCTCTTGAAGCCCTCGACGAAACCGTCTTGCAACGCGCCGCCGAATGGCACAGCGCCGGCAAAGGCGTCGCAATTGCGACCGTCGTTCGCACCTGGGGATCCTCGCCCCGTCCCGTCGGTAGCCAGCTCGTGGTAAACCAGGACAGCGAGTTCCTAGGCTCCGTATCCGGCGGCTGTATCGAGGGAGCGGTCGTCGCGGAAGCGCTCAAGGTGATGCAGGACGGCAAACCGTCGACGATGGAATTCGGCGTCACCGACGAAATGGCCTGGGAAGTCGGCCTCGCCTGTGGCGGCACGGTAGAAGTGTTTGTGGAGAAACTGGACGGATGAAACGCGCCCAACTCGATCTCCTGCTGCGCGCCCGCGCGGAAAAGAAGCCCACCGTCCTGGTGACCGATTTGGCGAGCGGCGCGCAATGCCTGCTGGTCGAGCGCGAGACATCCGGCGACCTGACGGTAGATGACCGGCTCTCCGCCGAAATCGAACGGGCGCAAACCGACGATCGCAGCCTCACCGTGGAAACCGAGCAGGGCAAATACTTCATTCAAATCTTCAATCCGCCGCGCCGGATGATCGTCGTGGGGGCCGTCCATATCGCGCAATTCCTGGTGCCGATGGCCGCGATCGCCGGGTATGCGGTGACGGTGGTCGACCCGCGCGGCGCCTTTGCAACCGATCTCCGCTTTCCCGGCGTCACCTTGTCGCAGGAATGGCCGGACGATGCCATGCAGGCCTTGGCGCCCGACCGCCGAACGGCGGTGGTCACCCTCACCCACGATCCGAAACTGGACGACCCGGCGCTGGCAATCGCGCTGCGCTCCGAGGCCTTCTATATCGGCGCGCTCGGCAGCCGACGCACGCACGCCCGGCGCCTCGACCGACTGCGGGAACTCGGTATTTCGGATCGGGAGATGGACCGCATCAATGGGCCCATCGGCCTCGATATCGGCGCAGTATCGCCGGCGGAAATCGCCATTTCGATCCTGGGCGAAGTCACCCAGACGCTTCATCGGCCGGCGGCGGAAAAAGCTGCATGAAATTCGGAGAAATCCCGCTCGATGATGCGGCCGGCGCCATCCTCGCGCATAGCGTACGGCGCGGCGGCCTCACCTTCAAAAAAGGGCGCGTCCTGTCGCCGGACGACATTGCCGCCCTGCGCGACGCCAAGGTCGACACTGTCGTGGCCGTACGGCTCGATGCCGACGACGTGGCCGAGGACGAGGCGGCAAGCCGGATCGCCGACGCAATTCGCGGGCCGGGATTGCGGACGACATCGGCGTTTACCGGCCGGGTGAACCTCGTCGCCGATACGCAAGGCATCGCCGTGATCGATCCGCAGCTCGAGGCGCTGAACCTGATCCACGAGGCGACGACCGTCGCGACCGTGCCCCGCTGGGAACTGGTCGACGCGAAACAGATCGTCGCCACGATCAAGATCATTCCCTTTGCGGCTCCCGCCAAGGTCGTCGCGGAATGCGAGGCGCTGGCCAGGCGCGTCGATGGCGGCATGATCCGCGTCGCCGCACTGCAACCGAAACGGATCGGCCTGATCCAGACACACCTCGCGGGCACGAAGGCATCCGTTCTGGACAAGACGCGCGCGGTCCTGGAAACGCGGCTGCAGACACTCGGCGCCACGCTTGTCGGCGAGTTGCGGTGCGACCACACGACCGCCGCACTGACCGCCGCCATTGCCGAAATGCACGGCGATGCCGTCGATTTTCTTCTCGTCGCCGGGGCATCCGCGATCACCGACCGGCGCGACGTGATCCCTGCCGCAATCGTGGAGAGCGGCGGCGCAATCGACCATTTCGGCATGCCGGTCGACCCCGGGAACCTGCTGATGGTCGCCCGGATCGGCGAGACGCCGGTGATCGGCCTGCCGGGCTGCGCCCGGTCGCCGAAATTCAATGGGATCGATTGGGTCCTGCAACGGCTCTGCGCGGAATTGCCCCTTGCCGCCGCCGACATCATGGCGATGGGCGTCGGGGGCCTGCTCAAGGAAATGCCCGGCCGGCCGCAGCCGCGGACCGCCGGCGAAACGCGGCAGGCCGCCCCGCACGCAGCGCGTATCGCCGCACTTATCTTGGCCGCCGGTCAGTCGCGCCGAATGGGGCCGCTCAACAAATTGCTGTAACCGGTCGACGGCAAACCGATGGTCCGCTGGGCTGTCGAGGCCGCCCGACAGTCGCAGGCGGATTCGCTCTATGTGGTCGTCGGACATGAGGCGGAGGCGGTGCGCGCGGCGCTGGCCGGCGATGGCGTGTCCTTCATCGACAATCCCGACTATGCGGACGGTATCAGCACGTCGATCCGGCGCGCGATCGCAGCCTTGCCGGACGACGTCGACGGCGTCATCGTCTGCCTGGGCGACATGCCCCGCATCCGGCCGCAGCAGATCGATCGCTTGATCGCGGCGTTCAATCCGGTCGAGGGGCGCTCGATCTGTATTCCGACCTGGCGGGGCAAACGCGGCAATCCGGTGCTGATCGGCCGCCAGTTCTTCGCGGAAATTCAGGAAATATCCGGCGATGTCGGGGCGCGTTACCTGATCGGTCAGTATCCGGATTTAGTGTGCGAGGTGGAGATGGGCAACGATGCGGTCCTGGTCGATATCGACACGCCGCAGGCCCTGGATGCGCTGAGCGCCTGACGGGCGTTCAGCCCGCGATATGCCGGCCCAGAAAATCCAGGACATGGCGCGCGACGCCGAAATCATAAAGATCCGCATGGCCGCCGCCGGGAACGACCTTGAGTTCCTTCGGCTCGACCGCCGCCGCGAACAATTTTTCGGCAAAGCGGATCGGTATCGTGCGATCCGCGCTGCCGTGGAATATCATTAAAGGCGCGCCGATCGTGGCAATCCGCTCGCTCGATTCGAACTTGTCCAACAGGATCCAGCGCGCCGGCGTGTACCAGTAATGGCTCTGCGCCACGTCCGTCACGCTGCTGTAGGGCGCTTCGAGGACGACCGCCGCCACCTTCTTCTCGGTCGCCAGTTTCGTGGCGACGCCGGATCCCAGGGACTCACCGTAAAGGACAATCCGGTCCTGCGGGACACCGTGCGCCAGAACGAATTTAAAGGCCGATCGGCCATCGTCGTAGAGTGCGTCTTCGCTCGGTTTTCCGCCGCTGCCGGCATTGTAGCGATAGCTCACCAGCATCACGCCATAGCCTTCGTCAAGATAGGCGCGGACCTTGAAGGCGCGGTCGCCGATATGACCGGCGTTGCCGTGAAAATACACTATCGTCGCCTTGTCGGAACGCTGCGGCGGCCGCCACCAGCTATAGAGATTGAAGCCGTCCGGTGCGGGAATATCGACCTGCTGCATTTCCGGGACGCCGAAATCGGCGGGATTCGGCCGCACTTCGGAGGGATGATACAGTATATTGCGCTGCGCCACGAAAAGCAGAAGCACGAGAAACGCGTACCCGCCGAAGACAAGTCCAAGAATAGCAGGCATGCGCCGTTCCCTTTGCCGGCGGCTCAAATCGCCGCCCTCCGAATACCCAGCGGACCACCCTGATGCGGCCCCTGAAATAGACCTAATACCCGAGTCATACCATGTGTTCTACATCAAAAATATTAATACTCAGGTAGCGGTATCTGAAAATTATGAAACAACTATCCGTCTGTAATAAGTATGTATTTTGCAACTTAAGTATTATGCGCCGATCTTTTCCAATATTTCTCTATATTAGCCAAGAACAAGTAAGTTCAGACAACAATAGCTCGGGCATTCACAAAATCGTGCGCGGAACAATATTCTGTCTGTACCTGCTCGTGTTTTTTAGCCTGCCTCTCGCGGCCCAAACCGTGACTGTCCATCAAATACCGCTGGATTCCCAAGATCCCCATCGCGACCGCGCCGGCGCCCTAATCTGGCGCGGCGGCTTGGAGATCGTTTCGCCGGACAAACGCTTTGGCGGCTTGTCCGGCCTGCATATTTCAGCCGATGGCATGCAGCTGCTTGCCGTTTCCGACCGGGGCCACTGGTTCAGCGCACGCCTGCGCTACCGCGCCGGCATCCTGTCCGGACTCGACAGCGTAAAAATCGGCCCGCTGCGGCAGCCGGACGGCAAGCCGGTCAAGGGAATTGCGGGCGACGCGGAGTCGATGACGCTCACCCAGGACGGCAGTCTGCTGGTCGCGTTCGAACGGCATCATCGCATCCTGCGATACGCCGGCACTCGACAGATCCCGGTATCCGGTACGCCGCGCCCTGCCGGAATTCCGTCCGCCGCGGCGGCGCAGACGCGCAACAAGGGGTTGGAGGCGCTCACAACACTCTGCGACGGGCGCCTCTTCGCCCTCTCGGAGGGGCTGCAGGTGCGGCCCGGCAGCTTGAGAGGATGGATCGGCTCCGGAACGCAATGGCACGATTTCGAATATCTTTATCGCCCCAACGGGGCCGCCGACTTCAGGCCGTCGGGCGCGACGACACTGCCCAATTGCGACGTCTTGCTGGTAGAGCATATCTTCTCGCTGCCAGGCGGCATACGCGCCCGGCTCACCCGACTCCCGGCACGCAAAATCGCGCCGGGCGCCCGCCTTCGCGGAGACATCATCGCGACACTCGGAGGATCGCTATCGGTGGACAACATGGAAGGGATTGCAGCCCGAAAGGGCCCCGCAGGCCAAACGCTCATCTATCTCGTTTCGGACGATAATTTCTCGATATTCCAGCGTACGCTTTTGATGATGTTCGAATTGGCGCCATAGGCCATTTCTTGCATAAATAGACTCAAGTGAAATGGCCTAATCTCCTTATCTTTGCGCAAATACGTCGTCGCGAACCGTTTCGGTTCGCCCGGGATTTGCTCTCGGCCGCAAGTCTCAACCCGGCGTGGCGGAGTCTTTCGCCAAACCCAGCGTCTTTTCGGTCAGCATGCCGCTCGCGCGGATGACACGAAACACCGCGAGTCGCGAATCGAACAGGGCCTCGACGAAGTTGATTTGGGCATTGAAGACCTCGCCTTCGGCGTCGAGCACGTTCAGCGCGGTTTCCTTGCCGGCCCTGCGGAGCCGCTGCCGCGCCCGCAGCACCTCTTGCGCAATACGGACGGCATTTTCGAGCAGGGCCACCCGCTGACGTTGCGTGGTCAGGCTTTCCCAGGACAGCCTCACCTCCTCCGCCACCTTGCGATGGCTGAAATCCAGGCTGCGTTGGCTCGCTTCATAGGTGCGGTTGGCGGCTCGGATCCGGGCCCGCGACTTGAAGCCCGAAAAGAACTCCCAGCGGCCGCGGACGAATACGCCATAGGTTTCGTCATTGCCGTCGGAGCCGTTCGCATTGCCCTCATATTCGATCTCACCGACCAAATCGAGCGACGGGTAGTATTCCGACCTGGCCGCCGTGCGGCGCTCCCGGTTGGCGCGCGCGGTGAAACCGCCCGCCCGGGTCGTGGGATTGTTCGCCTTCGCCAGCTCCAATGTTTCCTCCAGGGTCGCAGGCGTCCCGATTTCGGGGAGCGCCGCCGCGGCCATGGCAGCCGAGTCCGGTTGCCGATCGAAGACCTGCAGATATTGCGCTTCCGCGGCCCGCAGGCGGCCCTCGAATGCAACCCGGCGCTCCTTCGCAATCTGCAGCCGCGATTTCGCCTGCAGCACGTCGACGGTGATGCCGGCCCCCCGCCGAACCCGCTCGTCCTCAAGCCGCAATTGATTGCGAATATTCCGCTCATTGAGTCGGGCGATATCGATCAACTGATTTTCCCGCAGCACGTTGAGATAGGCGGCAATGCCTTCGAGCAACAGCGACTGTTTGGTCGCGGAAAGCCGGGCGCCCAGCACGGCCGCATCGTGCCGCGCCGCCTCGAGCCGCGCGGAATCGCCGAACCCATTGAACAAATTCTGCGTGACCGACAGTTTCAATCGATCCCGGCGGCCGCTGAAGGGTTCGCCCTGCGCGCGCGTTACGTTGTTTTCCGCCCTCTCATATCCGGTCTCGCCGACCACATCGGCGCGTGGCAGAAAGCCGCTGAAGGCCTCGTCGATCCGATCGATCCCGGCGTCCTTCTGCTTTCGCGCCGCGGCGATTTGCGGATGGGTCGTGAGCAGCCGGGCCAACTCCTCGCGCAGTTCTTGCGCATGCGCCGGCGCAGATACCCCCCACGACGCCGGCAACGCCAGCGCCAGCACCAAAAGCGACAGACAAATATTCCTAGCGCTCACGGAATGCCTCATGGCGCAATTTCAGAACGGGTTTGACGAGGTAATTCAGGACCGATCGTGTTCCGGTGTTGATATCCACGATCGCCTGCATGCCCGGGGTGATCGGCAATTCGCCTTCGCGATCCCCCAGATAGGTGCGTTCCGTGTGCACGATGACGCCGTAATAGGGCTGCCCGGTCGCACTATCGGTGTTGGTATCCGCCGCAATTTGCGCGACCTGGCCCTTCAATCCGCCGTAGCGTACGAAGTCATAGGTGGAAATCTTGACGATGGCCGGCTGGCCCTCCTGGACGTAGCCGCGATCGACCGGGCTGAGGCGCGCCTGAATGACCAGCTTGTCGCCGATCGGGACGATCTGCATGATCGCTTCGCCGGGCCGGACCACGCCGCCGATCGTATTGAAACGCAAATTCTTCACGATGCCGTCGATCGGGCTGCGAATTTCCGTGCGCTTCACCCGATCCGACGCTTCGGAGAGCGTTTCGCGTACCCGGGCGATCTGCAGCGCCACCTTGTTGAGTTCCTCGACCGCGCGGCGGCGGAATTTCTCGGTCTCTTCTTCCTGGCGCGCGACCGCCTCGCCCAGCGCCGCCCGGCTCCTGGGCACGGCCTGCTCCAGCACCTGCGCCTCGCCCTGAAGGCTTTCGTACTCGCGCTTCAGTTCCAGATGCTCCAGGCGCGGCGTCAAACCGTTCTTGAGCAGCGACTTCGACAGCTTCACCCGTTCGCGCACAAGTTCCAGATTGGCCCGCACTGCCGCTTGCCGCGCCTGCAGCTCCTTGACCTCGAGTTCGCGCTGGCGGATCTGCGTCATCGTCACGTCGAGCCTGCTTTTCAGTTCGGAGTGCCGCGCTTCGTATGTCCGGCGTTCCGCAGCCACCAATAGGGGCCGGCGTTCGGCCTCGGCCTCGGGAAAGGTCAGTGTCGCGTCGGAACTCTCGGATTTCAGGCGCGCCCGGCTGAGGACGAAGGAATCCAGCTGAACCTGAAGGTCCTCGCGGCTGGCGCCCGCGCTACCGAGATTGAGTTGAACGAGGACCTGGCCGCTCTTGACGAGCGCCCCTTCGCCGACATCGAGCCGCTGGATGATTCCGCCTTCCAGATGCTGGATGACTTTGACCTTGGCGGATGGAATGACTTCGCCGCTCGCCATCGAGACTTCGTCGAGCTGTGCGATGGCCGCCCAGGCGAAGAAACTGCCCATCAGCACCATCACGATCCAGGCGAGATGGCGGATGCCGCGCCGGCGATCGCGAACGATCAGGCCGTCCAGCCCGTTCGGCGTTTCCGCCGCCGTATGGTGTGATCCGTCCCGGGTCATGCGCTTTTCTTCCCGGTCCTGGCCGGCGCCCGTTTGGCGCGTTTGACCCGCCGCGGCGGCTCGACCGCCGACTGCGGGGGCGTTACCTGCCTCGGCGGCGGCTGCAATTGTTGGAGCACCGCCGGCGCAGGTCCGGCCAGGGCGACCCGGCCGCTATCAAGGACGAGCAGCGAGCCGCACGCGGCCAGGAGCGCCGGGCTGTGCGTCACGACGACGACCGTGCTCTCGCGCGCCATCTCCTGAAGCGCCGCCGCAATTTCGCGCTCCGCATCGTTGTCGAGGTTATTCGTCGGCTCGTCCAGCAGCAGCACCGGCGGTGCGCCGAGGAACGCGCGCGCCAGCGAAATCCTCTGCTGTTGTCCGCGCGAAAGACGTATCCCGGCCTCGCCGACATCCGTGGCGTAGCCGTCCGGCAGGTCGATGATGAATTGATGCGCCGATGCCACTTTTGCGGCGGCGATCACGGCCTCGTCCGTCGCCGCGGGATCGGCGATCCGGATATTGTCCCGGATGCTGCCGGAAAACAGCACGCATTCCTGCGGCATGTAGCCGACCCAGCGGGATAGTTCCGCGCGGGTGAATTGGAGGATGTCGGCTTCGTCGAGCATCACGCGCCCCTCATCCGGCGCATACAGCCCGGCAATGATTTTCAGCAAGGTGCTCTTGCCGCAACCATTGATGCCGATAATGCCGTGCATGCCGCAGGGTCCGATACGGCCGTCGATCCGCTCCAGCACGGTTCCACCGTCGTCCGAATATCCGAAGGACACGGTCTCGAGCCGGATCGCGCCCTTCGGCCGTCCAAGTGCGATCGACGATGCGCTGCGTTCCTCCGGCAGGGCGAAAACATGGTCGAGTCGGGCCACCGCCTGGCGAAACTGGGTCAGACTGCGCCATTGCCCGACCAGCTGCGTCATCGGGGCGATCATTCGGCCGCTCAACATATTGGCGGCGATCAACGCGCCGATCGTCATCTCCTGACCGAGAATTGCCAGCGCGCCGACACTGGTCATTGCCACGGTCGTCGCCGTCATCATCACATGCGCGAGAATCTGATGGCCATCGGTCTTGCCGCCGCGATCCTGGGACGCGGCAATGGCATCGGCGTGACGCGCCTCCCATCTCGGCCGCATTCCTTCGCCGAGGGCCAACGCCTTAACCGTCGCGCGGCCGGCGACCAACTCGTTCAGCAGTTCCTCCCGGGACAGGCTGGATTGGCGTTCGGCCGGCGCCGACCGGTCCATCTGCCCGCCGGCGCGCCACCCGAGCGCCATGAACAGCACCAGAGCGACCACCAGAACCCATGCGACCGGCGCCGCAATGACGAAGATCAGGATGAAAAACAGGATGGCGAAGGGCAGATCGACCGCCATCGCCG
The DNA here is from genome assembly GCA_041557595.1 of Alphaproteobacteria bacterium. Lineage (GTDB taxonomy): Bacteria > Pseudomonadota > Alphaproteobacteria > UBA8366 > UBA8366 > JAOTYV01. The sequence goes on from JBFFGE010000118.1 coordinate 13,292, forward strand.
CCGTCGGGCCCGACAGGGCGTTTCGAACCACGTCGATGTCGCGAAACAGCGCCTGCCAATAGGCCGAGGGCCGTCCCTCGAGGACCCGAAGCGGCAGGTTCATGATCTTTTCGAACAGCCGCCGTCCGACCACGACATCGATACGCAATCCGATGGATTGGAAAATCCTGCTGCGCGAGCGACGCAGCACATAGTCGAACACCACAACCAGCGCCATTCCGAAAACCAGGCCCTGCAAGGTCGTCAGTCCCGCGTGGAACACCACCCGGTCATAGACCTGCAGGACGAATACCGGCGTCGCCAGCGCCAACAGGTTCGCAAACAGCGACACGAGCAGCGTGTCGCGCACTGCGCCGCGTGCGTCCGACAGGGCGTCCCACAACCATGGGTGCCGCCGCGCGTTTTGCGATTCTCGTTCCTGTCCCGGCATTTATCGATTCTGCGTCCACGATCCAATCTGGGCGGGATGGTAAATCCTCTATGGTTTCCAGATGATTAACATTTGATAAAGGCTGTTGTGCGATTGTTTCGTCGCACGCGCCGGGACTGCGGCAGGTCCTGGTTCGGCGGAGGCAATGCACCGCCCGGTTCCTGAACCGGCGGATTGGCAAGAGGTTAGAACAGGTGACGGAATCCGCTCTCCCGCTCAGCGCCCAACCGGGCAGGCAACGCCTGCCCGTGTTCCAGCGGCTGCGCCGGTCCCTGGGGCGCCCCGCACCGCGGATTTCCGGGCCACAGGCGCATTATAACCGGCCGCTCTGGCGCCGGTTAATCCCCGGAAAGGGCACGCTGATCGCCCTGACATTGCTCTTTGCGGCCTTGTCGATCCGCATCGTGGACCCGGCGCCGGTCGAGAATTTCCGAGTGAAAACCTTCGACCTTTATCAGAACCTGTCGCCCCGCCCGGTCGGAAACCATCCGGTCGCGATCATCGACCTGGACGAAAAAAGTCTGAGCGAATTCGGCCAATGGCCCTGGCCGCGCACATTGGTCGCCAAATTGATCGACAAGCTCGGTGCGGCGGGTGTCCTGGTCGTCGGCTTCGATACGATTTTTGCCGAGTACGACCGCCTGTCGCCCGCCAAAATGGCCGATGAACTGCCAATGCTCGACGCGAAAGAACGGGCGACGCTCAAGAAACTACCGAGCAACGAATCGATCATGGCCAAGGCGATGGGTCAAACCAGGACCGTCCTGGGGCAGGCCGGTCTCGAAACGCCGCTGCCGAAGGGACGCGCCGAGACCATGATCCGCTCGCCGGTCCGGGCCATGGCCGGCGGCGATCCCCGACGCTTTCTGCCATCCTACAAGAGCCTTCTGCCCAATGTGCTTGAGCTCGAGGCCGCGGCCGCCGGACACGGCATTTTTTCGCTCGGCGCCGAACGGGACGGCAAGGTTCGGCGGGTGCCGCTGCTGGTCAGGATCGGCGATCAAATCTGGCCGACCCTCGCCGTTGAAATGCTGCGCGCGGCCTATGGCGACAACACCCTGATCACGCGCCGCAACGCCGCCGGGATGGAGTCGGTCCAGCTGCAAATTCGCCGAGAGCTGGGCAGCGGTCATTTCGTCGTTCCAACCGAC
>JBFFGE010000119.1:0-14737 GCA_041557595.1 Alphaproteobacteria bacterium
AATCGCCGATCGCATTCGAGGCCATGACGGCCAAAAATGAGACAATGTCTCTCTACTAAAACCGGGCAAGTCCATCGACGTCTTCGCCTAACACGGCCAATCAAGATTATTGAATGCCGAAGGTCCCCGGCGCGACAGGTCGCGCCGGCTATTCAGCCGCCTTGGGCACCGCCCCGTCGTCACCGGACACCGCCGCCGTGTCGCCTTCGATCATGCGGCAAAACAGGCTCATCAACGGCGGCACGATGCCGAGGGTAAGGACGGCCGACATGGCCAGTCCGCCCACCACCACCGATCCCAACCCGCGATAGATTTCCGAACCGGCGCCCGGAAACAGCACCAGCGGCAGCATGCCGAACACGCTGGTCAGGGTCGACATGAAGATCGGCCGGATCCGGTTCCGCGTGGCCTCGACGATGGCGATGTCCTGCGCCATGCCCTCGTCCCGAATGAGATACAGCGTCTGATGCACGATCAGGATCGCGTTGTTGACCACGATACCGATCAGGATAACGAAGCCCAGCAGCGTCAACATGTCGAGTTGCTGAAGCTGGAAGATATTCAGGACCGTCAAACCGACGAACCCGCCGGCCATCGCCACCGGCACCGACAGGACGATGATCAGCGGATAGATGAAATTCTCGAACAGAACCGCCATGACCAGAAAGACGATCACCAGGGCGATCAGAAGGTCCCATTTCATTTCATTGGCCGTGGCGGCAAGTTTGTCCGCCGTGCCGGAGAGCCGCATGGTCGCCCCCGCCGGCAATCCCTCGGCGCGCAGCGTATCGACAACCTGTTCCTGCAGAATTTCGATTGCGGTGCCCAGCGCGATCTGCGGCGGCGGCACGATTTGCAGGGTGATGGCGCGGCTGCGTTCGATGTGACGAATTTCCGTCGGTCCCGCCGTCACTTCGATCCGGGCAAGGGACGACACCGGCAAAATCTGGCCGGACGCGGTGACCACCGGCAGACTGTTGATCCCCTGTGTCGCCGTCACGTTGGAATCGACGCCCTTGAGCGTCAGGTCCATCTGTTTGCCGCCGACATTGATCTCCGCCACGCGCGTCCCGTCGTTGAAGACGTCGACCGTTCGCATCAGATCGGTCGCGGTGAGGCCGTTATCGGCCAACCGCACGCGGTCCGGGATAATGCGCACCTCCGGCTCGCCCAGCTCCAGGCCCGGCCGCGGACGGACCTTGCCGCCCTCAGCCCGCGGGAAAATTTGCAGCACCCGATTGTTGGCGCGGTTCGCCACCTCGACGATCTGATCCAGATCGAGCCCCTTGATGTGCAGGTCGATCGAGCGGTTGCCCGAGATGCCGCGGCCGAAAATCGATTTCTGGTACGGGAACACGAATGTCCCGGGCTCCAGATTGCCCGCCTTGCGAATCAGCGGGATCAGGTCCCTCACCTCGCTCGGGTTTTCCGCGCGGGCGACCAGGAACATCCGCTGGCGCAGCGCGACATAGACGAAATACTTCATCTTCGGCGGATCGCCCGGTTTAGAGACCGGCCCGCTCAGCTCGGCGATATGCGGTTTGACCATCGTCTCGATCTTCTCGGCGATGTCGCTCATGGTCTTCAAATTGTAGCCCGGCGGCGGAAACACGACGCCGATGATCAGGTTGCGGTTGCCTTCGGGCAGGTATTCCAGCGGCGGTTTGAGGAACCATGTCAGCGCCGCGGACGCGCCGGTAATGTCGAGCGCCAGCGCCAGCGCAAAGGCCGGCTTACCGACCGCAAGCCGCATGAGCGCCGTGACCGCGGCGACGAATTTCTCGGCAAAGGCATCGATCACCGGAATTCGGATCTTGTTTTCGATGGTGGCCACATCCTTGACCAGCAACCGGTTGGCCAGCGCCGGAATCACCGTCACCGACACGATGAGCGACAAGACCACGGAAACCGAAATGGCCACGGCAATATCGCGGAACAGCTGCCCGACTTCCAAATCCATGACCAGGAGCGGCACGAATACGAGGACCGTGGTCAGGGACGACACCAGGATCGCGCCCCAGACCTGTTGCGCGCCCAGCAACGCCGCCACGGTCGGCGGCTTACCCATCTGCCGCAGCCGGTAGATGTTTTCGAGCACGACGATCGCCGCGTCCACGACCATCCCGACCGCGAAGGCGATGCCCGCCAGCGACACGACATTGAGCGACCGGCCAAGCAGCGCCATGGCGACGAAGGACGCAACCACCGAAACCGGGATCGACAAGGCGACCACCAGGGTGGCTCGGCCCGATCGCAGGAACAGCAGAAGAATGATGATCGCGAACACACCGCCGATCCATATGTTCTGGACGACAAGGTCGATCGCCGAGTTGATGTATTTGGTCTCGTCGTAAAGTTGGCGGAAGACCAACCCCTGTTCCTTGACCGGCCCCGCATTGAGTTCGTCGACGGCCTTGTAGATGCCGTTCATCGTCTCGATGACGTTGGCGCCGACTTCCCGGGTCGCATTGACCGCGATCACCGGCTGCGCATTGGTCCGGATTTTCGCGACCGCTTCCTTGTAGCCGAATTTCACCTCGGCGATGTCGCCAACCGTGACGCGCCCGACCCGGCCTGAGCCCGAATTCTGCTCGGTCCGCAGCACCACCGCACGCACCGCGTCGGGTGTCAGCAATTCGCCCTCGGTCCGCACCGCGTAGCGCCGCTTTCCTTCCTCGACCGCGCCCGCGGTGCCCGACACGTTGGCGGCGCGCAAGCGGCGGAGCACATCCGGCACGGTCAGGTGATAACGGGCCAGCTTGGCAGGATCGACAACGATCTGCATCTCGCTTTCCGAGCCGCCATAGACATTGACGGTCGCCACGCCGGGCACCCGCTCCAGCCGTTCCTGAATCACGTCGACGACGAAGTCGCCGTAGAAATCGATCGGCCGGTCGTTGCCGGGCACCCGCATGAGATGGAACCAGGCGATGCGATTGTCTTCCGGTCCGGCGACCTTCAGCCGCGGTTCCTTCGCCTCGTCCGGGTAGTCGGTGACGCCGTCCAGCCGGTTCGATACCAGCAGAAGCGCTTTGTCCATATCGGTGCCGATGGCGAATTCAAGATCGATCTGGCTGCGGCTCAGCCGCGACCGGCTGGTCATGTCTTCCAGGCCGATCAACCCTTTCAAGGCGTCTTCCTGACGAATTGTGATTTCGCGCTCGACTTCCGCCGGCGCGGCGCCGAGCCAATTGGTCGTGATGCGAATGACCGGCCGCGAGACATCGGGCGACATTTGAATCGGAATGGTGTTCAGCGCGACCAAACCGAACAGGACCGCCATGATGACCGCGGCGATCACCGCGGCGGGTTTGGCAATTGAGAGGCGTATCAGATCCATCGGCTGCTCCGCGCCCTATCCGGACTTCGCCTTGCCCGGCGTCCGTGTGATGGGTTTTCCGGATTTGGGCGGCGCCATGCCATCATAGTCGACTGTTTGGCCGGGCCGTAGCTTTTCGTTGCCCCGGATGGCGACGACATCCCCGGGTTTCAGTCCCTTCACGACCTCGAACCGGTTGCCGGCAGCCCGGCCCAGATCGACGATCCGTTTTCCCACGACGCCGTCGTTCACGACGAAGACGAATTTAACCCCGGCCCGCACGATCACCGCATCCTTGTGCACGGTAACGAGCTCTTCCGGCGCGGATACCGGCACCAGGACGGTGACGCTTTGATCCGCGGCGAGGCCGGTTGACGGCGCCGACCCGTTGATCAGCGGAACGAAACGAACCGGCCGCGTCCGGGTCATCGCGCTTTCGGTCGGGATCAGCGCGCGCGTCGTGGCGTCATGGGCGCTGCCATCGTCGAGCAACACCCGCACCGCGCGTCCGACCTGCAAGCCGCCCAACCGATCGGCCGGCACATCCGCTTCGATCTCCAGCACCTGGTCGTTGATCAGCGTGGCGATTTTGCTGCCGACATCGACGAAATTACCCGCCGTGACATGCCGTCCCGCGACGATCGCATCGTAGGGCGCCCGGATTTCGGTGTTGTACAAATCGATTTCCGCGAGCCGCAGATTGGCTTGCGCCTGACCGACGGCGGCATCCGCCTCGGCCATCTCGCTTTGGTACTTGTTGACTTCGTTCAGCTTGTCGTTCCGCCGCGCCTTGGAATAGGCGGCGGATTTCCGCAGTTTCTCGAGGCGCGCCAATTCGCCTTGCGCCAATTGCAGTTGCGCTTCCGCCGACCGGTAGGCGGCGCGTTTCTCGCCGAGTTCGGCGGCGCGGAGATCGCGGGTCGCGCGGAGCCGTTCGTTCACCAGCCGCGCCAGGATCTGGCCCTTCGCCACCCGGTCGCCCACCTTGATCAGGACCTCACCAACCGGTCCGCGCACCAGGGCCGCGACATCGCCGTGCTGCTGCGCGACAAACCGGCCAAGGACCGGAATCGTCTGCGAAACCGGCGCCTTGACCACGCGGTCGACCGCAATCCGCATCGGCGGCCGGGCGCCTTTCGAGGCCTTCTGCGCATCTGCCGGCGGCGCGGCAAGCGAAAATACGACCGCCACGACCGAAACCAACGCGAATTTTGATACTCTGTAAGCCATTATCCCACTACAGACAGAACATTCTAAATAATTGATAAAGGGAAACTTTAACGCTATCCCCCGCGTGACGGCCTAACGAACCGTTCATATCGGAATTCATTTCACGCGCCCTGGATTAAGTGTCATTATTGCATCTATTTTCAAGGATTATTTGCAGGCGCGCCGGATGCCCGGAATGCCCTTCCGCCGCCGTTATCTGGACAAGCCCCGCCATCTGCGCATTACTGCGTTAAGCGCCCGGCGACGGGCCCGATTTCGGACACAGTATCATGCCGACGCTTCTCTTTACCCATGCAGCCTGTATCGAGCACGATCCCGGGGCGCACCACCCGGAATGCCCGCAGCGCCTCCAGGCGGTCTTGGCCGGGCTCGAGGCGGAGCGTTTTCAATTGCTCGACCGCCGGGAAGCGCCGCGCGCGGAAATCGATCAGATCGCCCGGGTGCATGACCGCGATTACGTTTTGGCTGTGCTCGATGCGATTCCCACGGAAGGCCGGCAATCGCTGGATGGCGACACCCACGTGTCGCCCGGGTCGGGTGAAGCCGCCCTGCGCGCCGCCGGCGCCGTCTGCGCCGCGGTCGATGCGGTTGCCGGCGGCGACGCCCGCAACGCCTTTTGCGCGACACGCCCGCCGGGACATCACGCGGAAACGGCGACGGCGATGGGCTTCTGCCTTTTCAACAATGTCGCGGTCGGCGCCGCGCATGCCCGCGCGGTGCATGGCATTCGCCGCGCCGCGGTGATCGATTTCGACGTGCACCACGGCAACGGGACCCAGGCGATGTTCTGGAACGAACCGGACCTGTTCTACGCCTCGACACATCAATCGCCGCTCTACCCAGGCACCGGCAGTGCGCAAGAACGCGGCGTCGAGGGCAACATCGTCAACGCCCCGCTCGCCGCCTCCAGCGGCTCCGACGACTTCCGTTCGGCGATGACCGACACGGTTCTGCCGGCCCTCCGCAAGTTCGACCCGGATTTTCTCTTCATATCGGCCGGATTCGACGCCCACGCGGCCGACCCGCTGGCGATGCTGAACCTGCAGGACGAAGACTACGCCTGGGTGACCAGAGAATTGATGCAGGTCGCGGCGGAGTGCTGCGACGGGCGGCTCGTTTCCACCCTCGAAGGCGGCTACGATCTGGCGGCCCTGGCGCGCAGCACGACGGCGCATGTTCACACGCTGATGACTGCGTGAGGTCGCATCCCGATAGAAAATGCAAGACGCTGTCGGCACGAAATGGGCGGCGGCAACGGCTTGGCGGTTTGGAAGATCACGCAATTAGCATCTGCGGTCGAGGCCTATCCCCGCTTGCGAAAACGCGAACAGGTATGTCACTCTAATGGCCGAACACCATTGGGAGGTGAAGATGGACGTGCAGGTTTATTCGACGCCCGGGAAAGAGTTCATTGAAATCACCCGGTACCCAATCGAACTGGTGGCGGAAGTCGAGCAAGATTCCGAAATTGGTATTCTCTACGCCCAATGGCAGAAACTCGGTCAACCGCCGAACATGAAGAAATTCCGTCCGCACGGCACCAACTCGGGGTCGTTCCTCGTGTCCAGAGAATCGCCAATAGATTTCGTTTATATATCGACGGACGATCCTGTGCAGATGCTTCCTTTGGGCATGTTGGACAACGAACTGATCCAGAAGCAGGCCATGGATGATTTGCTGGTCGTGAAGGAACGGTGTGAACCGCTCTACCAACAGGTAATCCACCGATTTGGGAAGTCGGAAATGTGTTTCCGAAGAATCTTGCTTCCGACGGTCAATGACGATGGCAAAGTTGACCTGATCTATAGTACGACGCGTCAGTTCGGTTCAGTGGCATCGGTGTTCTTCGAGGAGGAATACGCGTGAACTTGCCGGTTTTTACGGTCAAGCGGTTCGGCGAGCGAAGTTGGCAAGAACGTGTCCGGCTTCCCGCTGAAAACCTGCTCGCCATAGAACAATTGAATCAGCATCTGAACGTGACCGAATCCGGAATTCAGCTGGCCTTCAAATACTGGAAGGATTTGCGCCGCGCGGGCCGCGTCCGGCAGGACGAATATAACTGGGAGCCGAGCGCCGATGTCTCGACATCGCTGATCGACGTAACGCCGTCGAGTCCGTTTGCCTATAGTTTCACCGCGCACAATTTAAGATGTTTCAGCTGGATGACGGGCAAACAGCTGGCCGAATTTCCGCATCGCCAGATCGTCGACGCGTGCGGCATCGAATACTTCTTGTGCAAGAGCGACGCGCAGCCGGTGGGCCACCACATCTCGCACAATCTGAATGGGTTCAAGCGAGATTATCTCCGGCTCTTACTTCCCTTAACGGATCGGTCGGGGCAAGTATCTGCCTTGGCGTGCGTTTCGCGGCATCTTGATTGGCCAACTCCCGCCGAATAGCTTCCATCCATTCCTGGCGACTGGACCAAGCGAGCTGTACGTCGTCTGCTTGGGGTTTCCCGGGGAGTCCCCCCTTGATGAAGGGTCGCACGTTTGCGAAGGCAAGGCCGGTGAGCGCCATGCCTCGCCGTTTCGGCGTGTTCATCTGGAAAGCGCAAAGATGGTCTGCCTGGAAATGCCGCAAGGCGATCGTGCGGGAAGCGCGGTTGAAGATGAGAAGCCCCTTTCCGCGCCAGTCCGGGCGGATATAGTTCCCGCCGCCATAGACGACGCGTCCCGACATGCGCGCTTCTTCGAAGTCGTCGATGCCAAGAGGCCAGGCGTTGAGACTGGGCGCCTGATCGCTAAACAGGGTCTGAGCCTGGCAGTCGTGCACAAAGTCGTCCGTGAGAATAAGCCGTTGCGCATGGCAGGCAATAATTTGCCCGCTCGCCGCGTGTTTCAAATAAATCCAGAAGCTGTTGCCGGGATGCAGATATGACTTATGGGGGTCGTGGCTGCTGGGAACGCCATGCGTATCTTCCTGCCGGCTAATGTAATCGACAAACGCATGCATATCGCTGTCGACATGCAGCGTGAGCCCGTAATCGCCAAGCCGTCGCTTCGTCAAATCGATGTGGGATTGAATATCGCAGAAGTCTTGCTTCGTTAATCTCATGATTTCACTCCGCCGCAAAATTCCTGTCATAGAGACCGAACCAAGGCGGAATTGTCGGTCTACATAGTTAACAAAGACTTACGGTCGGCGGCGTTTCGACATTCACTGGCTTGATATAAATGTAGAATGCACGTCCACAGACAGCGCCGCGGCCGCGCCGGGATCGTGCGATCCACCGAACGTGCAAATTTCCTTTTTCAGGCTTCCGCTGTGTGGCGAAAATTTCGAGAGGAGCCTATCGGCGCAGCGATAGGCATCAGCCGAAGGCGACAATAACCTGGCCGCGTCGGCGCGCGGCGCGGCGGCGCATGTCCACGCGCCGATGACCGCGTACGCCCGATCGGTTGGCCGGGCTGAATCTAGAGCAGCGTGCGCCCAATTGGGCGCACATAAGCTGCTCTATCTTTATAGAATCGATCAACTTTTCTGCCTTTAATTGATTCCAATTAAAGGCAGGTTGATCTAGCGCGCCACGGCCTTGCGATAGAAATGCCAGGTCGCGTGTCCAAGCACGGGCATGACGATGATGAGACCGAGAAAAACCGGCAGCGACCCGATCACCAGGCTGCCGGCCACGATCATGCCCCAAATGGCGGAGACGCCCGGATTCGCGGCCACGACACGGACCGATGTTGCAATCGCCGTCCCGAGTCCGACATTGCGATCGAGCAACAGCGGAAACGACACGACGCTGATGGCAAGCACGAGGGCGGCAAAGAGAAAGCCGACGCCCATGCCGACTGCGATCATCGTCCAACCCGCGCCGGTCGTAAGCACGGCGCTGAAAAACGCAGCGGCCGACGACGGCGGTTCGGGCCCGAGGGTCGCGTCATAAATCGCCTGAGCGGCGGCCAGCCACAGTACGAATATCGCCAACAGCAACAGACCCAGCACCACGATTGCGCCAAAGGACGGTGAGCGAACCGCCCCGAATGCATCCGCCCAGCCGGCTCGCATCCCCTGCTCCCGGCGCCGGCTCATCTCATAGAGGCCGACCGCGGCGACCGGTCCGATCAGCGCGAAGCCGGACGCCAAGGGAAAGAGCAACGGCAACATGTCGTAATCGAAGGCAAACCGCGCCAGGAGAATGCCGACCACCGGATAGATGACACACAGGAAGACAACGTCGGTCCGGCAGGCGCTGAAGTCCGCAAACCCTCGCGCCAAGGCTTCCCGCAGGTCGGCGACCCCGACCCGGCGTACCGCCGGCTGCCGGGACTCCGTACCCGCCTTCTCCCCGCCTAGGGAGTGACCGACAGATTCCAGATGCAGTACTGCGTCTTTAAGATGATCGACCGCCCATTCGGCGGGATTTCGTATGCTGGCCATGATCGTTCCTCGCTACCTGTTGCTTCGAACGGCCGCGGCTCACTCATGACATGTTGTTTGGTCCCACCACCAGTCGTAGAGGAGCCAAGGCATAACATTCGGCGAAGTGTACACCCCACAACGGCCAAGCTCCCAATCATATCTTGGTGACAGAATCGTACCTAAATACCGCAATCAGGCCCTCGCGGCGAAGATTGGCTTAGGGTCGGGCCGCCGAGGGCCGCGGGCGTTTCTCGCCGTTTTCATCCACGCCGTCGATCAGCACAAAGGCGATCCGGCACACCGCGTCATACCGGTTGGCCCAGGCATGGTTGGTGCCGCGCTGGATGACGACGTCGCCCGCCTTCAAATGCACATCTTCCTCGTCGAGCAGCATGTCGATTTCTCCTTCCAGCACGATCGCAAAATCCACCGTTTCGGTCCGGTGCATGAAGGGATGCCGCGCACCGGCGACGACCAGATGCGCCGAGCCCACATCGGCGAAAGCCTTGGTGCTGTCATACGCCGCAACCGTCGCGTCGTCGGCCGGCGGAAACTCGTTGATGCGAAAATTGACGCCGTTGGCGAGCGGCTCGGTCGTGAATACGGCGTCCGCCTCGTCCCGGTCGCCGCCGAAACAGGCCGGCATGGTCGTCGTTCGCCACAAATTGGTGCGGCTGCCCGGGCGATGCTCGGACGTAACGATGTTCGAGGCCGCACTATCCATAATCACGACGGCTTTGCCGTTCGCATCGTGCCCGGTCACCACACGCCGAACTGATTTGACCATCACTCAATCTCCGCCCGTGTTGTTATCTGCCATCGCGGAGCATGCCACGGAGGACGGCGCGCCACAAAATACCGAACCGCCTTCCGCGGTGCCGTCGGGCGGAATTTCGCCGGTTTCCGGATCGGCGCCCATGTTTGGTTGCCTGCCCGGGGAGCCGCGTTTAAACTCCGCGCGCAGCCGCTGAAAATTTCCAGAGGATAGAATGGCGCAAAGCAAAGCGACCGCCGACGTGACGAAGATGAGTTTCGAGGAAGCGCTCAACGAACTCGAAACCATCGTGCGCGACCTGGAAAAGGGCGGCGGCAAACTCGACACCGCGATCGAAGCCTATGAGCGGGGCGCCGCCCTGAAGAAGCACTGCGAAGCCAAGCTTCAGGAAGCGCAATCCAAGATCGACAAGATCTCCTTCGAGACGGATGGAACCGTCGCGACCGAACCCGCCAATCTCGATTAGCGACGCCATGCCGAACCTAACGCAAGCCCTGGCCGACGCGGCGGCGAAGATCGAGCACACGCTGGATCAGATTCTATCGCCCGAGGATGCACCCGAACGCCGAATTTACGACGCCATGCGTTATACGACGCTCGGCGGCGGCAAGCGGCTGCGGCCATTCCTCGTTCTGCAAAGCGCCGGTTTGTTCGGGGTTGCCGAAATGCCCGCGTTGCGCACCGGCGCCGCGCTCGAATTGATTCATTGTTACTCGCTGGTGCACGACGATCTGCCGGCAATGGACGACGACGATCTGCGGCGCGGCAAACCGACCGTCCACAAGGAATTCGACGAAGCTACCGCGATCCTTGCAGGCGACGCGCTGCTCACCCTCGCCTTCGAAGTGCTGGCGGCGGCGGAAACACATGAAGACGCGGCCGTCAGGGCCGAACTGGTGATCGAACTGGCCAAGGCTTCCGGCGTTCGCGGCATGGTGGGCGGACAGATGATCGATCTGCAGGCCGAAACCCAGACGCTCGACCTGGCGGAGATTACCCAGTTGCAGCGCCTCAAGACCGGCGCGTTGATTGCCTATGGCTGCCAGGCCGGCGCCATCCTCGGCAAGGCGCCGGCATCCGACCGCGCGGCATTGCTCGCCTACGCCAACGACCTCGGGCTGGCGTTCCAGATTGCCGACGACCTGCTGGACGTCGAGGGCAGCGCAGAAGAAACCGGCAAGGCGGTCGGAAAGGATGCGGCGGCCAGCAAGAAAACGTTCGTTTCCCTTCTCGGCATCGACGGCGCTCGAGACGAGGCGCGCCGGCTCGCCGATCTAGCCGTCGCCCGGCTGGAGCCTTTCGATGAACGGGCCGATCTGCTGCGCGAAACAGCACAGTTCGTCGTCGAGCGCAAAAACTAAGGCATCCCACACCGGTACCGGTTGCATGGGGTATGGAAGCGGCCAATCGGTCCCGGATGCGGGCGGCCGATCGGCCCGGCCCCATCACAATTGCATCCCCGCATATTTCAAAGCCATCCGGAAATGGTATGCTTCTACCGGGCATATAAAAAAGGCTTTGGCAATCCTATCCGCAACGAAAGCGCTTTCGTGAGCAAATCGGACAAACAACGCGCCGACATCCTGCTCGTTGAACGCGGCCTTGCCGACTCACGCAACAAGGCGCAGGCGCTGATCATGGCCGGCCTGGTCTTTTCCGGCGAACGGCGGGTCGAGAAACCCGGTGACAACCTTGCCGTCGATGCGCCAATTGATGTCCGCGGCAAGGACCATCCCTGGGTATCGCGCGGCGGTGTCAAACTCGCGCACGCCCTGGAACGGTTTCAGTTCGATCTGGCGGGCAGCACCTGTATCGATATCGGCGCCTCGACGGGCGGGTTCACCGACGTGATGCTGGCCAACGGCGCACTCAAGGTCTACGCGGTCGATGTCGGACAGGGGCAGATCGCCTGGAAATTGCGGAACGACAAGCATGTCGTGGTCCTGGAAAACACCAATGCGCGCCACCTCGACCGCGCCCAGATACCCGATCCAATCGATTTCATCGGGTGCGATGCGAGCTTTATTGGCCTGGAAAAAGTGCTGCCGGCGGCGATGGCGCTGACCCACCGGGGCGCGGCGCTGGTCGCGTTGATCAAACCGCAGTTCCAGGCCGGCCGCAGCGCCGTGGAAAAGGGCGGCGTCGTCCGCGATCCGGCGATCCATGACGCGGTCTGCGAACAGGTGAGCCAATGGCTGAACGACCAGCCCGGGTGGCGGGTCGCAGGTCTTACGGAGAGCCCGATCACCGGCGCGAAGGGCAATCGGGAATTCCTCATCGGTGCGGTGCGGGACGATTGAAGACCTTGAGGATTGCGGCTCTAGATCAACCTGCCTTCAATTGGAATCATTAAAGGCAGGTTGATCTAGGCTGATTCCACGCGACGGGGAATCAAGCTCTAATACCGAATCCGGATCGGCGGCATTTGCAATCGGCCGACCGGCGGCCGCAAGAACTCCAGATCCCGCGAAATCGGCCCGAGATGCCGGCGCAAACCGTCACCGATCGACTCCTCCAGACCGAGCATCCCCACCAGGGTTGATTTCACTTCGTCCTGATCGCCCGTCACGAGCTTCAACAGGCGTTCCAGGGTTGGAAGCCGTTTCGGCATCCGCACCAGCGTTATCGATTGATCGGGTTTGAGTCCGATCGCCCGTTTTACGGCCGCCAACGCTGCGTCGAAACCGCCCAGTTCATCGACCAGCCCGGCAGCCAATGCATCCGCGCCGGTGAAGACGCGACCGCGCGCTGCGGCATCGATCCGTTCGGCGGAGAGGCTTCGGGCCTTGGCCGCCTTGGTCGTGAAATCATCATAGATCGCGTCCATGATCGCATCGAGCCGCGCTTCGGCGCTCGGCGGATAGTCGCGCACGCCGCTCCACATGGTGGCGTTGCGGCCGGCATGGACGCCCTGCCAGTTGATGCCCAGCTTCGACCAGAGGCCTTCGGTGACGAATTTGCCGCCATAAACGCCGATCGATCCGGTGATCGTACCCGGCTGCGCGACCACCTTATCCGCGGCCATCGCAATATAGTATCCGCCCGATGCGGCGACCGCGCCCATGCTGGCGATGATCGGTTTGCCCTTCGCATTGGCGCGCCGGACCGCATTCCAGATGGTATCGGATGCGAGATACGACCCGCCCGGACTCTCGATGCGCATCAGGATCGCCTTGACGCTATCGTCCCTGGCCGCCGCGTCGATCGCACGCGCCATCTCCTCGGCCGCGACGTAGGCGCTATTGTCGAACGGGCTATTTTGCTTTTTGCCCGACACAATTGCGCCGACGCCATAGATCAAGGCAACTTTCGGGCCCGACTGATTGGGCGAATCGGCATCGGCCGAATAGCGCCGCACCGCGACCAGCGTGGATTTCTTCCCCGAATGCACTTTCGCCGCCTCGACGAATTGCGGCCAATAATCGAGCCGATCGATCAGTTTGGCTTTATGCGCCTGCGCGGACAGCAGCGGGCTGCTGTCGATCAGGTCGCGCACCTGTTGTTTGGGCAGCTTGCGCGAGTCGGCGATCCCGGTGACGATCTGGTCGAACAGGGAATCGACAAGCTGCTGCAAGTTCTTGCGGGCCGGTTTACTGAGGCTGTTTCGGGTGAATGTGTCCGGGGCGGATTTGAATTCACGGCGCTGGCGGATCTTCGCCTCGACACCGATCGAGTTCAGCGCATCGCCGGCGAAAGGCATTTCGAGCATCAAGCCGGTGATCGCGAGTTCGCCGGACGGCTGCATCCAGACCTCGTCGAAGGCGCTTGCCATATAGTATTCGATGGTCGAGTTGCTGACTTGTCCAAAGCTGTCGGCATAGGCCAACGCGAATTTTCCGCTCTTGCGGAACCGCTGGATCAAACCGCGGATTTCCTGCGCGTGAGCCACGCTCAGCCGCGCCGTTCCCAGCTTGACCACGATGCCTTCGACCCGATCGTCTTTCGACGCCAATTGCAACATGTCCGCGACACGCCGCATCTCGATCGGGCCGTCGCTTTGGAACAGTTCCAGCGGACTCTCGGACGATTTCTCCGCCACCCCCGCATTCAGGTCGAGCGACAGCACCATGTGATCCGGCAAATCGGGCACACTGTCGCCAATGCGCGATACGAATACCGCCGCGACCACCATGCCAATCACCCCCGCCGCGCCGAACGACGCCAGGAGCCAGATGATGATTTTCCCAATTCGACGCATTTCAGTGGGTTCCGAAGCAATTCAGGACAGGATCACATAGAAAAGATGCCGCGCAGCGGCGGCCCGCGCACCCTAGTCGGGTAAATCTTTCCTTAGAGTTAAGCTCTCCGCCGAGCGGTTCAAGCGGCGAGCAGCGCCGCGGCCTGGCCGCGCGCATCGGTTGCGGCCGTGTCGTCTCCCAGGCCGTCGAGCGCCTCCGCCGTGCGTTTCCAGCCCCAGACCGAATTCGGATTGAGCGCATTCCGTTCGGCCAGCAGCGCGCGCGCATATCGGAATTGCCCGGATTTCAAAGCCGAAGACACGAGCATGCGGAAAAACAGATCGCGCTGCGCATGGCTGCCGCCGATGCAATAGACCCGCCGGCGGATCGGCGCCAACAGCGCCACGGCGCCAGCATGATCGCCCCTGCCCCGCGCATCGATTGCCTTGCAAAGGGCCAATCCCACCTCGCGGAATATCGGGCCTTCGGTCGTGTCGTCCCGCGCCGCCGCGACTTCCATCGACGACAGCATCCGTTCCGCCGCATCGGTCCGCCCGCCGGCGGCCAAAGCAAGCATGTAATGGGAATCGTGGAAGGCGAAGATGTGATCGTCGACCTTATCCACCGCCTTTTCCGCCAGTTCCTCCCACCGGTCGCCGACGTCCAGACCGGCCTCTTCGAGGCGCCACAACAGGGCGATTGCGTTGCTCATGTCGAGATAGTCGGCGGATGTCTTATCCGGCCGCACGCCGGTATCGTAGATCGACAGGATTTCGTCGAATTGCTCGAGTTCGAGATGGAACAAACACTTATGCCACCAGGTGTGGTAGCGGAAATTGTTACAGCCGTCCCAATTCGGCGCCAGCC
>JBFFGE010000120.1:0-14430 GCA_041557595.1 Alphaproteobacteria bacterium
AGCGGTATCCGGATATCAAATTTGGCGCCGGGATTTCGGCAAAATTATGGCGGATGAACTTCAATAACCGGCGTAAATCTTTTGCCGTCGCGGACTCCCGACCGATGCTACGCGGCCGTGACCGCCGCCGCGCCGAATTGCGCCCTGTCGATGCTAAGCCGCTCGACCGCTTCGTGGTTAAGCCGGGCCTTGAATCCGGGTTGCAGGACGATGCCGCCGTCCTCGAAGGTGAGCGGCGTCTCGAGCAGCTGTTCGCGTATTTTCAGGAAGCCGCAATTCTCGCCTGCGTTGTCGATGCTGTCGCGGGCGACGCATGCCTCGATCCAGCAACCGGTGTCGGGCCCGGCGCCATTGCCGAGCACCGGCGTCAGGCCGAGATCGCGAATCCGCCGCAACCCGTCCGCCAGCATGTCGAGCCCCGTCATCTTGGCGATCTTCAGCTTGACGAAGCCGCAGCCCTGCATCGCGGCCGCGCGGTCGATGTCGTCAATGCCATAGATCGACTCGTCCATCATCACCGGCACCGGCGACATGGCGGCGACAGCGGCATTGGCGTCCCAATCCTTGTTGCCGCAAGGCTGCTCGAACAGTTCCAGCGAGTCCGGATTTAGCCTGTCGGCAAAGCGGATCGCCTGCTCCTGCGAGAAGCCCTGATTCGCATCGACCCGCAGTTTGGCCCGCCCCGCATTCGCCTGCTGGATTACGGCCATGCGTTCGAGATCCTTGTCCACGTCCCAGCCGACCTTGATCTTGAGCGTCCGGAAGCCTTGCACAATGTGACTGTCGATCTCGCCGGGAATGACGTCCAGATCCTTGGAGTTGACCGTGTTCAGGATCGGCACGTGCAGCGGCGCGTCCGGCGCCGCCAGGATCGGGTTGCCGTCGATCATTTCCATCGCGACCTGCAGCACGCTGACCGCATGGGGGTCAGACAAACGATAAGGGTCGAGACGCGCCTTCCCGTCCCGCGTGTCCATTCCGACCAGCGCTTCCGCCTGTGTCCGGCAGAAGGCCCAGCCGCCGTCGCCGTTCTCATGGGTGTAGCCGGGCACGATGGTGCATTCGCCGATGCCGATCTCACCGTCGGCGCCGTGCACTTCGGCGACGATGCTGTCGAAGGTATCCATCGCGCCGAGCGCGGTGTTGTAGGGCTCATACAACGGCACCGCCACGCGCCAGAGCGCTATGCTCCCGATTTTCATTGCTGTTCTCCCCACGTGCTCCGTGCCGGTTTAGTCCGCGTAGTACGGCACCTCTCCTTTGAGCTGAGTCCGGTGCATGACGCGCCGGTCGTCGGGATCGAACGATTCCCGCCGATGCATGGCGCAGCGATTGTCCCACAGCAACAGATCGCCCTTCTGCCATCGATGGGTCCAGACGAACCGGTCCTGCACGGTGTGCGCCCAAACCGCGTCAAGCAGCGCCTCGCTCTCCTCAACCGGCATGTCGAGAATATAGGCATTGACCCGCCGGCCGAGAAACAACGCGGTCCGCCCGGTCGTCGGGTGGGTGCGCAGGATCGGATGCCGCGCGCCCGGCGTCTGGCGCACGTCCGTCACTTCCTCGATACCCTTCCGGAGCCCGCCGGCGCTCGTGTAGGTGGCGTCATGGATCGCCTTCTTGCCGACGAGCAGTTCCTTCAGATCTTTCGGCAAGGTCTCGTAAGCCCGATACATGTTCAGGAAACTGGTATCCCCGGCCGATGCCGGCACTTCGATGGCATAGAGCGCGCTCGCATCCGCCGGCTCGGCCATATAGGACATGTCGGTGTGCCAGGCGCACTCGCCAGCGCCGAGCGAGCCGATCGAGACGCCGTCGACCACCACATTGGAGATCACGGTCACCTCGGGCGCGTCGGGCACGTAGCCGTCGCTGGTGGTGTTGGACGCCTCGTTCGGCGGCGCATGGTCGCACTCGCCGAAATGATTGCTGAATCGCACCAGGTCCGCGTCGCTCAACTCCTGCTCTCGGAACAACAGCACCAGGTGGGCCGCCCACGCATCCTTCAGCACGCCTATCGTGGCGTCGTCGAGCGGCTGGCTCACATCGACACCCCGTATCTCGGCGCCAAGCGCGGGCGAACAGGCAACGACGTCTACGGGCATGCGGAACCTCTAATCGTTACGGACTCGATCCTATGGGACGGATTACAACATTATCCTGGCCCAATACACAATCTTACGTGGAGAATAAAAATAAAACACGCCAGCGAAATGCAGCGCAATTGCTGGATACCCGCCTTCGCGGGTAGGACCGATCCGGCATTCGGTAGCGGCGCCCCGCCGCTCACTCGCGCTTGAAATGCTTGCTGAGCGCGAGTCCTTGGCGCTGATACGACGAGCCGATGTCGCCACCGTAAAGCTTGTCCGGGGTGGAGACGAGTTTTTCGTACATCAGGCGGCCGACAATCTGACCGTCCTCGATCAGGAAGGGTACCTCGTGCGAGCGCACCTCCAGCACGGCGCGGGTGCCGCCATGGCCGTGCGGCGAGTAGCCGAAGCCGGGATCGAAGAAGCCGGCGTAATGGACGCGGAACTCGCCCATCAGCGTGTCGTAGGCGACCATTTCGGCGGCGTAGTCCGGCGGCACGGGGACCGATTCCTTGGACGCGAGGATGTAGAAATCGTCCGGGTCGAGGATGATGCCGTCGCCCTTGACCGGCGGGATAACCTCCCAGTAGTCGAGCGGGTCGTAGTGATCCGGCCTGTCCACGTCGACCAATGGCGCATGCTTGCGCGCCTTGTAGCCGATGATGCCGGGCGCCGCCTCCCCCTTGAGCTCGACCGAGATGGGGAAGCCGCCGCGATAGACTTCTTCCGGCGGCGGCATATGTTCGGGATCGCGCAATTCCTCGAACAATCGGCGGAAGGCGATTTCGCACAAGGCGGGCGAGCCGCGCTGCAGCCGCAACTGGTTCAGGCGCGAGCCCTTGCGCACCACGATGCTGAAGGCGAGCGGCGATATCTCCGCATAGAGCGGGCCGTCATAGCCGGCCGGCACCCGGTCGAACTCGACCGCATTGTCGGCGATCAGCCGTGTAAAGACGTCGAGGCGGCCGATCGAGCTTTTCGGGTTGGCGGTGCCTTCCAGGTCCTGCGGAAGGCGCACCCGCTCCGCGAGTTCGACGATATAGACGCAGTTCTTTTCGAGGATGGTGTCGTCGTTGAGGTCGAAACGGTGCGTGGCAAACGCCTCGATCCGTTCCGCCACGCTGTTTTGCTTGCCCGGCAGGAAACTGGTGCGGATGCGATACCCGTTGGCGCCGAGCCGGAGGTCGAGGCTGGCCGGCTGGATTTGCGCTTCGGGAATGGCGTCCTCGGCCAGGATCGCACCGTCCGCGATCAACGCGCGCAAATCCTGCGACGGCAGGATTCCGGTCACCGATTCCGGAGCTTCCGCGTCCTCGGGGAACAGGGGTCGTACGCTGTCAGCCATTGTCCGTCATCATCAATTGGCGTCACTCAGCCGCAATTGTCGGAACCACCGCGCAAGCGCGATGTCCATCTATAAGAGCCTGTGTCTAGGGCTCCAGAAAACAATCCGCAACGCGAAAGATAAAGTCGATTGTTTTCCCCGGGATTCACATTTTATCCACAAACAATTCACACGGGAAACCGCTCTCAACCTACGAAATTTATTGAATGTTATGTATTGTGCCCGTGACTCACAGAGGGGTTCGGATGATGACGCCTTTGATCGTTGTTTCGCGCGCGGGTCTCGAGGCGCAGACTCGGGGCGCGAGTTTACGCCATCCGCATCACGCGGAGAGCATTGAGGCCGAGCACCTTCGCCTTCACTCCTTCCGCGAAGGTCCATTCGTCGAAGGCCTGCACGCTTTCGATCAGCGGCCGTGACGGGTAAGCCGTGCCGAACAGCATACGGTCGCCCAAATACATGTTGGCGGCCTTCACATACTCGTCCGCGCCCGGCATGTTGACCCCGACCATGTAGAGGTCCGGCGAGACATAGATATTGGGCAGCACGAAGCAGATGCCGAGCAGCTCGCGCACCCAGGGCCACGCGCCGTGCGAGATGACGAAATCCAGCGTCGGGAAATCCTTGGCCGCCGTGTAAAGCGGCATCGGTGAGCCGTATTCGTAGGGCACGCCCGCCATGTGGCTGAGCAGCCCGCTGAGCGTGATCGATATGGGCACGTCATGGGCGATGCAACGCTCATAAATCGGGTAGAGTCGCTCGTCATCGGCCATCATCGGCGTCGGCGATGCACCGGGCTCCAGCGACACCCCCTTGAAGCCCGGGAGCGCAAGGCAGCGGTCGATCTCGGCGAGGCACCAATCGGTCTCGCGGCTGATATCGATGCCGGCGAAGGAGACGAAACGGTCCGGATGCTCCGCGATCACCGCCGCGATGTCGTCGTTCGGGATGACCCCGTGCGGCTCCGCCGATTGTCGCCCCATAACGACACCCCAGGTGATGCCCGCCCGGTCCATTTCTTCCAAAAGCAGCGGCATGGACCGCGCCTCGGCGGAGGGCGGCCGGGGAAA
Source organism: Alphaproteobacteria bacterium (assembly GCA_041557595.1). Taxonomy (GTDB): domain Bacteria; phylum Pseudomonadota; class Alphaproteobacteria; order UBA8366; family UBA8366; genus JAOTYV01. The sequence goes on from JBFFGE010000120.1 coordinate 4,506, forward strand.
TCCGATCCGCGACGGATAGAATTCCGCGCCCTTGCGGAACTGCGACTTGTCGGTCCAGCTCGCCAGCGGCGGCCGCAGGCGCATATCGACGATCATCCACCGGATCCCTGTGCCGCCGCGCGTAGCGCATTTGAATAGCCGCGATGCAAACCTTCCTCCCCTCTTGCGGGGGAGGATTGAGGTGGGGGGTATCCGATGGACAGGACCGCCGGACGATAATTCTCAGGAATGCCGGCAGTCCAACAGATCCCCCCATCCTGTCCTTCCCCCGCAAGTGGGGAAGGAACGTCATCCCAAGCAATCATTTTAAAGCACCTTCCAATACGGGGTTAAAGAAATCTCCGCGAATGCACAGTTCCTCAAGTATGTGTCTGCAGGACCTGGCGAATAACCGAGCCGTCGGCCAGGCGGTCGAAGCCTTCGTTGATCTGATCGAGCCGCAGATTGGCGCTGCGCAGCCGGTCGACCGGCAGGCGGCCCTGCTTGTAAAGCGCGAGCAGCCGTGGAATGTCGCGGGCGGCGACGCAGCTGCCCATATAACTGCCCTTCAGCGTCTTTTCCCCCTGCACCAGGGCGGCGACGTCGATGGTCAGCCCGCTTTCCGAGCTGGGCAGGCCGGCGGTCGTGGTGGTTCCGCCGGTGCGGGTGATCGCATAGGCCGTTTCCAGCGCCGGCACGCTGCCGGCCATCTCGAAACCGAAATCGACTCCGCCCTGGGTCGCCTCGATGATTTGCTGCACGCAATCGGCGTCGCCGGCGTTGAACGTGTCGGTCGCGCCGAGCTGCCGCGCCAGCGCCAGTTTCTCGTCGTTGATGTCGACCGCGATGATCCGCGCCGCGCCGGACACGATGGCCGCCAACAGGGAATTCAAGCCGACGCCGCCGAGACCGACCACCGCGACCGTGGCGCCGGGCGGGACCTTTGCCGTGTTGATGACCGCGCCGGCCCCGGTGATCACCCCGCAGCCGAACAGGGCGGCGTCCTCGATCGAGATGTCCTCGCCGATGGGAATGACGGCGCTGCGCGGCACGACCGCGTATTCGGCGAAACACGAGACGCAGCTGTAATGGTGGATCTCCTCGCCATTGATGTGCAGCCGGCGGCCGCCCATCGGCAACTCGCCCCGCGATTTCGCCGCGCCATGGGTCTCGCACAGATTCGGCCGTCCGACCTTGCACGCCAGGCAGTAGCCGCAGCTCGAGACGAAGGCGACGACGCAGGGCGTGCCGGGCGCGAGGTCGTCGATATTGCCGCCGACCTCGCGCACATACCCGGCCGATTCATGGCCGCCGACACACGGCAAGGGCCGCGCCCGCAGCCCTTTGATGGTCGACAGGTCGGAATGGCACAGCCCGGCGGCGCGAATTTCGACCAGAACTTCGTTGTCGCGGGGACCGTCGATGTCGATCTCCTCGATCACGAAGGGTTTGGATTCCGCATAGGGTCGTGCCTGGCCCTGGGCATACATTACGGCCGCGCGCATCTTCATCCCGTCTCTCCCTGTGATACCCTGCCGGCAATTAGCCCGTCCGGCATTACCGTGTAAACTTAGACACGTGTGAAGACACTGCCAACCGACCGACCCGCACCGGAACGGGTTCGGACATCGACGAGGGGGAGCAAGAATGACGGTCATGGTTACCGGAGGCGCCGGATTGATCGGCGCAAAGATCGTGCGGAACCTGATTGCACGGGACCTCGACGTGGTTTCCTTCGACACAGCGGCGGATCAGTCGCGGCTGGACGACTTGCGCGGCGATGCGCGCCTGACCACGGTCGGCGGCGACATCCGCGACTATGACAGCGTTCTCGGCACGATGAAGGACAACGCGGTCGAGCGGGTCATCCACATGGCCGCCCTGCTGGCGCCGCTGACCGAACAGGAACCGTCGCTTGGCCTTGCCGTGAACCTGACCGGCGCGAACAATGTCTTCGAGGCGGCGCGTCATTGCGCGGCCGCGCGCGTCGTCTATCCCACCTCGATGGCGGTCTATGCGGACCAGAGCGAATACGGCGACGCGGCGGTCGACGAGGACTCCCATCGCCACCCCTACAACCTCTACGGCTATGCGAAGCTGATGAACGAGGAAGTTGCGAAGGCCTATACCCGCAACTTCGATCTGGATACCCGCGGGCTGCGCATTGCGGCGGTTTTCGGCCATGGCCGGGTCACGGGACGCAGCGGTGCCGTGGCGCGGCTGATCTCTTACGCCGCCATCGGCGAGCCGGTGGTCTGCGACGTGGCGCCCGATCAGGTTACGCCGATGATCTATGTGGACGATGTCGCGGAGAGCATGGCGCGGCTCTGCTTCGCCGAAAATCTCGATCTGCCGGTTTATGTCGGCGGCAATATTCAGGCGTCCGTTCGGGAGGTCGCCGACATCGTGCGCCGCCACGTTCCCGACGCCGACATCGCCTACGAACCCGACGTGAAACCGTATTCCGTGATCAAGAATCTGGACTGCCGGCGCTTCGAGCGGGCGGTCGACTACCGGCTGCCGCCGCTGGAACGCCGGATACTCGATCAGATGAACGAAGCCCGCCGCGAGCGCCAACTGCCCGAGCTCGGCTAGCGGGTGGAACGCCCCGACCAACGACCTGACACCCGGCGCCCGACGTGATCGCCCCCGCCCCGCGCGCCGCCGACAATCTCGGCGGCATGGTGCTGATGCTGGCCGCGACCGTGGTACTGATCAGCCAGCATTCGATGGCGAAACACGTTTCCGAAACGCTGCCTGTGCTGCAGATCGTGTTCTTCCGCACCGTCACCGCCTTTCTGTTTTTCCTGCCCTGGCTGGTGCGATCCGGCCTGAATATTTTTCGCACCGACCGGATCGGCCTGCATGTGGTGCGCGCGCTGCTTCAGACCGCATCCTCCTTCACGTTTTTCTTCGCGCTCAAGGTGACGGGGCTGGCGACGGTCACCGCGCTGCACTTTACCGCGCCGATTTTCGCCACGGTGATCGCCGTCTTCGTACTCGGCGAACGGATCAGCATCCGCCGCTGGTCGGCGATCCTGCTGGCCTTTGCCGGAACCTATGTGATCCTGCGGCCCGGCTTCGGCGCGATCGATCCCGGCGCCGTTCTGGCGGTCGTTTCCGCGCTCTGCTGGGGCATCGCGATGATCTTCATCAAGGTGATGAGCCGTACCGACTCCAGCGTGACCATCACCGCGTATATGTATCTGCTGATGACGCCCCTGACTTTGTTGATCGCGCTTTACGATTGGCGATGGCCGACCTTGCTCGAATACGGCTGGCTGATTCTCATCGGCGTGACCGGCGCGCTGGGACATTTGCTGATGGCGGAATCGCTGAAGCGAGGCGATACCCATGTGGTGACGCCGCTGGATTTCTTCCGGCTGATCTGGGCGACCCTGGCCGGGTATTTCCTGTTCGCGGAATTTCCGGACATTTTCGTCTGGATCGGCGGGACCATGATCTTCGGCGGCGTGAGCTACATCGCCTGGCGCGAACACGTGCTGAGGAACCAGAACAAAACAGCTGCTGAGTGAGCGGCCCGATGTCCAAGGACCTGTTATCCGATCCCGTCGTCCTGCTGATCGTCGCGGTTACTTTTATCGGCGCCATCGTCAAGGGCGCCACCAATATGGGCCTCAACCTGCTGGCGGTTCCGGCACTGGCGCCGATCGTCGGCGTGCCCACCGCCGTCCTGACCATCTTCATCGCCAAGGCGGCGAGCGATGTCGTCATGCTGCTGGAATCCCGCACCAGCGACGGGCTGCGCCCGGCCAGGCGGGTCGTGGGCTTCCTGATCGCCGGCTTTCTCGGCGTCGTGCTGGGCACCTTCCTGCTCGCCTATCTCGACCGGAACCTGCTGTTCCTGATCCTCGGCAGCTTGCTGCTGCTGTATCTGGCCCTGGAGACCCGCCGCCGCGCCCTGGTCATACCGCCGACCCAGGAGAGGTACTGGGGCCCGATTGCCGGCGGCTTCAGCGGCATCAGCCAGGGCCTGACCGGCGCGGCCGGGCCGACGACCGCGATCTACATGCTGAGCCTCGACCTCACGCCGCGCGAATTCGTCTTCCTGACCAGCGTCATCTTCATCGCCATCAATACCGGTCAGATCGCCGGCATCGTCTATCTCGATCTCTATACGAAGCAGCGGCTGATCTATGCCGTGGTCGCGTTCGTGCCGGTCATGCTGGGGACCTGGATCGGCATCCGGTTGCGCGGACGGCTATCGAGCCGCGGCTTTCGCAACGCCATCCTCATTCTGCTCCTGCTGATGGCATTGAATATGCTGCGCCTTGGACTGGGATTTTGAGGCGGCCTTGCCGTCTCGACGGCCTACGCCGCATGATTGCAGGCCCATCCATCATTAGGAGCCCCGGCCATGACGAAACATCTCTTTATCGCACAACTCGACGTGCCTGCGGAGCACGAGGAAGAGTTCAACCGCCTGTATGACGGCGAACATGTCCCCAACCTGCTCGCCGTGCCGGGGGTCGTCAGCGCGACACGCTACAAGCTGGCGGGCTCGGAGACCGTGGGCATGCCGCGCTATCTGGCGATTTACGAACTCGACTCACCGGATATTCCCGAGAGCGACGCCTGGAAAAAAGCGGCCACGACGGATGGCTGGATAGAAGTTCGACAACACGTCAGCAAGCGTTTGCTTGGCGCCTTTACCAGCATGTAGCCCCGGACCGGAGCGCCGATGGATCCATGCCGATGGCGCCGACCGACAACCGGCCTCGCCTTGACGGCATCCAGCCAGTGTGGAGAATTGAGGCCAATGTACAGCCGGATGAACCCGGTATGCCGCAGCATGCGCTGAGAAAGCGCAATTTTCCGCGGTAAATCAAGAATGAATGAAAACACGGGAGGACAGGATGATGCGTGCATATTCAACGAAGCTGGCGGCGGTCGCTGCCGCGACGGTCATTGCGGCGAGCGCCATGGCGGCCGCTGCATCGGCAGCCGTGAAGAAACCGGCAAACTACCCCAAGCGGCCGATCACCATCATCGTCTGCTTCGGTAAGGGCGGCGGATCGGATCAGGCGGTTGCCGCATTGCAGGAGCCCGCGTCCAAGATCATGGGCGTCAAGGTCAACAAGATTAACAAGCCCGGCGGCGGCGGCATCAACTGCCTGCCCGATTTCTCGCAGGCTCCGGCGGACGGCTACACCATCCTGCAGCATGCGGATACACTCGTCTCGAAATACGTGGCCGGCGACATCGACCTGCATCCGACCAAGGATCTCACGCCGATCATCATCAGCAACGTTGCGCCGACCGGGTTGTTCGTCAATCCGGATGACAAGCGATTCGTCAGCAACGGCAAAGCCGATTTCCAGAAAATCGTGGCCTATGCCAAGGCAAATCCGGGCAAACTGACCGTCTCCAACATCAACGTTCCAATGGAACTGATCACCATGTCCAAGGTCGAAGAATTTTTCGGCTTCAAGACCAAGCAGGTGATGTTCGATAAGCCCGCGCAACGCTATGGCGCGGTCATTGGCGGCAAGCTCGATATCCTGATGGAGCAGCCCGGCGATGTGATCAAGCATGTTCAGGCCGGCAAACTCCTGCCGGTACTCAGCGTCTGGCCCGAGCGGTTCAAGATCTTCGCCGAGACCAAGGCGACGGGCGCGGATTTCGGCATGAAGTGGAACCCGCTGCTCCGAATTCGCGGCCTATGGGTCAAAAAAGACACGCCGAAGGAAATCAAGGCCTATCTCGAAGCGGTCTTCAAGGAAGCCTATGAGAGCGAGGTTCATCAGGCGTTCCTGAAGCGCAAGAGCCTCGACATCGTCAATTCCTATTACGATACGGCTGGGACGACCAAGGTGCTGGACGAGACCGTCGACACCTATGCAAAAATCTTCAAGGCGTCCGGGCAGAAACTTCGGAAAGACCTTCAATAGGCCGAAAAGCGGCCAAGGCACACGCACCGTGCCGGATTCGCCCGCCCACCCTAACCTAAGGTGGGCGGGCGCCCTATTGGGCCACCCTACAGCCGGCGAGACGCCGACGTTTCAAAACAAGACCGTTAGATTGGGGGGAATGTCATGACGTCCAGCGACAAGGAGCCGACGCGGTTGCGCGATCGCCTCGTTTGGGAAGCGCTCGCCTGGCTCGGTTTTACGCTGGTGGTTTACCTCTTCACGCGCGACTTCGATGCACCCCTGCCCAGCTATCAACTCGGTGCCGCGTTCTGGCCGCAGGTCGTGCTGGTCATCACCGCAATTGCCGCAATCACGCTTCTTGTCTCCCGTTTCGTGCGGGGTGTCGAGACCGACGACGCCGACGACGGCCCCGCCCATTTGGAGGATATTCCGGCGCCATCGGGCGGCATTCCGATCATCACCCTCGCCATGTTTATCTTGCCGCTGATCTGGGTTTTCGCCTTGCATCAAATCGGTTTCCTGCTGTCGACGCCGTTCTTCCTGATCGGCTTCACCTGGCTGATAGGCATCCGTCGGCTGCGCACGCTTCTCGGCTTCAGTCTGGGGTTCTATGCCGTCCTCGTGGTGGTCTTTTACAAACTCATTTTCACGCCCCTGCCAATGGGCGCCGGCTGGTTTCACTCGATCAGCGGTGAAATCATCGCCTTGATTCAATAGGGCGCGACGATCATGGTCGATTTCCTCAACGGCACGACGCTTCTGTTCACCAGCTTTATGGGCGTCACCATCTTCATCGGGGGACTGCTCGGCGGACTGGTCTTCGGCGCGATCCCCGGGCTCAATGTCCTGACGCTCGCGGCAGTGCTGCTGCCCTTTACCGCCTGGATGTCGGCCGAACATGCCATCATGCTCTATGGCGTGATCTACGTCTCCGGCGTCTATGGCGGCGCGATCACCGCGATCCTGTTCAATATTCCGGGCTCGGTCGAAAACGCGCCGACCGCGTTCGACGGCTATCCGATGACGCGCCAGGGAAAGGCCAGCCGGGCGATCGGCTACGCGGTCACCTGTTCGGCGATCGGCGGCACATTCTCGGCGATTCTGATGATGATCGCGACCGAACCGATCGCCGATTTTGCGATTTCGACATTCGGACCGGTCGAAATCACCGCCCTGATCTTTTTCGGCCTCACGGTTGTTGCCGGCGTCGGGTCGCGCTCGCTCGCCAAGGGCTGGCTCTCGCTCGGATTGGGCTTGCTGATCGGTTCGGTCGGCGGCGACCCCGTCGGCGCGGTGCCGCGATTTACCTTCGGTTCGCTGTACCTTACCGGCGGGCTCGGCTTCATTCCCTTGATCCTGGGGCTGTTCGCGGTCAGCGAAGTGTTCCTGCAAGGCCAAAGGATCGCCCAAGGCAAATATGAAGCGCCGAAAATTTCCGTCGACTATCCCTCCTTCTTGGAATTCTGGGCAATGCGCTACGGCGTCATCCGTTCAACGGTGATCGGCTGGTTCAGCGGCATCCTGCCGGGCGTCGGCGCGACATTGGCCGCCTTCCTTTCCTATAACGAAGCGGTCCGCTGGTCCAAGACACCGGAAAAATTCGGCACCGGGATTCCCGAAGGCGTGGTCGCGCCGGAGACCGCAAACAACGCGGCGACCGGCGCCGCCATGATTCCGCTGCTGGCGCTTGGCCTGCCCGGCGGCGCCCTGACCGCCATGATGATCGGCGTCTTCAACGTGCACGATATGGAAGTGGGCCCGCTGATCATGATGGAGGCGCACGATCTGGTCTGGATCCTGTTCGCGTCGATGTTCTGGGCGAGCCTTGCGATCCTGATGCTCGGCATCGTGGAATCCAAATGCATCGTCCATATGCTCCGGATACCCTTCACGATGCTGGCGCCCGGCATCCTCCTGTTCTCGACGATCGGCGCCTATTCGCTGCGCGGCAACGTCTTTGACATCTACACGATGTTCATCGCCGGTATCGCGGGCTTCTTCCTGCGCCGCAGCGATTATTCCGTGCCGGCCATCGTCATGGGGGTCATTCTCGGCCAGATCGGCGAGAATTCGATGGCCCAGGCGCTGACAATGCTGGACTACAATTTCCTTGGCTTCTTTTCCGAACCGATCGCCGGCGTCCTTGTTTCCATCGGACTGCTGACGGTGGCCACGAGCATCTTCCGCCGGGCGCAGCGGTATTTCGGCTGGAGCTTTAAACGAAACACTCCGACGCAATAGCGTCTCATCCCGTCGGACGACGGGAACAACGAAGGAGCAGTCGTATGCGGCTCGAAAACAAGGCGGCGATCGTTACCGGCGGCGGCAGCGGTATTGGCCGCGGCATCAGCCTGGAATTCGCCGCCGAGGGCGCCCGCGTCGCCATCGCCGATCTGAATGCGGATAATGCAAATGCGGTCGCCGATGAAATCAAGAATGGCAGCGGCACCGCCCTTGCCGTCGCCTGCGACATCACCGACGAAGATGCGGTTGCCGCGATGGTCGAAACGGTCGCCGGCGCCTTCGGCGGCATCGACATCCTGGTCAACAATGCGGGGCGACGGATCATCAAGTCCTTTGCCGACCATACGCTGGCGGACTGGCGCGCCATGATCGACACCAACCTTACCAGCCAGTTTCTCTGCGGCCGGGCCGTTCTGCCCCATATGCAGCGCACCGGCAAAGGCCGGGTCATCAACATCGCGTCGGTTGCCGCCCATATCGGCCGGCCGGACAGGGTCGCCTACTGCGCCGCCAAGAGCGGCATCCTCGGCCTCACGCGCGGCTTTGCCGCCGACATGGCGGGCACCGGCATCCGGGTGAATTCGATTTCGCCGGGATCGATCCACACGCCGATGAATGCATCCTATGCGACCGACGAAAATGTCGACTGGGGCGGCGAAACCCTGGCCGGTCGATGGGGAACCCCGTCGGACATCGCAAAGGCGGCGGTGTTCCTGGCATCCGAAGATTCCGATTTCATGACCGGTTCCGACATGAAGGTCGAGGGCGGCTGGCTCGCCGCCCGCGCCCGCGACGGCGAATAGGAAATCGACATGACGATACGCCTCGCCGACAAATCGGCAATCGTGACCGGCGCCGGCAGCGGGATCGGCGCAGGCATCGCCACGGCATTCGCCGCCGCGGGCGTACAGGTCGCGGTCGTCGATATCGACGGAGACAAGGCAGCGGCAACAACGGACGCAATCCGGGCGGCGGGCGGGACCGCAACTGCCTTTACCGCCAATGTCGCAAAGGCCGATGAAGTGGGCAGCTTGGTCGCCGCCGTCGCCGATCAATTCAACGGCCTCGACATCCTGGTCAACAACGCGGGCAAGCGCGTCATTCGCCCCTTCCTCGAGCACAGCGAGGCGGAATGGCGGGAAATGCTGGACGTCAACCTGACCGCGCATTTCCTGACCTGTCAGGCGGTGGTGCCACATCTGTTGGCGCGCGGGACAGGCCGCATCGTCAATGTCGTATCGATCGCCGGCCTCGTCGGGCGGCCGAACCGCGCCGGGTATTGCGCTTCTAAAGGCGGCGCCATTGCCTTCACCCGGGCCTTGGCCGCCGACCTCGCGGGCACCGGCGTCACCGTGAATGCGGTCAATCCCGGCTTGATCGCGACCCCCTTCAACGCGCAATTCTCCGAAGACGCGGCCACCGGCCCGGAATGGGCCAACGGAAATCTGGCCGGCCGATGGGGCACGCCGGAAGACGTGGCCGCCATGGCGCTTTTCCTGGCCTCCGACGAGGCGGGATACGTTTCCGGCGAATGCTTCAATGTCGATGGCGGGTCGATCGCCGCATTGGTTCGCAGCGGCGAAACGACGACGGCCCAAACCTAAGATTCGCCTTCCGACTCCGCGAGATAGCGCGGATTGCCGATCGCCAGCCGGCGGCGGATGTCCGACATGAGAATTTCGTGCAGTTCCGCGGCCTTCACGCCGTCGTCGAATTTCCCTGCACGAATATCCCGGGCGAGTTTCCGCGACAGATCGTCCGCTATCGGGTCCGGCTCGTCGTAGAGCGACGCCAGATCCGACAATGCC
>JBFFGE010000121.1:0-14428 GCA_041557595.1 Alphaproteobacteria bacterium
ATGGCCCGAGATCGAGGGCGTGGTGTTCGACCTGCCGCCGGTCGCCGAAGTGGCGCGCGAATTCATCGCGGAGAACGGCCTCTCCGATCGCATTACCGCGGTGGCGGGCGACTTCACCAGCGATGCCTTCCCGACCGACGCGGATGTGGCGATCATGGCGAGCAACCTGCCGATGTACGGCCGCGAGATGATCGCCAAGGTGATTGCCAAGGCGTTCGATGCATTGCTGCCCGGGGGCGAAATGCATTTGATCGGCGAGACCACGAATAACGACCGCACCGGTCCGATCGGCCCGGCCTTCTGGGGGCTCGGACAGGCGATCCAGGACACCACCGGCCTTGCCCATTCCGAGGCCGATTGCATCGGATATTTCAAACAGACCGGATTCGCCGACGTTGCGGTGCTCCCTTTCATCGAGGGCACGCTGAGCCGCGTCACCGGCCGCAAACCCGCATGAGGCACTTGTCTCCAACCCTGTTCTAGCAACACACGAGAAAGGAAAACCCAATGGCCGATTACGTATTAGTGGTGCAGCTCGACGTTCCCGAAGAACACGATGCCGAATTCAACCGGCTCTATGACGGCGAACACGTGCCGAACCTGTTGAGTGTGCCCGGCGTCTCCAACGGGCAGCGGTACGTGCTGGAACGCGCCGGCGACGACATGCTGCGCTACATGGCCACCTACGAACTCGATGCGCCCGACATCCCGGAATCCAAGGAATGGGAGAAGAAGGCAACCACCCCCGGCTGGATGGGCGTGCGCAAGCACATCTCGGCGCGCCGCCGCGGCGTCTTCCGCAAGATTTAGGGGATGGCTCCGCCCGTTCGCATTGACACGATGAAATCGGGGGCCGTCGCCTAATAGGCGCGCGCGTCGAATGTATAGCAGGCTTGCAGGCTTCCGATCCGAAAACCGCGCCGGAACCAGTGTTGCCGCTGGGCGGAGGTGCCGTGCGTGAAGGAGTCCGGCACCACGCGCCCTTGCGCCTGGCGCTGCAGGGTGTCGTCGCCAATCGCGCTGGCAGCGCGGAGCGCCTCATCGATGTCGCCTTCTTCGAGAATACCTTTTGTCTTGTCGGCGTGATTTGCCCACAGGCCGGCGAGGCAATCCGCCTGCAATTCCAGCCGTACCGACAGCGCGTTTGCCTGCGCTTTCGGCATCCGCGATCGCGATTCATGCACCCGCTGGGAAATGCCCAGCAGCGTTTGGATATGGTGGCCGACTTCGTGCGCGATCACATAGGCCTGGGCGAAATCGCCGGCGGCCTTGAAGCGGTCGCGCAAGGTGCGGAAAAAACTTAGGTCCAAATAAATCTTCTGGTCGCCCGGACAGTAGAATGGCCCGACGGCCGACCCGGCGGAGCCGCAGGCGGATTGCACCCCGCCGCTGAAGAGCACCAGCTTCGGTTCGCGGTAGGGTTTGTCCAGCCGGTTCTTGAACAGCCGGTGCCACACATCCTCGGTATTGGCCAGCACCACCGCCACGAAATTGCGCATCGGATCGGTGTCGGACGCGGTCCGGACGCTCGATCCGCCGCCGCTTGGCGCCTGAATGCCGTCGATAAATTGCCGGGGATCGACGCCGAAAAACAACGAAACGAGTACAACGGCGACCAGCCCGATGCCACCGATACCGGCCCGTCGTCCCATGCGGCCGCCGCCGGATCCCATGGGAAAACCGATCCGCGCCCGGCCGCCGCCACCGCCTCGGCGGTCTTCGAGGTTCACGCTCTGTTTACGTCCGCGCCATTTCATTTTCTGTTTGTTTCCTGGTCCGCATGGGGGGAACATCGAGCCACGCATGACCAACGTTTGCAGTTTCAAATTCGTTCCCTCGACCGAGCGGCGAAGATGGAGTTTTCGGAGCGACCGGTGTTTCACACGATAGTTTGCGACATGCTCGGCATCCGCTATCCGATCCTGCAGGGGGCGATGCAGGGTGGCGGCGGGGTTGCGCTGGTCGCCGCGGTGAGCGAGGCGGGCGGACTCGGGATCCTGCCCACTTTCGGCGGCACCGAAGACGCGCTGCGCGCCGACATCGCGGCGGTGCGGGCGCGCACAACCAAGCCTTTCGGCGTGAATATTACGGCGATGGGGCGGGGGTTCACCGAATCCCGGGCGCGCATCTGTATCGAGCTCGGCGTGCCGATCGTCACCACCGGCCGGGCCGATCCGGGCGAAGTGGCGGTGCGGATGATGAAGGATGCGGGGATTATCGTGCTGGCGGTCATTCCCACGGTGGCGCACGCGCGGCGGATGGTCGAGGAGGGCGTCGACGCGGTAATCGCGTCCGGCTGCGAGGCGGGCGGGCATGTGGGTTCGGTGGCCACCCTGCCGCTGGTGCCGCAGGTAGTCGACGCGGTCGACGTGCCGGTGCTCGCGACCGGCGGCATCGGCGATGCGCGGGGCTTCCTCGCTGCCTTCGCGCTCGGCGCCGTCGGTGTGCAGATCGGCACCCTGTTCATGGCGACGGCGGAAAGCGGGCTCAATGCGTGGGGCGTGCAACGCCTGATCGAGATGGCGGAGACCGACACCGTGGTCACCAAGGCGATGACCGGGGCGACGGTGCGCTGTATCGCCACGCCGGAACTGATCGCCTATGAGACGGCGCTGCGCGCGGGCGCGTCGATGGATGAATTGGCGGCGCTGCGCCGCGTCGCGCGCGCCGGCCGGCACCCGCCCGACGATGCAGACCGGCGCCAGTCGGCGGCGGGGCAGATTGCGGGTATGATCCGGCAGGTGCGTCCCGTCGGCGACTTGATCGAGGATATCATTCACGAGGCGGCGCGCCTTGCCGAGCGCATGCCCGGGCTGGCCAGCGCCGCAACGAAACCAGTGCGAGAGAGGATCGAAAACAATGCCGGATGAAAGCGCTAGAAGCGGTCAGTTGATAAATGAGTTTAGCATTTCCAAGGCGTCGAAATCCGAATTCAAGGCGGATGGGTTGCGGCCGTTCCTTGAGTATCGCGACCTTGGCATAAAGGCGGCGACGGGGGGCCGCTGGCGCGCGTCGTTGAGCCGCTCGCGCGAGGCGATGCCGGGCGGCACCGGTATCCACAAGCACGAACTCGGCGTGCAGATCGTCTATGTGCTGAACGGATCGGCGACATTCGAATATGCAGATTACGGCGAGTTTACGGTGATCCCCGGCGACTGCATTTATCAGCCATCCGGCATCACCCATCAGCAGACCGACCGCACCAAGGATTGCGTCGTGCTCGAAGTGGTCAGCCCCGGCGACTTCCCGACCATGGAAACGGGCATCGAGAAATACGTCGAACCCACCTCCGGACCGGTGCAGAAATTCAGCGTGGTGCGCGCCGCCGAGACGCCCTACACCGCGCATCCGCTTCGGCCCTGGCTGTTGCGCCGCGACCTCGGCATTGCGGCCGCCACAGGCGGGCGGGTCAACGCCCATCTCAGCCGCTGCGCCGAGCCGATGCCCAGGCCGACCGGGATGCATCGCCACGATCTCGATTTCCAGATGGTGTTCATCCTGCAGGGCATCTGTGAGTTCGACTATGGCGAGCACGGCGTTCACACCCTGCTGCCCGGCGATTGCGTGCATCAGCCGCCCGGCGTGCCGCATGACGTGCTGAGCCGGTCGGACGATTGCGAAATCCTCGAGATTACCAGCCCAGCCGACTTCCCGACGGAATCGCTCGGGTGAGCCTCTTCCTGCGGCTGATCGAGGACCGCGTGTCGGCGGCGGAGAGCCTGAGCTTTGCCGCGTCGAACCGGGTGATTTACGTCGACGAAGGGGCGATCGAGCTCGATGGCCGAACGATTGCGGACGACGATGCATGGTTCGGACCCGGCGCCGTCTCGCTCCGGGGGGGACCGGCGGGCGCGCGGCTCTGGCGCTTCGAGCTGACCGGCGAGGCTGTCGTCGATCCGGTCGAGAAACTGCGCGCGCCCATCACGACTCTGGAACCCGGCGACGGCAAACAATGGCTGATGCGCTGCGATTCCGTGGCCTTTCCGCCGGGCGGCTGTGCCTACACCCACACCCATCAGGGGCCGGGCATTCGCTGTCTGCGCGACGGCACGATCCGCATCGACGCAGAGGGCGAATCGCATTCCTATGCACCGGGCGAGGCCTGGTACGAGGCGGGACCCGACCCGGTCTTCGCGCAGGCGGATGCGGATGTGCCGAGCCGTTTCATCCGGGCCATGGTGCTGCCGCGTGCGTTGAAGGGACAAAGCTCGATCCGCTATGTCCTGCCGGAGGATGCGGACAAGCCGAAGACGCAGCAATACCGGGGCTATGTAGACGAATTCATCGAGCTGTGACCCATGCCCGAATTGCCGGACATCGCGATCTATATCGAGGCGCTGGACCGGCGCATCCTCGGTCAGCCGATCAAGGATATCCGGCTGCGCAGCCCATTCCTGCTTAGGAGCGTGCAGCCGCCGATCCGGGATGCGGCGGGCCGCACCGTCACCGGGTTGAGGCGCGTCGGCAAGCGGATCGCGATCGGGCTGGAGGGCGATTTATATCTCGTGCTGCATTTGATGATCGCCGGGCGGCTGCACTGGAAAGCGGCCGACGCCAAGCTGGCGGGCAAGCGCGATCTGGCCGCATTCGACTTGCCCGATGGCAGCCTGGTGCTGACCGAGGCCGGCAGCAAGAAACGCGCGTCGCTCTATGCGGTGCAGGGGGAGGCGGCGCTCGCCGCGCTCGATCCCGGCGGCATCGAGCCGCTCGACGCCGATCTGGCGGGCTTTCGCGCGGCGCTGATGGCCGGGAACCATACGCTCAAGCGGGCGCTGACCGATCCCCGGCGGTTCAGCGGCATTGGCAATGCCTATTCCGACGAAATCCTGCACGCCGCCGGGCTGTCGCCGATCGCCCGTTCGCAATCCCTGTCCGACGATGAGGTCGCGCGGCTGCACCGGGCGACGCAGCGGACGCTACTGCAATGGCTGGAGCGTTTGCGCGCGGAAACCGGCGAGGACTTCCCGAAAAAGGTGACGGCCTTCCGCGACGGCATGGCCGTGCATGGACGCTACAAGCAACCCTGTCCCGTCTGCGCCGCGCCGGTGCAGCGCATCCGCTACGCCAGTAACGAGACCAATTACTGCGCGCGCTGCCAGACCGGCGGCAAGATCCTGGCCGACCGGGCGCTGTCGCGGCTGCTCAAGGGCGACTGGCCGAAAACGCTGGAAGAGTTGGAGGGGGCGTAGGAGACGGTCTCATGCCTATTAGGTGCGGACGAATAGTTAAGTGCACCGTCACCCCCACCCTAACCCTCCCCCGCAAGGGGGGAGGGACCAATATTGAGACTGAATTCTTAAATCCTCCCCCTTGACGGGGGAGGATTTAGGTGGGGGTGATCGATGGCAGAAGTTTTTGCAATGCCGTGTTTGAATAACGCAAAATTCTGTTAAATCGCGCCCGCCGCGCGCAGTGCCGCGATCTCGGCTACCGACATCCCCAACTCGCCGCGCAGCACCTCTTCCGTGTGTTCGCCGAGGCGCGGTGGCGCGCCGTTCGGGTTGCCGGGCGTGCCGCTCATCTTGAAGGGCATGCCGGCGAGGCGAAGGGCGCCGTCTTCCGCATCCTCGACGGTGACGATCATGTCATTGGCCTGCACCTGTTCCTGTTCGTAGACCTGATCGATCGTGTGGATCGGGGCGGCGACCGCGTTGGCGGCTTCGAGTTTGCGCAGCCAATGGGCGGCGTCCTCGGTCTTGAGGATATTTTCGAGCGCGGCCCGCAGCGCCGGACGGTTGGCCACCCGGTCGTCGTTGGTGCGAAAGCGCGGGTCCTCGGCCAGCTCCGGCGCGCCGAGCCCGTCGCAAATTCTCAGCCAGCCGGAGTGGCTGGGCGCGCCCAGCAGGATCGGATCGTCCCGGCACTGCAGGGCTTCGTATGGCGCGAGCTTCATGAATCCGGAGCCCTCGCGCTGCCCGACCTGGCCTTCGATCAGCCAGTTGGTGGCGTTGAAGGCTTGCAGGCCGATCGCCGTTTCCATCAGCGACAGGTTCACCGCCTGACCGCCGGCGCCATTGTTGCGCGCGACCAGCGCGGTCATCGCCGCGCCATAGGCCATCATGCCGGTGCTCATGTCGATGGCGGGCGTGCCGAGCCGCGCCGGCGGCCCGTTCGGGTCGCCGGTCAGCGACATCAGGCCGGTATAGGCGCTGACCATCGTGTCGAGCCCCGGTTTGTTGCGCAGCGGTCCCCGGTGGCCATAGCCGGAAATCGTGACGTGGATCAGCGCCGGATTGATCCGACGCACCGTTTCGTAGTCGGTGCCGAACGCTTCGGCGCGCGCGGGCAGGAAGCTCTGGATCATGATGTCGGCGCGTTCGGCGAGGCGGTGGACGACCGCGCGGGCCTCGGGCGCCTTCAGGTTCAGCGCGATCCCGCGCTTGCCCCGGTTTGCCGCGAGAAAGGTGGTGCTGTGGCCGCCGCGGCTCGGCGTGAAATTGCGGCAGAGATCGCCTTCCAGCGATTCGACCCGGATCACCTCGGCGCCATTGTCGGCCATGATCTGCGCCGAATACGGCCCGGCGAGCACCTGGCTGACATCGAGCACCCGAATGCCGTCAAGCGCGCCCATGGTTATGCGGCCTCATGCTGAACCCGTCGAAGCATGCGGCCGCGCTTTCGCGGAAACCGCCGACGAGGTGAAAGGGCCGAAGGCGTCATCGAGTGTCCTATGGTTCGCAGGTCCGCGCCGTCAGGTCGCGCGGCGGAATTTGGTTCGGACAGATTAAGCGGTAGTGCGGCGCGGTTCAAATTCGACCGGCGGCGTATGGCGTCACACCGATTTCTGCGCCTCCAGGCAGTCGATGATTTGCAGCAATGCGTCGGCTCGCAGCACCGTGTCTTCGCGGTAGCGTTTCTCCGCGCCCGTGGCGCCGGCGGCAAGACGATTGAGCGCCGTCTCGCGGTTCAGCGCGGCAATTGCGCGCGCTTTTTCCCGGCCGCCCAGAAAGGCGAGCACGTCGTCGATCCGCATCCTGATCGACCGCCGCGTCTGGTCGTAATAGGCGCCATCCTCGGGCCGGGTCTTTAATGCGGAGGCGAGGAATTCGCGGGACTGGGGACATTGCAGCGTCTGGTCCGCGGTGAGCGCGGTCGCCGCGGCTCCGCCGGGGATTGCCGATGCCGCCAGAAACAGGATCGCCAGGACGGCGCGTATGCTCAAAACTCCCGCATGGTCTAAACTCGCAAGGGTCGATCGCTCTATCTTGCCGGTTCCTCTTTGATCCGCAATGACTTGGCGCACACGATCGCGTGAATGGGACGAGTGGGGAGAGGCGGATGAAGGCGGGATTTATCGGCACCGGCAGCATGGGGTGTCCATTGGCGGACAATATCCTGCGCCAGGAAGGATCGCTCGCGGTCTACGACATCGATCCGGAGGCGGCCCGTCCGCTGACCGAGAAACAGGCGCGGCTGATGGCGTCGCCGCAGGCGGTCGCCGCCGAATCCGACGTGGTGTTCGCCTGCCTGCCGAGCACCGACAGCTTCCATGCGGTCGCTACCGGCGCGGACGGGGTGATCGAAGGCGGTCGCGCGAAACTGTTCGTCAATCTCGGCACGATGGGCTCGACCGCCGTGCGCGCGGTGGCGGAACGGCTGGCGGAAGCGGGGATCGAGACGCTGGATTGCCCGATCACCGGCGGCACGCCCCGCGCCTGGAAGGGCGACGTGACCGCAATCGCCTCGGGCCCGCGCGCGGTCTTCGATCGCGTCCGGCCGCTGATCGAGGCGTTTGCGTCGAAAGTCGTCTATGTCGGCGGCGAGATCGGTCAGTCGCAGACCCTGAAACTGATCAACAACATGCTGTCCTGTGCCAATCTGGCGCTGGCGTGCGAAGGGCTGGTGATGGGCGCCAAGGCCGGGCTCGATCCGGAGACCGTGCTCGAGGTGATCAATGCCGGATCGGGGCAGAACAGCGCGACCAGCGTCAAGATCCCGAACCACGTGCTGAGCCGCAAGTTCGACTACAACGCGCCGATGCGCATCACGCGCAAGGATCTCGATTTGTGGCAGGCAGAGGCGGAAAGCCTGGCGGTACCGCAATGGGTCGGCAATGCGGTGCGCCAGCTCTACATGCATTCGATGGCGACGGGCTCGGAAAGCGGCGATCTGACCGAGATCGTCAAGGACATCGAAAACTGGGCCGGTGTCGAGGTGCCGAAGACGCGGTAGGGGCGCTTAACGGTGGTTTAAGGATCGCGGTTACAGGATGCACCGGGAGCTGGAGCCATGATCGTCGGAATCGACCTCGGGACGACAAACAGCCTCGTGGCCGTCTGGCAGGATGGCGCGGCGCGACTGCTGCCAAACGCTCTGGGCCATGTCCTGACACCCTCCGTGGTCGGGCTGAATGACGATGGCGAAGTCATTATCGGGATGGCCGCGCGCGACCGGCTGGTGACCCACCCGGACCGGACCGCGGCGACCTTCAAGCGATTTATGGGGACCGACCGCGAAATCCGCTTGGGCAAAAAGAAATTTCGCGCCGAGGAATTGTCGGCATTGGTGCTGCGCAGTCTCAAGGCCGACGCCGAAGCGGCGCTCGGCGAGACCGTCACCGAGGCGGTCATTTCGGTGCCGGCATATTTCAACGACACCCAGCGCAAGGCGACGCGGGTCGCCGGTGAACTGGCCGGCCTGGACGTCCAGCGATTGATCAACGAGCCGACCGCCGCGGCGCTCGCTTACGGTCTGGAAAACCGCGATCGGGAATGCAAGTTCCTCGTGTTCGACCTGGGCGGCGGCACCTTCGACGTTTCGATCCTGGAGTTTTTTGAGGGGATCGCGGAGGTCCGGGCGAGCGCCGGCGACAATTTCCTCGGCGGCGAGGATTTCATCGGACTGTTGGTCGACGCTTTTCTGCATCAGGCCGGTCCCACGGCGGGCATCGAGAAGGACGATTTGCCGGAAGCGCTCGAGGCCATCATCCGGTCGCAGGCCGAGAGCCTCAAGCGCACCTTGTCGGGCGCGGACAATGGTGAAATGCGCGTGGTCTGGTAGGGAAAGGAAATCGTATGGGCCGTCGGCCGTCAGGAATTCGAGTCGCTCTCGCAGCCTCTGCTCGATCGCCTTCGCGCGCCCCTGGAAAGGGCGTTGCGGGATGCCCGCATTCGGCCGGCGGATCTCGACGAGGTGATCCTGGTCGGCGGGGCGACGCGCATGCCGATGATCCGCCAGCTCGTCGCCCGCATGTTCGGCCGGCTGCCCGCCGGCCATATCGACCCGGACCAGGTCGTCGCGATGGGGGCCGCCGTTCAGGCCGGCCTGAAGGCGCGCGACAAGGCGCTGGACGAGGTCGTGCTGACCGATGTGTGCCCGTATTCGCTTGGCATCGAAGTCGTCGAATCCTTCGGCCGGAAAAAGGATTGGGACGGCTATTTCCTGCCCATCATCGAACGCAACACGACAATACCGGCCAGCCGTATGGAACGGGTGTGCACGGTGCAGAACTATCAGGCGGATTTACTCGTGAAGGTCTACCAGGGCGAAAACCGGCGGGTCGACGACAACGTGTATTTGGGCACGCTGGCGATGGAAATGCCCGTCGGTCCGGCGGGGACGGAGACCGCCGACGTCCGCTTCACCTACGACATAAACGGGTTGCTCGAAGTGCAGGCCACGGTCAACAGCACCGGCGAAACCCGGAGCGTCGTCATCGAGCAGAATGCCGGCGTCCTGAGCCCGGGGGAAATCGAAAAGCGGCTGCGCGCGTTGGACAAGTTGAAGATCCACCCGCGCGACGAGACCGGGAACCATGCCGTTCTGGCGCGCGCCGAACGGCTGTACGAGGAGCGGCTTGGCGATGTGCGCGCGGTGATCGGCGAGCAGATCGGCCTCTTCGAGGCGGTGCTCGATGGCCAGCGGCCGGATGAAATCGAGGCGTTTCGAACGCGGCTGAAGGATCTTCTCGATAAGATCGAGGGCGAAGCGTTTCTGTAGCGCGAAGATGAGAAACGGCCGATGAATTGCTGGAGCGTATTGGACATCGAACGGACCGAGGATATCGGTCTCATTCGGCGCGCCTACGCCCGGCTCCTGAAGCAACACAATCCCGAAGACGATCCCGAAGGTTTCCAACGGTTGCGGCAGGCCTATGACGCAGCGGTCCGATGGGCCGAGGCTGCCGCCGGGCGGATCGGACCGGCGGACGAGGCCGGCGCGGGCGAGCGCGGACGGGAGCGGCAGTTCTCGGCCTTGGTCACGCCGGTCCTCGACGCGCTTGAGCGCGGCGACGAAGAGGCCGCCCTGCGCTTGCTTAACGCCGCCACCGCCGATCCACGGTTTGTCGAGTACGAGTGGCGGGCGGCGTATGAGCGCCGGCTGGCCGCCAGCCTCGCGGACAGCTCGATGTCGGCGGATTTCCTGGATCGCGCCGCCCAGATCTTCCAGTGGGACGCATACGTCGATTTCGGGTCCGCCGGCGGCATGATCCTGACCGATCGGCTGGCGGACATGCAGGATGCGAAGGCCTATCTTGACGATCTGAACGAACAGGCCGCCAACTGGGCCAGCGACGTGGTTTTCGAGCGGTGCGGCATGGCGGCGGCATTATTGACCGGTCCGTATCGGCCGAAATTGTTTCGTGCGGCCGCGCTGGATTGGAAAATATTCTCGGCCCTGCGGGACATGGTGTCCGGGCTCCGGTCCTTCTATCCGACGGAGCCGCCGCCCGCGCTCGATCCGCGGACCGTCGCATGGTGGCAGGACTATATGGATCGGCCGCGCGGGCGCGTGAACCGGGTCTCCCGAATTGTTCTCACCTCCTATCTGACATTGGCCGCGGTCCTGACCGGCCTGCTTTTCCTTCTCGGCCAGTCCGCGCGGGAGAATTTCGGCTGGGTCGTGGGCTGTCTCGTCGCCTTGTCACTCTATGATTTCTGGAGGATCCTGGTTCCGGCCATCGGGCTGACGGTCGGCAAAATCAGATCCCTGCAGCGCCGCTGGATTTACCTGTTCTCCCTGGTTGTTGTCGTGGTGTCCTTTGCTCTGTCGCTGGGGGACAGCAAGATCTGGATAATTGTCGGCGCCTTCTCGACCTTCATCGTGCTCATGGCGCTGAGCGGCGAACGCGACTTCAAGAAGTTCCTGGTCGGCGCCTTCGCGACGTTTTTCCTGCTGCTGGCCGGCAAGAGATATGGCCCGATTCCCGCCATCGAGGACAACCTGCTGTTTCTGTACGGCGAAGTGATCGTATTTTTCGCCATCAAGCTCTGGCGCTTGTACGAGGACCGCAAATCCGCTTCGATAGGTTCTTGATTACCGGCCCCGCACTCTCGAGACGCCCATGACCAAGACTCCGCACAACGCAGCGCCATCCGGTCCCATGACGCCGTTCGAGCCGATCCGCGGGCCGTTTGTATGGACCGGGCCGGAGATGGCCGCGCGGACCGACTGGATCCACGAATTCGGCGCACCGGAAATCGCTGAAATCGAGGCCGCGGTGGCGGCGGTGCAGGCGCGCGGACAGGACATCCTCGACATCCGGCAGGCGGATTTTCCCCTGCCGGCGCTCGCGCCAACCCTGGCCGGTATCCGCGAGGCGCTGGTGAACGGCTGCGGCGTCAGCCTAATGCGGGGTCTGCCCGTCGACCGCTGGACGGTCGAACAGAGCGCCAACGCGTATTGGGGGCTGGGTGCGCATCTCGGCGATGCGGTGTCGCAGAACCCGGAAGGCCATGTGCTCGGCCACGTCAAGGATATCGGCGGGCGGTTCGAGGATCTCAACGCGCGGGCCGGCTATCAATCGAGGGCCCGGCTGCCGTTCCACACCGATCTCGGCGCCGATCTGGTCGGCCTGCTGTGTCTGAAGCCGGCCAAGGCGGGGGGCTTGAGCAGCGTCACCAACGCGATGGCGATCCATAACGCGATGCTCGATCGGCGGCCCGACCTGCTCCGCCTGCTGGCCGCGCCGATCCATCGCGACCGGCGGGGCGAATTCATCCCCGGCAAGCCGCCGACCTATGAAGCGCCGGTCTTCGCCTATCACGCCGGCTACATGACCGTGACCTTCGTGCGCCGCTTCGTGGAATCCGCGCCGCGCCATCCGGGCGTCCCCCCGGTAACGGCCGAACTGGTCGAGGCGATGGATCTGCTCGAGGAACTGGCGGAAAGCGACGGTTTGCGGCTCGATATGGATTTCCGCGCCGGCGACATCCAGTGGATCAACAACCTGATCACCTTTCATTCGCGCACCGATTTCGAGGACTGGGGCGAACCCGAGCGCCGCCGCCACCTGCTGCGCCTATGGCTCAACCTGCCGAATGGCTGGCCGCTGCCGCCGTCCTATTACGAACGCTTCGGCTCGGCGCATGACGACGGCCGTCCGCGCGGCATGCACATGCCGGGCGTCGCCTTGAGCGCGCCGCTCGATGTCGCATCCCATTCCGGAAAATCCTGATGACCCTTTTCGTAATCGGCTACCCAAAACTTTCGACCGCGGACGATACCTGGATCGAGGAGGTCCGCCGCCGGCACGATCCGCAATTCGACCTGATCCGGCCGCACTTCACCCTGGTGTTCGGCATGACCGAAGTCGACCAAAACGCGGCGGTCGATCATGTTTCGGGCGTCGCCGGATGGTTCGGCAAGGTCGATTTCCGGATCAGCCGGGTGTTTGTCGACACGGCGAACAGCGAGGGCGCCGCCTACCTCTATCTCGTGCCGGAGGAAGGTCACGAATCGCTCTACGCGCTGCACGAGCGGCTGAACGAAGGGCCGCTCGCCGGGACGCGCAATCACGAGGCCTCCTTCGTGCCGCACATCACGATCGGCCGGCTCGACGATCCGGCAGAAGCGCAGAAGCAGGTTGCCGAGCTGAATCAAAACGGCATCGACATTGCCGGGACAGTGGCCGCGCTGACGGTGGCGCGGATCGACGAAGTGGGGCTTGAAGAGGTCGCGACGGTGCCGCTGGCATCATGAGGGCGAACGCAAACTCATTTTCACATACCCATTGCCCCCGCTGCATCCGCTTGAGAGAATTGCGCCCGCGCGGATCCGCTCGGGGTTCGCCGACACCTGAAATGACTGTCGCAATGCCTCCAGCAAGGGAAGGGAACAAACATGGCCGGTTCGAATGGAAGGCTGCCGCTTGAAGGGTATACCGTACTGGACCTGACGCAGGCGCGGGCCGGGCCGACCTCGGCGCGGGTGCTGGCTGATTGGGGCGCGAACGTGATTTACGTCGAGCCGCCCGCAACCTCGGGCAAGAACCGGGTGTCGCTGACCGGGCAGCGCGACAGTTTCGATTTCCAGAACCTGCACCGCAACAAGCGCAGCCTGACCATCGACCTGAAGAACCCCGAGGGTCACAAGCTGTTTATGAAGCTCGCCGAGCAAGCCGATGTTATTACCGAGAATTTCCGTTCGGAGGTGAAGCACCGGCTCGGCATCGATTACGATGCGGTGGCCAAGGTCAATCCGCGCATCGTCTATGGCAGCATCGCCGGTTTCGGTCAGGACGGACCCTACGGCAAGCGGCCGGGCGTCGACCAGATTGCGCAAGGCATGGGCGGGCTGATGTCGATCACCGGCTTGCCGGGGCAGGGCCCGGTCCGGGTCGGCATTCCGATCACCGATTTGTGCGCCGGCATGTTCCTGGCGCAGGGTATCCTGATCGCCTTGCTGGATCGCGAAAAGACCGGCAAGGGTCAGTGGGTGCATACATCGCTGCTCGAGGCGATGACCTTTATGCTCGATTTCCAGGCCTCGCGCTGGCTGCAAAAGGGCGAAGTGGCGCCGCAGGCGGGCAACGACCACCCGATCAACGTGCCGATGGGCTGTTTCGAGACCGCGGACGGGCTGGTCAACATCGCCGCGTCGGGCACCATGTTCGAGCGGTTCTGCGAGGCCGCGGACGCGATGCAT
Source organism: Alphaproteobacteria bacterium (assembly GCA_041557595.1). Taxonomy (GTDB): domain Bacteria; phylum Pseudomonadota; class Alphaproteobacteria; order UBA8366; family UBA8366; genus JAOTYV01. The sequence goes on from JBFFGE010000121.1 coordinate 13,867, forward strand.
CTGCTGCAAAATCCCGACTATGCGGATCATGACGTGCGCGCGAAAAATCGTGCCAAGCTGAATGCCGACGTTGCCGCAATTCTCAAGCAGAAACCGCGCGATCATTGGGTCGAGGTGTTGAACGCCGCCGGTGTCCCGTGCGGCCCGGTCAACAGCATCGACCAGACCTTCAACGATCCGCAGGTGAAGCATCTCGGCGTCGTTCGGCAGGTCGAGCATCCGCGTCTCGGCACGCTCGACGTGGTGCGCCAGCCGGTCAACCTGACCGCGACGCCGCAGCCGCAGACGCTGCGCTATCCCACGCCCGATGCCGGCGAACATAGCGACGTGATCCTCGGCGAGATGGGACTCAGTCCCGACGAAATCGCCAAGCTGCGCGACGCGGGCGCGATCTAAGCCCCGTGCCGCTGGAAGCGATAACGCGCCTCGAGGCGACGGCGCGGCGGATCGGCACGCCTTGCGGCGATGGCGAGATGGTCTGGCATTGCTGGGGCGAGGGCCCACCGCTGGTGCTGTTTCATGGCAACTTCGGCACCTGGCTGCACTGGATCCACAACATCGA
>JBFFGE010000122.1:0-14361 GCA_041557595.1 Alphaproteobacteria bacterium
CCTTTGGCCTGGAACGGGACCGTGTCGCAAAATCGACACTGTATTTCGTACGAAATCACGATGGCGAGCAGCAGATCCTTTCCGCTCGCCCCGGTCGCTTCCGCCAGCGCCAACAGGGCCGGAATGTTGTCGGACGGATGCGCGGTGCTGGTCAGCAGATACGCGTCGCTCATGTCGAAATACCGCACCATTGCGCCATTCACCAGCGCGGCAAGATCGGGTGTCGTGCGGGTCAAGGTGCCGAAAATCCGCGCCCGCGGGCCGTCCGAGACCGGGGCGGCGAGGCGCCGCGTCGCGCGTGCGGTCGGCGCCAGAAATGCTGCCATGGCGCACCCCATACTGTCGATCAACCGGATCTTGGCTGCCTCGATCGTGGCGGGCGTGAGGTCGGAATAGGTGAGGTCGTTGGCGAAGTTCACCAACCGCTCCGCGGTTTTATCCATGCGTATCGTGCTCCTGTAGGGTGAGCGGCATAACGGCCTGGGCTGTGCCAGCCTGCCAATTGGACATATAAAGAGCGGGTCCCGGCACGTCCCGCCGGCCACACTACACCAGCAATCCAGCGACCTGCCAAGCCGACGGAGAGAACCATGAAAAATAAAGCCGCCCAGTTTAAGGAATTGCTCGAAGCACCGGATATTCTCGTCGCGCCCGGCGTGTTCGATGGATTTAGCGCCCGCATCGTCGAAGCCGCGGGGTTCAAGGCCGCCACGCTTACCGGCGCGGGCATCTCCGAAAGCCATCTCGGATGGGCGGACAAGGGCATCATGGGCTATGAGGAAAATCTCCGGGCGTGCCGATCGATTGCTTCCTGTAGCAGCCTGCCGATGCGTGCCGACGCGGACACCGGATATGGCAATGCCGTCAGCGTGTATTTTACCGTGCGCGGTTTCGAGGATGCGGGACTCGCCGCAATCATGATCGAGGATCAGGTATGGCCCAAGCGGTGCGGCCACATGGCAGGCAAGTACGTCATCCCGGCCCATGAAATGGTGCAAAAGGTCAAGGCCGCGGTCGATGCGCGGCGCGATCCGAACTTCGTCATCATGGTGCGGACCGACGCGGCGGGCGTGGTTGGCGTCGACGACGCGATCGAGCGGCTCAACATGTACGCGGAAGCCGGCGCCGATGCGTTGTACGCGGACGCGCTGTTGTCGCTCGAGGATATCGAGCGTGTCGCGCGCGGCGTGCCCAAGCCCTACGTCTGCAACATGGGCTTCGGGTTGCAGCATCGGCACACCACGCCGCTTGCCACTGCCAAGCAGTTGCAGGCGATGGGCGTTGCCATGGTGACCTATCCCCGCATGCTGACTTCCGCGGCGGTGCGCGGCATGTTGAATGCGGTCGCGGCGTTCAAGGACGGCATGTTTGCGGACAGCCCCGTCGAGCGGCCCGATCTGCAAGTGAATTTCGAGGAATTGAGCGCGCTGATGGGCTTGCCGGAACTCGACGCGCTGGAGGAAAAATACAAGGCCGATTGAGGTTGGCCGGCGATTCCCGGCGGCGATTCCGGCGGCGCTGTCAGGCGGCGTTCTGATTGCTGCTGGCCTTGGCCGCAGTGGCAATCGGCAATTCGATCTGTACGGAGGTGCCGCGGCCCTTCAAGCTGCGCAATTCCATTTCGCCGCCCATCATCTCGACGAGCTTCTTGGCGATCGGCAGTCCGAGCCCCGATCCTTCCTCGTTGCCGCGCGGAATGCGGTGATAGGGCTTCATCACCGAATGCAGGTCTTCCGCGGTCATGCCGACGCCTGTATCCGAGACGACGAGGACCAGCACACCTTTTTCCTCGTTGCGCCTGGCGGAAAGCAGGACGCGACCCTTGGCGGGCGTATATTTGATCGCGTTGGTAAGGAGGTTGACCATCACCTGCCGAAGCTTGCCCTTGTCGGTTTCTATGATGGGCAGATCGGGCTCGATCTGGACGTCGAGTAGGACACCGGCCTTGTCCGCCACGGTTTCCAGGATTTTGGAAGTTTCCTCGATGACACCGCCGACATTGACCTTTTCCACATTCATCGCCTCGGCGCCGGCTTCGATCCGCGACATGCTCAAGCGGTTGTCCATGATGCCGAGCAGGTGCTGTCCGGCCTGGTGAATGTTGTTGGCGTATTCCTTGTATTTTTCGATGCCGATGGGACCGAAGGTTTCGAGCCGGATGGCGTCGGACATGCCGCAGATGGCGTTCAACGGCGTGCGCAGCTCGTGATTGGTTTCGGCAAAATAATCGATGCGGGCGCGGTTCTCTCCGTGCACCGAATTCAACTCGTCGCTCAGTCGCTTTTCCGTCGCCTTGAGCAGATTGAGCGCGGTATTCATCCGATTGGTGCGCCGGTCGACGACCGACTGCAGCGCGCGGGATTCGAACTCCGCCGCAAGCACCCGGGCCTGCAGTTCCACCCGACGTAAAAAGAACGCCGGAACCAAAGGGCGCGCCACGCAATCGGCAGCGCCCTGTTGCAAGGCGCGGAGGCAGGCGTCGGTATCGGTCGGATCGGTCATCGCGAGGATTGCGATGTCACGGCAGGCTCGGCCGACGGAAATCGCGTCGAGGAACTCCCGGTCTTCCAGAAAATGCGCCTCGGCGACGATCGCCAGCGGCGCCGTTTGCTCCGCGGTCATCCGGGCGGCGGTCCCGGCCGCATCGCCGACCGTGGCGACATGCGCGAAACCGGCATCCGTCAGAATAGCGCCCGCATGCGCCGCGACGGCGCCGTCCGAGTCCAGCACAAGGATGGCCGTTTCCCGGGTCTGGTCGCCGCAATGCCGTGGGTTCGGCGCGTCTTTGAATTCGTTAATCGCCATTAAGTTGTCAATTGAACAATATACCACTTCCCCGTGTAGCGTAGGCCGCACTGGTTAAGAATGGCTTACTTTGGCGGTTCGTGTCGGCGGTGGTTTTTCTTGAGGCGTGCGATAAGACGCCGGCCGGTCCGGGGATCAAGCGGCGTTCTGGGCAATCCGCGTCATGCCGGGAATGGTCATGGGCAACTCGATCTTTACCGAGGCGCCGCGCCCTTTCATGGTGTGCACTTCAATCGTGCCGCCCATCATTTCCACAAGTTTCCGGGTGATTGGCAGGCCCACGCCGGGCCCGTTGTTTTGCGGCCCGTCCTGCGTCCGTCCCATATAGCTGTGCAGATCCTCCGCCGTCAGGCCGATGCCGACGTCCCGACCCAACAGGACCAGCACGCCCTTTTCTTCGTTTCGTTTGGCGCTCAGCAGGACCCGGCCCTTTGCCGGGGTGGATTTGATCGAGTTGGAGATCAAATCCACCATCACCTGACGGAGCTTTTCCTGATCGGTTTCGATGATCGGCAAATCCGGTTCGATCCGGACGTCGAGAGCGATATCCCCTTTCTTGGCAAGCGCACCGAACATTTCGGAGGTTTCGGAGATGACGCCGCCGACATTGACCTCCGCGATCTTCAATTTCAGCGGCGTGTTGTCTTCATGGTCGTCCTCCACCGGAGGTGCGGCCGGTGGAACTTCGGCGTCGGCCCTGCTGTTGGAGGCAGCGGTGGCTGTATCCGGCGCGGTATCCTCGTTCATGGAAAGACCGGCGGGCACAAGATATTTTTCCAGAGACCGCAGCAAGTCCAAGGCCGCATCCATGCGCACGGTCCTTTGGTCGAGCGTCGATTGAAGGGTTCGAAGCTCACGTCGGATCGCGATCGAGTTCGATTGCAACTCTACGCGATGCAGCAGCGCCTCGGCGGTGCAGGGCCGCTGGATATAGTCGTCGGCGCCAATAAGGTTATGGGGATCGAAGGACTCCGGATCCGCGACATCCACAACCGCAATCGCCGTTGCGTTGTAATCGGGCGTGCTTGTCTTGAGATGGGCGAACTGGGCGAGACAGTCGATGCCGCCGGACTCGCCGCCGGCCACGATAAGCTCCGGCCGGCTCTTCGCGATGCGCTCGATCAGCATATGCGGATTCGTGAGCGTTTCGACGCGGCCATACCCGCCATCGATCAATATCTTGAGGATGGCGCTGAGCCGATTCGCATTCCCGTCGACGACAAGAATGTGCATATCCCTGTCGACAGCGTGAGATTGCCCGGGGGGCGACGCGGCGGATTGTCGGATGAGCGCCATGGGCTCGTTCAATTTCTGCGATTATTCGGGCGTTTATCCTATTCTACGGTGGTTAACATCGGCTTACCCGTTTCGGTTGCGGGCGCTAAGTGATTGAGAAAAACACAGACTATGGCGGGATCATAGGGCGATCGCGGGGCCGGATGGGAGACTGCCGGCGTTTCACGCCCATCCTGACGGGAAAACCCCGGTTCCTCGGTCAACCCGTAAAGGGGTTCCGCCAAAGTCCGCGAGAAATTGCGCTTGCCCACGGCACGCCGCGCGTCACCAGCCGGTCTTGTACCCTTCGAACCGGGTCGGGATGCGGCGGATATCCTGGATCAGGTCGGGCGTCAGCTTGGGGTCGACATCCGACGACATGCTGGCGTTCAGCGTGTCGGAAATGCCGCCGAACCGGGCCTCGACCGCCTTTGCGATGACGTCGTGCTTGCCGACGGCGGCGAACAGGCGGACCACGTCGTCGGGCACCTCGGCCGCCATTTTGTTCCATTCGCCGCGCTTCGACATTTCGTGCAGCTTCATGCCGAGGTCGAGTTGGTCGTGCACTTCCCAGACCGGGAAGTAGCTGCGGGTCGAGCCGTAGAAGGCGACCCGGTAGCGCACCCATTCGAACAGGTTGTCCAGGGTCTCGTCATCCGGACCGGTGACGATATAGCCGCCGCCGGCGATCTCGAAATTCTCGCGCCGCGCGCCGCTCCTGGCCATGCCTTCCTCGAGCCGCGCCATCACGACGTCCTCCAGGTAGCGCCGGGTGCAGAACGGGTGCAGGCGGACGCCGTCGCAGACCCGGCCCGCCATTCGCAGCATGGCGGGTCCGACGGCGGCGATGGTGACCGGCACCGGCGGCAGGCCGTTCGGGGCCGGCTCGAAATTCGGCGTCATCAGCGTGAAGCGGTAGTGCTCGCCCTCGTAGTTGAGCTTTTCGCCCTTTTCCCAACAGCGCCAGATCGCCCGCATGGCCTCGACATATTCGCGGAGCCGGGGCACCGGCGGGCTCCAGGGCACGCTGAAGCGGCGTTCGTTGTGGCCCTTCACCTGCGAGCCCAACCCCAGCACGAAACGCCCGTTCGAGCCGGTTTGCAGGTCGTGCGCCGCGGCGGCGACCACCATCGGGCTGCGCGCGAAGGCGATCGCGATGCCGGTGGTCAGCTCGATCCTCTCGGTCGTCGTGGCCGCCACCGCCAGCGGCAGGAAGGGTTCGTGCTTGTTCTCCATAGTCACGAGGCCGTCATAGCCGGCCGCCTCGATCGCGGCGGCGTCGGCGCCGGCGGATCGCAGATTTTCTTGCGGAAGAATGGTGAGAACGCGCATGAATCGGGGACTCCGGGCTGGGTTCCAGAGGATTTATCGGCGAAAGGACGTATTTGAGCAACCCGACTCGCGCTGGAAAATTGCTGTGCTATAATCCCGTGACGGGTCAAACCCGACCCACCCCTTTTTCACGTCCCGCCGTTTTCAGCATCTGTTTCAAGGGAGAGACGCCCATGTCCGCCGCTGTCCAATCTATGCCGCATCCCAATGATATCCCCTCCATGAAAGACAAGGTTTCGCCGGAGGAATGGCAGTCCCGCGTCGATCTGGCGGCCTGCTACCGGCTGATCGATTTCTACGGAATGTCCGATTTGACCGGAACCCATATCTCCGCCCGCGTGCCCGGCGAGGAAAACGCCTTTCTGATCAATCCCTACGGCCTGTTCTTCGAGGAGATTACCGCGTCCAGCCTGATCAAGGTGGATATCGACGGCGAGGTGTTGAGCGAGTCCGACTATCCGGTCAACGCGGCGGGCTATACGATCCACAGCGCGGTGCACGCCGCGCGGCACGATGTGGAATGCGTGCTGCACACCCATACGCGGGCCGGCATGGCCGTCTCGGCGCTGGAATGCGGCATGCTGCCGATGTCGCAGCACTCCGCGCGCTTCATCGACAATATCGGCTATCACGACTATGAGGGCGTGGCGACCAATCTGGACGAGCGCGAGCGGCTGGTGCGCGACCTCGGCGAGACGGCGATGGCGCTGATCCTGCACAATCACGGGCTGCTGACCTGCGGCTACAACATCCCGCACGCCTTCTGGATGATGCACAAGCTGGAGCGGGCCTGTCAGGCGCAGATCGACGGCATGGCCGCCGGAACGAAAACCATCGAAATCGCGCTGACCGTGCAGGAAAGCACCAAGAACCAGTTCAAGGGCAAGGGCACCAAGAACGCCGATCTTGGTTGGGCGGGCCATCTGCGCCGCCTCGACAAGCTCGACCCGAGCTACAAGCATTGATCCGGAAAGGATAGAAAAATGGCTGTTCGCGACACCGTAACACCGGAAGAATGGGAGACCCGCGTCGATCTCGCGGCCTGCTACCGGTTGCTCGACTACTACGACATGTCCGACCTGATCGGCACTCATATCTCCGCACGTGTCCCGGGGGAGGAAGGCGCTTTTCTGCTCAACCCCTACGGCATGTATTTCGACGAGATCACGGCGTCGAGCCTGATCAAGGTGAATTTCGACGGCGACGTATTGACCGAAAATTCGGAATACCAGCTCAATGCCGCGGGCTTCACGATTCACAGCGCCGTGCTTGAAGGGCGGCCGGACGTGCAATGCTCGCTGCACACCCATACGCGGGCGGGTATCGCCGTCTCGACCATGGATTGCGGCCTGCTGCCGCTGACCCAGCATTCGATGCGGTTCTACAAGTCGATCTCCTATCACGACTACGAAGGCGTCGCGACGAACCTCGACGAACGCCAGCGGCTGCAACGCGATCTGGGTCCGGAAAATCAGGCGATGATCCTCCGGAACCACGGTCTGCTGGCCTGCGGACGCAGCGTGTCGGAGGCATTCTGGCTGAACTTCCGTCTGGAGAAATCCTGCCAGGCACAGGTCGATGCGATGTCGACGGGCGCCGAGCTGAAACTCGTCCCGGATTCGGTTTCCGAGCATACGCTGGGCCAGATGCAGGCCGGCGGCACCAGGTTCGGCGACATCGGCTGGCCCGGCCATCTGCGCCGGCTCGACCGGATGGATCCCAGCTACAAGCATTGAGGCGTAGGAGAGCTTGCCGGTGCCTGGAACTTGTCCCGCACTTAGCCCCGCCCTTCGTCAAGCTCAGGGTGAGGCTGAGTGTTTCCGACAGATTGCCTAGGCCTTGAAAAGTTGCTGGTGAGGCGGGTTCGGTTCGTCCTGTTGGCCTCATCCTGAGCTTGACGAAGGATGCGGCCAGACGCGCCGAAACGTTGGTTCGACAATTCATTAACGCCTTGGAATCACGGAGGGCCCGCACATGACCGAATACGCGCCGAAACGATTCGAGGAACCGGATCGCGATTCCCTGCCGCCCGCGCAGCAGGCCGCCTATGACCGTTTGTTCGAGGTCTATGGCGACCGGTTGCCGGGCCCCTACCGGATCTGGCTTCATTACCCCGATTTCGCGGAGGCGATGGAGCATGTCGGCAAATATTTTCGCGAGAAGAGCATCGTGCCGCGGCGGCTGCGCGAGATCGCCATCATCATGGCGGCGCGCAGCGTCAAGGCCGAATACGCCTGGCAGTCGCACCGCCGCTCCGCCGCCAAGGAGGGCATTTCGGAGGCCGCGATCGACGCCATCCGGGAGGGCCGGGAAGCCACGTTCGAAAAAGAGGACGAGGCGGCGGTCTACGCTTATTGCAAGCAGATGCTGGAGAACAACCGGGCCGACGACGCGACCTGGGACCGCATCAACGCCGCGCTCGGCGACCGGGGCGTGATGGAGCTGACCGCGGTAACCGGCTATTACGGCCTGGTCGGCATCTTCCTGAACGCCTACCGCTTCCCGCCGACCGGCGAAGGCCCGCGCGAACTGGAAGAATAGGCGGCGCCAGCGGGCGCTTTCCGCCGTTTATCGAAATAGCACAGTCCACCTGCTGCGAGTGCGAGGGCGCGGTATTATCGCCTGCCCGTTTCCGATTTGCGCGGCTATACCAAACAGGGAGTTTGCCGATGTCCGACGCGCCAAAAATTCTTGCCTTTGCCGGTTCGACCCGGTCGGCATCCTATAACAAGCTGCTGGTGCGCGTGGCGGCCGGTGGCGCGGAAGCGGCCGGCGCGTCGGTTACCCATATCGACCTGCGCGATTATCCGCTGCCACTCTATGATTTCGACTTCCAGCAGGAAAACGGCCTGCCGAAGGAAGCGGTCGCGCTGAAGGAACTCTTCCTCGCCCATCATGGACTGTTGATCGCCGCGCCGGAATACAATGGATCGCTATCGGCGGTGCTGAAGAACGCGATCGACTGGGTGTCGCGGCGCGACGATCCGAAGGAGCCGCAGCTCATCTGCTTCAAGGACAAGGTCGCGGGCGTCATGACCGCCTGCCAGGGCGCCGGCGGGCGCAATGTGCAGGGCCATCTGCGCGACATCCTGAGCCGTATCGGTACCCATGTTGTGGCGTCGCGGCTGACCGTGACCGATGCCGCGGAGGCCTTCGACGGCGAGGGCCGGCTGACCAACGATCACCGCCGCGCCGACGCCGAAGCCATCGGCGCCAAGGTTGCAAAAATGGCTGCGGCGATGGCGGGATAGAGGCGCCGATCGAAGCGACCCGAATATGGCAATCATATCGACGCCCGCCATGTTCTAACCGGTCCCGCTGGGCTATGATCCTTCTCCCCGAGGCCTTCTTACATCGAACGGATCCATGAGCACGGAACACAAGACCGTCAATGCGGCAGTCATCATCATCGGCAATGAAATCCTGTCGGGCCGCACCCAGGACAAGAACGTCGCCCATATCGCGCTCACCTTGAACGAGGTCGGCGTGCGGCTGGCCGAGGTCCGGGTGGTGCCCGATATCGAGGCCGAGATCGTCGACGCGGTGAACACCCTTCGCGCCAAATTCGATTACGTCTTCACCACCGGCGGCATCGGCCCGACCCATGATGACATCACCGCCGAATGCGTCGCCAAGGCGTTCGGCCGCAAGCTGATCCGCCATCCGGAAGCCTATCGCCGGCTGATCGAACGTTACGAACAGTCGGACATGGAGCTGAACGAGGCGCGGCTGCGTATGGCGAATACGCCGGAGGACGCGACGCTGATCGACAACCCGATCTCCACCGCGCCCGGCTTCCGGGTCGAGAACGTCTTCGTCATGGCGGGGGTGCCCTCGATCATGCGGGCGATGCTCGACGGGGTGAAGGACGGGCTGGTCGGCGGCCAGCCGGTGCAGGCGCGCACCGTGCTATGCAATCTCGGCGAAGGCACGGTCGCCGAGGCGCTGGGCGGGCTGCAGATCGACTTTCCCGATATCGATATCGGCAGCTACCCGCAATATTCGCGCGGCCAGTTCCGCGTCAGCCTGGTGATGCGCGGCACCAATCCGGAAACGCTAGACGCCAGCGTCGAGGCGGTGATGAAGATGGTGCGCGGCCTCGGCGGCGACCCGCGGCGCGAGGAAGACGAGCATGCCGATGAGGCGTAGGCGCCGCGTTGTAGTATGGGATCACCCCCACCCTAACCCTCCCCCGTCAAGGGGGAGGGAACGGAATTGGGCGTCGCATGAGACTCCTTCTCCCTCCCCCCTTGCGGGGGAGGGCCGGGGTAGGGGGTGACCTATGCCACCGAACGAAAGTAACGCCAAAAAGCGCCGTGTCCTGATCCTCGCCTTCGACGCGCTGCGGCCGGATATGGTGACGCCGGCGCTGATGCCGAATCTCTGCGCCTTTGCGAAATCGGGTGTTTTTTTCCCGCACAGCCGGGCGACCTTTCCGACCGAGACGCGCGTCAATCAGACCGCGCTGGTGACCGGCTGCTATCCGCAGCGCCATGGCATTGTCGGCAACCGCTTTCTCGATTCCGTGGCCTCGCCGGGACGGCTGTTCAATACGGGCGACGAGACCGAGCTGGCCGAGGGCGACCGGCGGCTCGGCGGCAAGCTGGTCGACGTGCCGGTGCTGGGCGAACTGCTGGCCGAGGCGGGCAAGACGCTGGCGGTGTTGAGTTCGGGTACGCCCGGCGGTTGCCGCATGCTGCATCACAAGGCGGAGACGCTCGGCGTATTCCGCCTCGCGCTGCACCGGCCCGACGCCTCGGTGCCGGAAGCCCGTATCGCGGCGGCGCTGGCCAAGGTCGGCGCGATCCCGCCGCACGAAATTCCGTCGCTCGACTGGCTCGGCTACACCACCGACACCTACCTGAACTATATCGAGCCGGAGCTCGCGCCCGACGTTACCGTGTTGTGGTATTGCGAACCGGACAGCAGCTATCACCATCGGGGCATCGGCACCGAGCCGAATCTGGCGTCGATCCGCCGGGTCGATGCGGAGCTGGGCCGCATTCTGGAATGGCGCCGCAAGGGCCCGGGCGAGTACCTGCAGGTCATCACCCTGTCGGACCACGGCCAGATCAGCGTGGGGGCGAAACGCCTCGGCCTCGCCGAGCGCATGGCCGAGGCGGGCTTCACCGTCGGCGAGACGACCGAGGACGGCGCGGACGCGGCGCTCGCGCTCTCCAGTGCCGGCGGCATCTATGTGCGCGACTCCGATCCCGATCTGATCCGGCGGATCGTCGAATGGCTGCAACGCCAGGATTGGTGCGGGCCGGTCTCGACCCGCGACGGCGACGGCGCGCTGCGCCATGCCGACATCCGCATCGACCACCGCCGCGCGCCGGATATCGGCCTGGTGCTGGCGAGCGACGACCGGGTCAATCCGCAAGGCCATGCCGGTTACACGCTGCAGGACGCGGGCTATCCGGTCGAGGGCGGGCTGCATGGCGGGCTACACCGGGCCGAGCTGAACAACTGGCTGGCGGTGTCCGGCGATGCCTTCGCGTCCGGCCGGGAATCGCCCTTGCCCGCCGGGCTGGTCGACGTGCTGCCGACCGCGCTGACGACGCTCGGCATGGCGGTACCGGACCATGTGCAGGGACGGGTGTTGCAGGAAGCGCTGCTCGAGACCGCGGACGCGCCGCTGCCGGCCGCCGAGACCGAAACCGTGACGGCCGAGGGCGTGGACGGCTACCGCGCCCACCTGACCGTCAGCCGCGTCGGCGACACGCCCTATCTCGACCGCGGCTGGGTCGAGCGGGGTTAATTTGGAACACCAGATTTACCGAATGACTTTGCTCTTTGCGCGGAGTGCGGTACGGAGGCGAAAGACGATACTGATTAGGCATAGCATGCCGATCCCGATAAAAAGCCATCCTAGGAAAGGGTCACCAGCGGAAAGTGCAACTACTCCGATGACGACAATGAGGATCGACAACGCAAAACCAAACGAGAGAGTCCGTGTTCCGAAATGGGTGGAGACACTGTTAAATTGCTCCGCACGTGTCGGTTTTTCGTCCGTTCTGACGAGCTGGTGTGTTGTCACGCGAATGACAGTGAGATAATAGATCACGAAAAATAGTGTGTATCCTGCAGTAAAAAATAATAAATATGATAATACATCTATATTAAGAGCAGTAAATACAATAACACTTGCAATACATATTGCAATGCATAAAACATAAAGAAAATTATGTTTGAGCTTAATTGAATTCGCTTGTTGCTCAGTCTCGACTTTGTACGCCTTACCCCAAACACCATATGGGTAATACCGCAACTCTCCGCGATCGTTCTTGCGGAGGTAGGACGCTGTAATGCCGTCGAGATAACCCATCTTGTCCGCCACGCTGTTTCGTTTTCTTATTATACCGCTGATCGGCCGGGAGCCGAAGCCGGATTGAAGGGGAGCGTCATGGCGGTAGGTATCAGAAACATTGTATTGGCGGCGTTCGTCATCCTCGTCGCTCTACCGTCCGCCGCCGAGGCGCAGAAGCGGAAGGATGTGAAGGGCAGCCGCGATCATCCGGCGGTCGGCGCGCGCTATCCCGGCTCGACCATCGTGCGTTACATCGTCAAGGAATTCGACGAGTACGCCCTGTTGTTGGGCAAGGTGAAGAAACGCAACGCGCCGGGCAAGCATGAAAGGCTCGAAGGCAAGCTGACCCGCGCGTCCTACGAGATCGAAAAGGGGCGCACCACGCTCGAAGTTTTCCGGAATTATGAAACCGCGCTGTTCGGCAAGGGCTTCGCCACGCTGTTCAAATGCAGGAACAAGGGGTGCGGCGGCCGGGCGTTTAACCATACGGTGGTGCCCTATTGGGACGGCTTTGCCGAGAATTATTCGGACCAGCGCTATCTCGCGGCGAAGAAGCAGGGCCCGGAAGGTACGGTCTACGCGGCGCTCTATGTCGTCCGCAACGCATCGGCGGGCGGGCCGAAGCGCGACCGTATCTATGCGCAGCTCGATATCGTCGAGATCAAGGCGATGCGCGAGAAGATGGAGGTGGTCGACGCGGCGGCGATGCAGAAGGCGCTCGACGCGGCCGGCCATATCGCGCTCTACGGCATCCTGTTCGACCACAACAGCGCCCAGATCCGCCCGGCCTCGAAAGCGGCGCTGGCCGAGATCGCAAAGCTGATGACGGCGCGGCCGACGCTGAACCTGTTCGTCGTCGGCCACACGGACAATCAGGGCAAGCTCGCCTACAACCGCACGCTCTCGCAGCGCCGCGCCGAATCGGTGGCCGCCTATCTCAACAAGGTCCATCGCGTGAAAAATGCGCGGCTGGTGCCGCACGGGCTCGGCTTCCTCGCCCCGGTGGCGAGCAACCGCACCGAGGCCGGCCGCCAGAAGAACCGCCGCGTCGAGCTGGTCGAACGCTGAACGGGCCCGGTCTTGCCGCCGCCCGATCCGGCCGCTAGGGTGCCGCCGCGCTACCGCCCTGAATCCTGCGATGCCCGCTTGGCGGAATTGGTAGACGCAAGGGACTTAAAATCCTCAAAAAATTAGATAACGTGTTAAATAAATAATATAAAACAGTAAATTAGTCTTCCCGTCCTCATCACAAAGGTGTTACACAACTCTTACACATTTTCACATTTCGTTGCGGAAAATAGCTGATGGCTACGCACACCATCATGGGTGGCAAGGTACATCTCTATAAACGAGAGAACAGTCCGTATTGGCAGTGCTCTACCTACCTAGCCGGGCGCAACAGGCGGACGACAACAAAAGAAAAGAGCCTGTCTCAGGCAAAAGACTTTGCTGAGGATTGGTATCTTGAGCTGCACGGGAAGCAACGTAGTGGCGAGATTACGAACGAAAAAACATTTCGAGAAGCCGCGAAGCAGTATCTCGCGGAATACGAGGTCATAACCGAGGGACAACGAAGCCCAATTTATGTAGCCGGCAACAAACGTAGATTGGACAATTACCTTATCCCCTTCTTTGGCAGTTTGGGGCTTTCACAAATCACGGCCGGTAAGGTGCAGGAGTATCGAGTACATCGACAGACGTACTCTCGTGTTGGGAGGCCGCCGGCCAGAAACACTATGCATCAAGAAATTGTCACGCTTCGCCAAGTTCTCAAGACAGCCATTCGGCATGGGTGGATTGGTTACCTTCCCGATCTCTCAACGCCCTATAAATCTTCATCGAAGATTTCTCATCGGGCGTGGTTTTCACCAGCGGAATATCGACAACTCTATACGGCGACGCGGAAACGAGCCCGTTCCCCGAAGTCACCAAGATGGAAGTGGGCGTGTGAGCAGTTGCACGACTACGTGCTCTTTATGGCCAACACGGGCCTTCGACCTGACGAGGCAAGGCGTCTTGAATATCGCGACGTTGCTATCGTCGACGACGATGCGACGAGCGAAACGATTCTTGAGATAGTCGTACGCGGTAAGCGTGGCGTTGGTTACTGCAAGAGCACCGCCGGTGCAGTAACGCCATTCGAGCGCCTCACAAAACGCAATAATCCGTCACCGACGGATCTCTTATTTCCAACCAGCCATCGCGATTTGCTCAATGCAATTCTCGACGAAGAAAGCCTAAAGTTTGATCGCGAAGGCAACCGGCGCACCGCCTATAGCCTTCGCCACACATATATCTGCTTCCGCCTAATGGAGGGAGCGGACATTTACCAGATCGCAAAAAATTGTCGGACGAGCGTCGAGATGATTGAGAAGTTTTATGCGGCACATATCAAGACCAGTCTTGATGCGGCCGCTATTAATGTTCGGCGTAATCCACGTAGCTCGTAACGTCCGGATGTCGGCTTTTTGGCCGATTCCGTCCGCTCTTCCCCGGTGAGTTCAACGGGTCGTCGCAACACTTCAATCTTTGATGAAAGAATGGAGTGTTGGCATGGGCTATCGTCGTCGGATCTATTTTACGGAGAAGCAGAAGGCGGAGATTTGGGACCGCTGGCAGCGTGGGGAGTCGATGAGTTC
>JBFFGE010000123.1:0-14332 GCA_041557595.1 Alphaproteobacteria bacterium
AATTGGCCGATATGGGGCGGATCGCCTTCGCCGGTAAAAAACGAACTCGCTTCGTAGCCGAATTGCGAGCCGGTCAGGGCGGCGGCCAGAATTTCCACCATCAACACGAGTTGCGCGCCCTTGGCGTCGCCGAGCGGCAGCATGGTTCCGGCAAGCGCGGCCTCCGCGTCTGTCGTGGGCGCACCCGCCGCATCGACCGCCCAGCCTTCCGGGATCGGCTCGCCCTTTTGGGCGGCCACATTGACTCTGCCGCGCGCTACCTTGCTCATGCTCATGTCGATCACCAGCGGCGCGGCGTTGCGGCGCGGCGCGGCAAAGGCGATGGGATTGGTGCCGAACAGGCCCCGGTTGCCGCCCCAGGGTGCGATGCCTTGCGGCCCGTTGCCGAAGCTGATGCCGATCAAGCCGCGCCGCGCCATCGGTTCCACATGGTGGCCCGCGACGCCCGAGTGGTGCGAATTGGCGATCGCCACGGCGGCAATACCGGTTTCCGGTGCCAGCTCCGTCAGCGCCTCGACGGCCAGGTTGAGTGCGGGATAGGCGAAACCGCTTCGCGCATCGACGCGCAGCGCGGAGGCCCCGATCTTGCTCAGCTTCGGATTTGCGTGGCCGTTGACCTTGCCGGATTTCGATTGCGCCGAATACGAGGGTATGCGCGACGCGCCATGGCCTTTCTGGCCGTCGGCTTCGGCCGCCACCAACGCGGCCGCGACCTGCTCCGCATTGATTGGGCTGGTGTCGTGCGCAATGAGAATTCGCAGCGTCAGCGCATGAAGATCTTCCAGCGTCAGGGTAACGGTGCTCATACCATGCCTTCCAGAATGCGCAGGATATCGGACTTTGACGCTGCGCCGGTAATCTCGGTGGTGATCAAACCGTCCATTTCACTACATCTCACCGAGCGGCCTTAAAATTGTGAACATTTCGGATTTGAGCTCAACGCCAATCCCCGGCGCGTCGGGCGGGGTGGTGTAGCCGTCCTCGATGATCGCGTCGTCGGCGAATCCTCCGAAGGGTTGAAAGACGAGGGGATAGGATTCGGTCCCGCCGAGCTGCAGCCCGGCGGCGAGGTTGAGGCCCAGCTGGTGGCCGCCATGGGGAATGTGACGGCGATGATGCCATCCCAGCGGCTTGAGCGCCTCCATCATTCGAAGAAATTCGGTAAGCCCGTAGGCGAGCGCGGGATCGATCTGTATCCAATCCACTTCCGGGCGCATCCCGCCATACAGGGCAAGGTTTTTTGCGTCCTGCGCCGAAAAAAGATTCTCGCCGGTGGCAATGGACCCTTCGTATCGGCCGATCAATTCCGCATTGAGCGCAAAGTCCAGGGGGTCGCCCGGCTCTTCGAACCATGCCAGACGGAGCGGGGCGATGGCGTCTCCGAAGGAAACCGCTTCCTCCAACCCGAACCGTCCGTTCGCGTCGACGGCGAGATTATCGCCGGACCCGACGATATCCAGGACCGCCTCGATCCGCTTCAGGTCGGTCGCGGTATCGGCACCGCCGACCTTCATTTTTACGATGCGATAACCGAGATCCCGGTATCCCTTCATCTCCGTCTGAAGTTGCTCGATCTCCTTGCCGGGGTAGTAGTAGCCGCCGCCGGGATAGACCAGCACGCGGTCGTCGAAGGCGCCGCCGTTAAAGCGTTCGGCCAGAACTTTCCAGAGCGGCTTTTCCTCGATCTTCGCCACGGCGTCCCACACCGCCATGTCGACAACGGCGGCGGCTACCGCGCGATCGCCATGTCCGCCCGGTTTTTCGTTGCGCATCATGCAGGCCTGAATTCGAAACGGGTCCAGGTTTTCCCGATCCGGGTCGAGCAGATCGTCCGGGTCGGCTTCCAGAATGCGCGGCAGCAGCCGTTCGCGCAGGATGCCGCCCTGTGCATAGCGGCCGTTCGAGCCGCAGCCATAGCCGACCACCCGCTCGCCGTTGCGGACGACATCGGTGACGACCGCAACCGCGCTGGTGGTCATTCTTGAGAAATCGATAACCGCGTTGCGCATGCTCGATTCGAGCTTCGCCGTCGTTTCGCGGATATCGAGAATTCGCATCGCGGTGACTTCCTTCGGACAAATGAATTTCCGCGCGGCGGACTCGCCGGGTGACCGCAGCCTATCGCCGCCGGGGCGAACGCATTCACACGCGGATCGGCAGGGCCGGCGACCGGAGTCGCGGCCCCGCCGTGCCGTATCAGGCGCTTCGGTACAGTTTGGTCATGACGAATTCGTTGTGACCCAACGCTTCGGCGCAAGTGAGCCGGCCATTGCAGGTTCTGATCATGATGTCGATCAAGGCATCTCCGGCCTGGTCGAAATTCATTTCTCGCCGCAGCACCCCCGATACGTCGAGATCGACATGCTCGCTCATTTCGCGGGCGGTGCGCGGGTTCGCGGTCAGCTTGACGACCGGTTCGATCGGATTGCCGATAACGTTGCTCTGGCCGGTGGGGAACAAATGCACGGCAAAACCGGCGGCGGCCTGCAAGGTTACGCATTCGGCGGCGGCCGACGACGTGTCCATGAAGTAGAGGCCGGCGCCCTTGGTCGGCGCTTCCGCCGGCTCCAGGATATCGATGTACTTGGTCTTCTTGCCGATCTTTTCGAGGTTACCGAAGGCCTTCTCCTCGATGGTCGTCAGGCCACCCTCGATATTGCCCTTCGTCGGCTGGCTTTCCGATAGATCGTCGGTCTTGAAGGGCTCGATCACCTCATCCATGTAGGCTTTCCAGGTGTCGTAGAATTTTTGCCCGATTTCCGGGGTTGCGCCGCGTTCCTTGCAGACGTCCTCGGCGCCGGTGATTTCGGAGGTTTCGCCGAAACAACTGGTGATGCCGAGCGGATCGAGCTTGTCGATCAGATTGCCGACCGTCGGGTTCGAGCCGATGCCCGACGTCGTGTCCGATTCGCCGCATTTAACCGAAACCCACAAATCCGATATCGGGCATTCCTCGCGATGTATTTCGGAGGCGTCCTGCGAAAACTTTTGCGCGGCCCAGCTGGCGTTCATGACGGTCTTGTGCTCGCCGTTGCGTTCGAGAGCAAAGCCCTCGACCGGCTTGCCGGTCTTGGCAATGCCGTCGACCACGCGTCCGGTCCAGCCGGGCTCGATGCCGATTACGACCACCGCGGCGACATTGGGATTGCAACCGGCGCCGATCAGCGTTCTGAAATGCAGTTCGAGGTCTTCGCCGAATTGCAGCCGGCCATAATGATGCGGCACGGCGATCGTGCCCTTGACGTTGTTCGCGACCTTTTCACAGGCGGCGTTGGACAGATCGTCGAGCGGCAACAGGATAACGTGATTGCGGATTCCGACACGGCCGTTCTGCCGACGGTATCCCATAAATGATTTTGGAGTCGCCATTTTGCCTACCACTTCGTTGTCTTGAGGTTATGGACATGTACGTGATGGCCCTTGCCGATCTTCTCGACGGTTTTTCCGATCGAATGCCCGTACTTCAGGATCGTTTCGTCCTTGCCGATGTCCAGCAAGGCGACCTTGTGCCCGATGGGAATGGCATCCAGGGCGGTGACCGAGATGGTCTCGTCGGTCTCCATTATCCATCCGGACATCACGGTATCCGGTTCTACATTTTCAACGACGACAACGCCGACACTGTCGGTCTTGTCATGAACCACGAAATGCGGGGCAGCCATTACTCCTCCTAAGCTCCTCTGTTATCCGGCGCGGCCTCGCCGGTGGCGGTAGGGGACGAAATCGGTGTTCGACCCGAAGGATCGAAAAGGGAGCGTCCCAAGGCCTATTGTTGGTTCATATATAGGACATCTGATTGATGCGCCGTCAATCGCGACGGTCGGCTAGTTCCCGGATGATGCCGTATTTTGCATATCCTGGCGCCGCAGCGCGCGGCCGGGCCGGGCGCCGGTGGCGGCGCCGGCTCGCATGACGGCTTGACCGTTTACGAAAACCGCCTCGATGCCGGCCGCGGGCCGGGTCGGGTCTTCGAAATTCGCTCTATCGATCACCGTGGCGGGATCGAAGACGACGAGATCCGCCGCATAGCCTTCGCGCAGCGATCCGCGGCCCGTCAGACCGAATACCGATGCGGGCAAGCTGGTCATCCGCCGCACCGCGTCTTCCAGCGAGAGCAAGCCAAGCTTCCGGCTGTAGTGACCGAGTACGCGCGGGAAGGTGCCCCAAAGACGGGGATGGGGGTGGTGGTCGTTGGGCAGGCCGTCGGAAGCGACCATGCTGTGCGGATAGGTGATCACCCGCTGCACATCGTCCTCGTCCATCATGAAATAGATCGCCCCGCCCGGCTGCAGCCGCTCGGCCGCTTCCTCGGGCAAGCACTTCATCTCGGCGGCGATTTCGGCGAGGTCCCGTCCCGCATGTTCGGGATGCGCCTCCGACCAGGTAATCAGCACCCGTTTCGATTTGCCGACGCGGGCGGCCGTGATGACGGTGGACGACGCCGTATACGGATATACATCGAGATCGACTTTCTGCCGCCGCCGCGCGGCATCGATCAGCGGCAGGGTCACTTTCGTTCGGCCGAAATTGGTCTCTCCCGCCACCTTGTGATGCGACAGAACGACCGCCGCGTCCGCTTCGCGGCCGATCCGAAACGCCTCCTCCATGGCCTCCTCGATTCGTTCCTCCTCGTAGCGCAGATGCGTCGTATAGATACCGCCCGCGGGGCCGAGCAACGCGGCCAGTTGGATCACTTCTTCGGTCGGGGCCGGCATGGCGGGCGCATAGGCAAGCCCGGTCGACAGGCCGACCGCGCCCGCATCCAGGGCTTCGGAGAGCTGGTCGCGCATGGCGGCGATCTCATCGTCCTTTGCCGGCCGGTCGACGCTATCCATCGCGCCGATGCGCAGGGTCGTGTGGCCGCACAGCACGGCCGCATTGGTCGCCGGCGGGTCGACCGCCAGCCGATCGAAAAAATCGCTCATGCGCGGAAATTCGAAACGGCTGCCCAGCAAATCCAGCGGCGGCAAGGCCCGATCGCCGCGCAGCCGGTAGGGGGCGAGGCTGATTCCGCAATTGCCAACCACCACCGTGGTGACGCCCTGGCTCGTCTTGTAGAACATGTCGGGCCGGTCGAGCAGCGAGTTGTCGTCATGGGTATGCACGTCGATGAAGCCGGGCGCGACCACCCGGCCGGCCGCATCGATTTCGCTGCCTGCGCTATCCGTGGCCAGGTCGCCGATCGTGGCGATCGTGCCGTCCCGGACACCGATATCGGCTTTGCGCCGCGGCGTGCCGTCGCCATCGACGACATCGCCATTGCGGATGATCAGGTCGTAGCTGGCTCCGGACATGATATTCTCCCATGAAAGACAAGCGCGCGGCATTTCGGCCATCGCAGGACCGCACCAATCGTTTATAAAGAGCGGGAAGGGTGGCGTCACGGCGGTAGGAAAGGACCCGGCGCGGATCGGGTTGCAGTTTATGAATGATCGGCCAAGTCGATACTGGCAGGAATGGACCACGGCGGAATTCGAGGCGGCGGACCGTAGTCGCCTGATCGCGCTCTTGCCGTTGGCGGCCATCGAACAGCACGGCCCGCATCTGCCGCTCGAAGTCGACGCCTGTATCAATGCGGGGCTCATCGCCGCGGCACTTGACCGCCTGCCGGCGGAAATACCGTTGGTGGTTCTGCCGGCGCAAAACATCGGCTGGAGCGACGAGCATGGCAATTTTCCCGGAACGCTGAGCATTGCGCCGGAGACATTGATGGCGACCTGGCGCAGCCTTGCGGCGAATGTCGCCAATATCGGCATTCGCAAATTCGTTCTGTTCAACAGCCATGGCGGGCAGAACGAGTTGATCAAGATCGTGACCCGGCAATTGCGCATCGACCATGGCATGCTCGCGACCGCCCTGAACTGGTATGCGCTTGCGGATTTGGCGCAAATGTTCGGCGCCGACGAGCGCCGTTTCGGCATTCACGGCGGCGCGGTCGAGACGTCGCTGATGCTGCATCTGCGGCCGGATCTGGTGCGGACCGAGCTGATCGAGAATTTCGTCTCGACCGCGGTGGAGCAGTCGCGGACATTTCATCATCTCGGGCCGACGGGCCAGATTTCGTACGGCTGGGAAACGCAGGATCTGCATCCGTCGGGCGTGGTCGGCGATGCGACCGCCGCGACGGCGGAAAAAGGCCGTGCCCTCGCGGACCAGGTCGCCGGCCGCATGGTCGAGGTCCTGCAGGATATCGACGGCTTCGACATGACGCGGCTGGCGGACCGCCCATCCGGAGACTGACCGCTAGTCGTCGTAATCGATCAGGGTCGAAATCGGGACATTCAGCTTGTTTCGACCCTTCAAGAAAGACAGTTCGATGATAAAGGCCGCGGCTCGAACATCGCCGCCGGCTTGGCTCAAGAGATCGACGGCGGCGCTGGCCGTGCCGCCAGTCGCCAACAGATCGTCGAGCAGGACAAGGCGCTGGCCGGGCTGCACCGCATCCGCCTGTATCTCGATGGTATCCGTGCCGTATTCCAGATCGTAGTCGAACGATACCGTCTCGCCGGGCAACTTGCCCTTTTTGCGAACCATGATGAATCCGCAGCCGAGCTGCAGTGCGAGCGGCGCCGCCGTCAGGAAGCCGCGCGACTCGATGCCCACGAGCAGGTCCGGCTTGTGCGGCGCGATCGCCTCGGCCAACTGCGCGACACAGTATTGCCAGGCCCCCGGATGCGCCAACAAAGTGGAGATGTCGTAGAATGAGATCCCGGGCTTCGGGAAATCCGGGATACTGCGTATATGGTCTTTCAGATTCATGGAGGGATTCTTTCGTGCGACCGAGAAATTGCGATGGTATCGACCGTGGCGGCCAACCGCAACGCGCGAAGCCGATCGGGATTGCCGCGCTATGATCGCGCTCCCCGCTATGATATCCGATAGCGGCTTGTGATAATCGGTATCCGGGAAACGGTGTTTGCATGGACGATGCGACCGCTTGGCTGAAGACGTCCCTGGACGGCGGCCAGCTTGAATTGGCGGCGGGCGGCTCCTGGACCATTCGCGATGCGGCGATTCTGGAGTCGGCGTTGCAGAATGTGTCCACCGATGGCGCCAAGGCGGCGTCCATCGAACTCTCGAAGGTGACCGAGATGGATACCGCCGGCGCCTGGCTCGTGCGCCGGACGGCATTGGCATTGGAAGACGCCGGCGTGCCCACCGATATTCGCGGGATGGCGGACGCTTACCGGCCGCTCGAACGGATCGTGGAGCAGACGGCGGATTGCGCGACGCGGCCGGTCTCCGTTCCGCACAACTACTGGCGCGCCATGGTGGAGCGGGTCGGCCGGGCGACCTGCGACAGTCTGGCCGAAGGCAAGGCGCTGCTGAGTTTCTATGGGGAGACGGTCGTGGGGTTCGCCGCGTTGGTCCGCCGGCCGGGACGCCTGCGCTTTACCGCCCTGGTTAACCAGGTCGAATTAACCGGCCTGAACGCCATTCCGATCGTCTGCCTGTTGTCGTTCCTGATTGGCATCGTCATCGCGTTTGTCGGCGCCGATCAATTGCGCCGTTTCGGCGCGGAGATTTTTACGGTCAACCTTCTGGGGGTGATTATGCTCCGCGAAATCGGCGTCCTGATGACCGCGATCATGGTCGCGGGACGGTCCGGGTCCGCCTACACGGCGCAGATCGGCACGATGCAGGTCAATGAAGAGATCGATGCCTTGCGGACGCTGGGGCTGAATCCGATGGACGTGCTGGTGATACCGCGCATCGGCGGCCTGTTGATCAGCCTGCCGATCCTCGCGTTTCTCGCCGAAATTGCCGGATTGCTGGGGGGTGCGATGATGGCCACGATGGTGCTCGACGTGACCTTCACGCAGTTCGTGCGCCAATTGGAATCGGTTATAACCCTCAACCATTTCGCCGTGGGCATGGTGAAGGCGCCGGTCTTCGCGTATATCATCGCGATCGTTGGCTGCTACGAAGGTTTGCGCGTCGGCGGAAGCGCCGAGAGCGTGGGCCGTATGACTACGAAGTCGGTCGTGACTTCGATCTTCCTGGTGATAATTGCCGATGCGATTTTCTCGGTGGTCTTCTCGACGATGAGGATTTAGGCGTGGCGACCGAAGAAAACGTCATACGGGTGAGCGGTCTGCAGACGCGGTTTGGCGCCAATGTCATCCATGACGATTTGGATTTGCAGGTGCGGCGGGGCGAAGTGCTGGGATTGGTCGGCGGATCAGGAACCGGAAAATCCGTGCTGCTCCGCACCATCATCGGCTTGATGCGGCCGTCTGCGGGCGAAATCGAAGTGCTTGGCGTTTCGCCGCATCGCGCGCCGGCCGCCGAAAGGCGGCGTATTCAGACGCGATATGGCGTTTTGTTTCAGGATGGCGCATTGTTCTCGTCGCTTACCGTTGCCGAAAATATACAGGTGCCGATGCGGGAGCATTTGAAGTTGCCGCAGGCGCTGATGAATCAATTGGCTGCGATCAAGGTGGGCATGGTCGGGCTGGCGTCGGATGCATGCATGAAATATCCATCCGAACTGTCGGGCGGCATGCGGAAGAGAGCCGGTCTCGCCCGGGCATTGTCCCTGGACCCCAAAATTCTATTTCTTGACGAGCCGACGGCCGGTCTCGATCCAATCGGCGCGGCGGCCTTCGATCAGCTCATACGGGATATGAAAACGAGCCTGGGATTGACGGTATTCATGGTAACCCACGATCTCGACAGCCTCGCCGCTATTTGTGACCGTGTCGCCGTTCTCGTCGACAAACGCGTTCGCGTCGGTACCATGGCCGAGCACATGCGCGACGATCATCCGTGGATCCACGACTACTTTCACGGACCGCGGGCACGTGCGGTTGCGGCGTACGACTGACGTCGCGGCAGGGGGGTTAAATGGAAACACGCGCCAGCTATTTGCTTGTCGGAACCTTCTCTCTGCTGGTGATGGTGATTTTCGCCGCTGCGGTAATCTGGATGGCGGGCGTCAACCTGCAGGAGGAGTTCACCTATTACGACATTCACTTCGATGGCTCGGTGACTGGCCTGAAACCGGGAAATGCGGTCCGCTATCGCGGTGTGCCGGTGGGCGTCGTGAGTGACATCATCATCAGCCCAAGCAATGTCGAGCAGGTTCGCGCGACGATCGAGGTGCCGAAGAGCACGCCGATCAAGACCGATACGGTTGCTTCGCTGGAATATCAGGGCATCACCGGCGTTGCCTATGTGCAATTGTCGGGGGGCACGCGCGATGCGCCGCTGCTGGAAAAACAGCCGGACGAAGATCGGCCGCGAATCCCGGCCAAGGCCTCTCAATTACAGGAATTATTCGAATCCGCGCCCGAATTGATTTCGAGCATCACCGCGCTGGTCGGGCGGGCCAACCAGTTGCTCAGCCCCGGGAACCGCGAAAACCTCACGAAAATTATCGAGAATGTTCAAGTTTTCTCGAAAGTCCTGGCGGAGCGGTCGCAGGATATCGGCGAAACGATGAAGAGCCTTCGCACGGCGTCCGATGAGGCGGCCGGCACGATGCGCACGCTCAACAAGAGCACCGGCGCCCTCACCGCCGACGCGGCGGTCACGCTCCGCAATCTTCGCGAGCTGGCGGTCGATATGCGTAAGCTCTCGACAGTCCTCAACAAGGAGTTCGGCGGCGTCGGTGGCGAGGCCAAACAGGCCTTGACGGAAGTGCGGAAGACCGCCGTCGAATTTCGCCGGGCCGCATTCGTGCTTTCCGATCTCATCGAAGCGAACCGCGATCCGGTCGATACCTTCGCGTCTTCGGGACTTTATGAGCTAACGCAGCTATTGTCCGAGACACGGGTGCTGGTTGGCGCGCTGTCGCGCATCTCCGCACAGATCGAACGGGATCCGGCGCGTTTCCTCTTCGGTCGTACACAGCCGGGCGTCAAGGTGAAATAGTCATGGGAATGAGCGGTATAATGGTCATACGAAATCTGGTCGCCGCTACCCTGTGCCTCGGACTGGTTGCGTGCGTCGAATTCCCCGGCGCGAAGGACGAGCCGCCGAAACTGTACGTACTGACGCCGAAGAGCACATTCCCCAAGGATTTGAAGCCGGTCGGCTGGCAGCTCCTGGTGGAATCGCCCATATCGCCGGCGGGGCTCAATACGGCGCGTATTGCGTTGCAGGACAGCCCGATCGAATTGCGCTATTTCCAGCTTGCCAATTGGACGGATTTTGCGCCGAAAATGGTGCAGGCCCTGATCATCGAATCCTTCGAAAATTCCGGAAGGATCGTGTCGGTTGGCCGCGAGCAAATCGGACTCCGGTCGGATTTCGTCCTGAAAACCGGATTGCGCGAATTCCAGGCGGAATACGACAAGCGGCTGCCCGATGGAACCAAGGTCCTGGGTCCCAATGCCTCCGCTCCATGGGCGCGGGTGCGGATCAATGTCAAGTTGGTCAAGATGCCGCAACGTGAAATTATCGCGACGCAAACTTTCGAACGCCGCATCCGCGCGGCCGAAAACACCATGTCGGAAATCATCGGTGCGTTCGACGCCGCGCTGGGCGGGGCCCTTAAATCCATCGTCGTTTGGACGCTGAAAACCGGCGAACGACAAAAGGCAACCCGAAGAAGATTACCGCCATGACCCATATCCTGCACCGTCACACTCATTGGGACCTGCCGCGGGCCGTCGGCGGCAACGGAATCTACATCGTTGACGACACGGGCAAGCGTTATCTCGATGCGTCGGGCGGCGCGGCGGTGTCGTGCCTCGGTCACGGTCATCCGCGGGTGATCGATGCGATCAAGCGGCAGGCGGATGAAATTGCCTTTGCGCATTCGGGTTTCTTCACGTCGCCCGCTGCGGAGGATTTGGCGGCTCATCTCGCGGACCGCGCTCCGGGGAACCTGGATTACGTCTACCTCGTGTCCGGCGGTTCCGAGGCGGTCGAGGCGGCGATCAAGCTGGCGCGGCAATTTTTCGTCGAAACCGGCCAGCCGCAACGGCGTCACCTGATTGGCCGGTGGCAGAGTTATCACGGCAATACGCTGGGCGCACTATCGACGGGCGGCAATCGCTGGCGGCGGGAACAGTTCGCGCCGCTGCTGGTGGAGTCGCACCATATCGCGCCGTGCTTTCCCTACCGGTTCAGGGCGGATGACGAGAGCGAGGAAGAATACGGCCTCCGTGTCGCGGACGAACTCGAGGCGAAGATCCAGGAATTGGGACCGGATACGGTGATGGCCTTCGTCGCCGAACCGGTCGTCGGCGCGACGGCGGGTGCGGTGCCGCCCGTGCCGGGTTATTTCCGCCGGGTGCGTGACATCTGCGACCGGCACGGCGTGTTGCTGATTCTGGACGAGGTGATGTGCGGCATGGGGCGCACGGGAAGCCTTTTCGCCTGCGAACAGGACGGTGTGACGCCGGATCTGCTTTGCATGGCGAAAGGACTCGGCGCCGGCTACCAGCCGATCGGCGCGGTGATGTTGTCCACGGCAATATACGACGCCATCCGCGACGGGAGCGGCATGTTCCAGCACGGCCATACCTATATGGCGCATCCGATCGCCTGCGCGGCGGCGCTGGCGGTTCAGCATGTGATCGAAGAAGACGGTTTGATCGAACGAGTTCGGGAAATGGGCATCGAGCTCTCCGACCGACTGACCGAGCGCTTCGGCAACCATCATCACGTCGGCGATATCCGGGGGCGGGGCCTGTTTATGGGCATCGAGATGGTGCGGGACCGGGCCACCAAGGAAACGTTCGATCCGGCCGACAAACTGCATCTCAAGATCAAGCAGGAAGCGATGGCACGGGGGCTGATCTGCTACCCCGGCGGCGGAACGATTGACGGACAATGCGGGGATCACGTTCTCCTCGCGCCGCCCTTTATTATTTCCAAATCGGAGGTCGCCGATTTGGTGGATCGTTTGGGCGCCTCCATCGACGCGGCAATTGCGTCGGTCTCGTAGGCCGGATGCGTCGCACAGATGGTTGGCGGACCTGAAATGACCGGCGCATAGTTACCCGAAGTGAACGGCATTGACGCCGGACGGGCCAGTTGGGGCAGGTCTAGGGGCGCTTTTTCGGAGAGATATGCCAACGAAAACACACGGGAGACCCGAATAAGGTGTCGTGTCGTGGTTCGTCGGCTATGGGTTCTGGATGTCATCCGGAATGGCGGATTCGTTCGGCTGGCCATGGCGGTAGCCTCCGGCTCGAATATCGCGTCTCGAGAATGAATGCGGGAACCGTGCCTGTCACGCCAAGCCGGGGACAGGGCGGACAGTTCACTCAATCAACCGATTTGCGGGCGGCGGCAAAGACGGCCGTGCTGCCCGAATGTTTTCGACTTACGGGGGGTCTTTTCGGGCCTGGCTTGAAAAGGACGACTTCATCCAAGAATGTTGGTGCGGCAGTACCCGCCTCAATTGTGTAAAATTCAACAACTCGGGAGTACAGATACGTGTTGAAAAAAACGACCATCGGCCTTGCCGCGGCAATTGCGGCCTCCGTTTCTTTGGGGGCGACTGTAGCGAGCGCCAAGGACAAGTTTATTACCATCGGCACCGGCGGCCAGACCGGCGTGTACTTCGTGGTGGGTCAGTCGATCTGCAAGCTGGTAAATCGAAACACCAGCAAGCACGGCATCAAGTGCACCGCGCCGTCGACCGGCGGATCGATCGCGAATATCAATGCGATCAAGGCCGGCAACCAGGATCTGGGCGTTGCCCAGTCGGACTGGCAGTATCACGCCTATAATGGCACCTCGAAATTTGCCGACGCCGGCGCCTTCAAGGAATTGCGGGCCGTCTTCTCGGTCCATGGCGAGCCCTTCACGGTGGTTGCCCGGCGCGATTCCGGCGTAAAGACTTTCGATGATCTGAAGGGCAAACGGGTCAATGTCGGCAACCCGGGATCGGGCCAGCGCGCGACGATGTCCGTTGTCCTGGAGACATTGGGGTGGAGTGAGAAAGACTTCTCGCTCGCGTCGGAATTGAAGTCCTCCGAACAGGCGGCGGCGCTCGGCGACAACAAGGTCGATGCCATTGTCTTTACGGCGGGCCATCCGAATGGGTCGATCCAGGAAGCGACGACAACGACCGACGCAATCCTGGTTCCGGTGACGGGTCCGAAGATCGACGCGCTGGTGTCGAAGAATGCCTACTACGCGACGGCAACCGTACCGGGCGGCATGTACAAGGGTAACAAGAACGACGTTAAGACCTTTGGCGTGAAGGCGACTTTCGTAAGCTCCACCAAAGTTTCCGACGACGTGGTCTATCAAGTCGTGAAATCGGTTTTCGATAACTTCCGCCGGTTCAAGAAGCTCCACCCGGCTTTTGCGCATCTCAAGGAGTCCGACATGATTTCAGGCGGCTTGTCGGCACCGCTCCATCCAGGCGCCGTCAAGTACTACAAGGAAAAAGGCTGGATGAAATAAGTCGCTACCAAATCCCCCGCCAATTCGATTGGCGGGGGATTTTCAGGCGTATGACACGTCGGATTTAGGGTGAAGATCCGGCCATCCGCGGATGAGGCGCAGCTTCGTCAAGCGGAGATCGGGGATAAGAAAAAGGGGGAGCCGAAATGAGCGAGCAAAATGGAGCTGCTGCATCTTCCGCCGGTGCGGTAGACCTCGATGAACTGGTTGCAGCGACGGATACGGGCGGGCGAAACCCGGGTCCGAAAGCATCGGCGGTCATCTTTTCCGTCGCGCTGGCATGGTCGCTATTCCAGTTGTGGTTCGCCTCTCCCTTGCCCTTTGCGTTCAGGATCGGCGTGTTCAACGATACCGAAGCCCGATCCATTCATCTCGCCTTCGCAATTTTCCTCGCTTTTCTGGCCTATCCTGCGTTCAAAGGCTCGCCACGCGACCATATTCCCATTCTCGATATCGTCTTCGCGTCTCTCGGCGCGGCGTCCGCAGTTTATTTATACGTTTTCTACAGAGATCTCGCGACGCGTGTGGGCCTGCCGGTCATGCAGGATTACGTCGTCGCCATTGTCGGAATGCTGTTGCTGCTGGAGGCGACGCGGCGCGCGCTCGGGCCGGCCCTGGCGCTCGTGGCGACGGCGTTTCTCGTCTACACCTTCCTCGGGCAGTATATGCCGTCGATCATCGCCCATAAGGGTAACAACCTTCAGGAAGTGGTGACCCATCAATGGCTCACCACGGAAGGCGTCTTCGGCATTGCGCTGGGGGTTTCGACGAGTTTCGTCTTCCTGTTCGTGCTGTTCGGCGCGTTGCTCGATAAGGCGGGTGCCGGCAATTACTTCATCCAGGTCGCCTTTTCCCTGATGGGTCATGTGTGGACGGCTCCCCTTTGGCAAGAGTTTTTGTGACGTTGATGCAAGACGGTCGGGTGTAGTCATGTGTTCGGCCTGTTGATGCGGCGCACATG
>JBFFGE010000124.1:0-14051 GCA_041557595.1 Alphaproteobacteria bacterium
CCAAGCTCGGGATCAGACATCATCATCTCGAATACCGAGAAGAAGAAATTCGCAAGACACTTGAGCATCTCGAAGACGCAGACCCGTTATGGATGACCACTTCCGGCGAGGGAAGGCACACATTCATTTACATGCATTGGATGCGTGAAGCCCTCCAACAGCGTGGGATTACCTGCAAACTTAGTGGTCTCGGTGGCGAGGTCTTTAAAGGAAAACTCTATCGCGCGGTTGATAGATTCGGCAACGCGAAAGAAGCCGTTAGGACAGAGCTAACGCTGCCAAAGGCCGAGTGCTTTGGTATTCGAGGACAAGAGGCGTTACTGCGAACAGAAGACTACTTCATCGAACAAAGCTTCAATGACGCCCCAGAAGGTTTGAGCGATTACCAGTTAACCGATTGGTGGCGTCGGCGTCACACGTTTTCGAGAGGGTGGGCATCACGATATCATAGTTGGGGCGGCGCATTACATTGCCCACTGCTAGATCAGGAAGTTTTGGATTGCGCTGCGAGCATTCCGGCAGAAGCAATGTTCGATGGCGCGCTGCACGCAGCGGTAACGAATCGATTGCAACCAGTCATCAGCAATATTCCAGTTTCGAGCGGCTCGTTTCCTGGTGTCTTTAAACCAACGGTGGCTTGGCGGCTTAAGAGGCTTGCACTGAAGAAGGTATTTGGCCTCTCGGTACGACAGGCCAACGATCCTGGTGCGATACGCCCATACATCTTGGATCAATGGAAAGCAGTGGCGCGGCGACTATGTGAGAATCTCCCTGCTTTCGCACCGCTTGTCGAGCGCATTGACGACACACCGCTATTCGGTCTTACCCAGGATTTCCGAATGTATTATCTGATGCGGTTCTTGGATGACCTTATTCACATCCATGGTGTGAATATTACCGAACCACGATAGACTTTCGAAGACCCCGCCTCTCGAGCGGAGCCCAAAATACAGAGTTCGCTGTTAGGCTAAGCACGTTCACCCATCCCGAGAAGCGGACTCAATGGCCTGCAATGGAAAAAGTGGTCCAGGTTGATTGAGAGAGTCTGGCTTATTCTGAACCTTGAAGAAGGAGAAAAGGATGAGCCGGAAGAGATACACGCCAGAACAGATTATTGGGATGCTTCGGGAAGCAGAGGTGCTGCTTCCTCAAGGACAGAGGACGGGAGAGGTTTGCCACCACCTAGGTGCGTTGCGGACCAGCGTTTCCGTCAACATCCCAATGTTTGGCCGATCTTAGTTGGGCGCTTGCCTTTCTCGACAATAACACTGTGTTCTAGGCGGATGTGGCTGACGGCAACTAATCTAGCGTAAGTCTGTCCGCTAGTTGGTCGAGCCGGCACACCCCTTATTCAGACCGAACATACAATTCAAAATTGCTGACTCGGCCCGCCGACCGGTAGCGGCGCCAGATCGCCTCGAACGCCGGATCGGTTCGATAAAATTCCAGAAAATCAAATGGTTCTTTGAACCTAAATCTACTAAGATCCACACGGACGATTACAAGATCCGGAAGATAACGCTGGAAATCCGCCACCGTCATTTGTATCGTGTGCCGCCGGAGCGATAACAGATGTTCCCGCCGAGGCGTCGTGCGCGCTGCGGAAAGTTGGTGAACCAAACCGGGCAACGGCCACATGAATGGGAACCGGGAGGCCCAGGCCCGCTGTTCTAGTATCACCATTGGGAACCCGTCACCAATATAAGTGCTGAATATAAATATCGACGCGCCCGGCTTCGTAGCTCGGACCATTTTTGTGAGTGGAGCCTTATGATAGCGGTCGAGCCTATGGTGGCCTCCACTTAGATGCCAGAGAGCGATCACCAGCACCGCAATCGAAACTGGCAGGCCCCTAATGCCTTGGCGCCTACTACGCGGAAGAACCGGACTAGGATCAAATTTTGCGGCGAACGCCGCCAAAAACATTGCCAGGAGCACAAAGAGAGCAACGCGTGCTGGATAATAATGATATCCCCAGCCCTTGTTCTGAATAACAACGGCAACCAATGCCCCAATAGCGGCGGCCCCAAACGCGCGCGATAACGCCGCATCCGCAGTTGAAAAGGCGGCAAATCGGCTAGCAATCAGAACAATTCCCGTCAGCACCATGCCCGAGACCGCCGATGGCAAGATCGTTGTCCAATCGCCATCGTACGCGCCATAGAGTTGGGACGCGACCTTCGCAACAGCGAGCCATCCTGGGAAAAATAGTACTATTACAAGTATATAAACTATCCCTGCCAGAAAAAAGGTTTGAAAGTCCGACCGCAGGACGACGCGTAAAGACCGTTTTCCGATTAATGCCACAAGAAATATTGCGATCGGCATCAGCACCAAATAGGGCTTGATGAAAGAGCCGACCGCAGCTGCCGCGCTTATTCCTATTTCTACGCTACGCGAATTGCGATGTCGGCCCGTATCCCGGGCGGCAATAGCGACAACAAACGGCAGAAACAGCACCATCGCAATGTGTTCGCGCTGGCCAAATACTGTGCGTGGCGCGATCAACAAGCACGCGGCACAGGCTACGGTCAAAACGCCGCACTGCAACGCCCGGTCCGAAAACAAGCGGCGCGACATGTTGTGAACGCCATAGATAGACGCGCCGATCGACAAATAGAGCGTTATCAGAAACCCCATATAAAGGTTGAGGTCGAACAGACGCGCCACGTAAGCGCCGGGACAATAGATCAGAATTGCCAGCGGCGCATTGGGCTCGTAAAAATCCTCAAGGTAGGTCCCGCCCGCAATTAGCCGGTCGGCGGCGACGAGAAGCCAGGCAACATCGGTACCCGGCGCCATCACCATGGCATGCATATATGCACTGATGAGAAAAAATGTCCCGACCACCAACCAAACCAGGCGGGCATCCCGCCACGGTTCAAACAAAAAGGCAGAAAGGAATCCGACCGATTGGCGAAATTTTTCAGATCTGTGCATGCTGGCCTATCTTCGATCCCCTGCGACGGTCAAA
Organism: Alphaproteobacteria bacterium; assembly: GCA_041557595.1. Lineage (GTDB taxonomy): Bacteria > Pseudomonadota > Alphaproteobacteria > UBA8366 > UBA8366 > JAOTYV01. The sequence goes on from JBFFGE010000124.1 coordinate 2,975, forward strand.
CCTTCTGCGTCTCGCAATATCTAAGCAAGGGCCCAAATGATTATCCAGAATTGAGGTTCGCCCACGGAATGGCTCTATTCCGAAGACACTCAGCGGATCTACCGCTATCGGCTTACTCCATTGGACTAATGTACGAATAATTAAGGCATAGTCATGTTATGCCGATATTCTAATCCCACAAGATACGATACTATAAGCTCGGTGTCGGCTAGACGCGCATAAATCGCGTACTACGATCGGCATCCAAGACAATAACAAAGCCGCTTGAAATATGCGGTGCACGGGTCGGTGGCAGGGGCCCCTATATGCCAAGACGAACCGATCTTTCCATTCCACCGCGCCCAAAAGGAACATTGCGGCGCTTGAACGATACGTATAAACGCGCCCGCTCCAAGACCCCCTGGCAGCTCATCCGCTCCATGCTCTTGCGAACGGAACCGGGTTCATCGCTCCTGCGCGCGTATTACCAACGCCGAATGAATTCCGACCAGTGGATTCAGATAAATCGCCTAGCCCTTGAAGCTCACCGGTTGAATCGCCGCATCCTTAGCAAGACCGAAACGCGGATTGTCCAGGGTCTCCGAAAGTTTGGAATAGAAAGCACAACAGCGAAGCAACTATTCGGCGACGACAACTTATTGGCCGCCCTGCAAGCGGATGCAGAAAAAATATTTTGCAGCCCGGTACAGCGTAAACAGATCCAAACCCGGCAAAGCAGCGATGGCGCCAAATGGTATGTCATTCGTGCACTGGGACTTAATCCGCGACGGCCTGTCCCCGATTCGATTGCCAACGTTGCGCTCGACAACAAAGTACTCGCGATCGTCAACAGCTATCTCGGACTGTCGTGCCGTTTGCGATACGTCGATCTCTGGTACAATTTGCCGACCCGGCCCAGCGAGCCTCCGATCGATTCCGAATATTGGCATCGCGACAACGAAGACGCTAAATTTCTAAAACTCTTCGTTTATCTCGATGATGTGGAAGAAGACACCGGGCCTCTCACTTATATTCAAGGGACGCAGCCTGGTGGTGCCTATGCGGACGTGTTCCCGGCCCAACCGCCGCAGGGATCATACCCGCCGGAATCGCTTCTGCGAAGTGCAATTCCATCGTCGCAAATCAAAGTTTGCACCGGGAACGCTGGATCTCTCATCTTCTATGACGCTTCTGGGTTTCATAAAGGCGGGCGGGCAACGGATAAGCCCCGGCGTCTGATGGTCGCGACATATGCGTCGGACGCGGCAATCGATCCTATTCGCTACCGACTCCAGGACCAGTCCCGATACGACCGCCTCAGCCCCGCCGCCCGCTACGCGATCCGCGCGGAATAGCGCCAATTCGGGCCGGCGGCCGCGGCGCCACCGAATTGCGCCTATTGCGGTGCCTAGCGCCGCTCCTATAAAAGAGGACGCCATCCTTCCCGCGTTTGGCACGCGGTGAAATTGCGAGGATATTCGCCGCATGAAGCCGCGCCATGCGATCGAAGCGGCCGGCTTGCTCATTGCCGGTGCGATATTCCGACTCTTGCCGATCGACGGCGCCTCCGCGCTCGGCGGTTTCATCTTCCGCAAGATCGGACCGCTGATCTCCGCCAATCGAATTGCGGAGCGAAATCTGCGCGCGTCGCTGCCCGAACTGGATGATCCGTCGGTCAAGCGCATTCTGCGCGGCATGTGGGACAATCTCGGCCGCACCGCTGCGGAGTATGTCTATCTGGACCGATTTTCCAGCGACCCCGGCCGTGTCGAAGTTGTCGATAAGGATAATCTGCTCGAAAAACTCCGGCAACCGGGCGAGCAATGCATCTTTGTCACCGCCCACTATGACAATTGGGAAATCGCCAGCATCGCCAATATGCAGGCGGGGATTCGTCAAACGAACATCTATCGTGCGCCCAACAACCCGCTTGTCGAATCGCTGTTGCGTCGGGCCCGCGGCCACACGGTCACCGGCGGGCTCTATCCGAAGGGCCGGCGGGGAATGCAGCAGATCGTCAATTCGATCCGCAAAGGGCACTGCATCGGCATGGTTGCCGATCAGAAAAGCAATGAAGGGATAGCGCTCCCGTTCTTTGGCCGCGACGCGATGACCACGACCGTCCCGGCATCGCTGGCCCGCCGGTATAACTGCCCGATCGTTCTGTCCCGGGTGAAACGGTTGCGGGGCGCATGGTTCCAGGTCACCGTCGAAGAATTGCCGATAGACCGAGCCGGCGACCGGGACAAGGCCATCCTCGACGCCACCCGGCGCATCAACGCCGCCTTCGAGACCTGGATCCGCGAACGGCCGGAGGCGTGGCTCTGGGTACACCGCCGCTGGCCCGGCTAAATCGCCGCGCCATGCAACGATGGAAAATCCGGCGGACGTCTAAATGACCGCCGGCTCAAGCCGGAACCAACCGTTCAGGCAACACGTCGCCGACCGGATTTTACGAACCGTCGGATTTGGGTAGCGTCGCCATTCCCGTTTCGATGGCCCAAAGCGCTGCTTGCGTGCGGTTCCGCACGTCGATTTTCCGCAACAGCGATTTTACATGGATCTTCACCGTGGCTTCGGCAATTTCCAACTGACGCGCGATAACTTTATTGGACGAGCCCGCGCTCAGGCATCGCAGAATATCCATTTCACGATCTGTCAAATTGGTGATCGGCGGCTTGGATACGACGCGCGGCATCTGACCGACCGCCCATGCACGGGACAAATCCGACGCAAACACCTTCTCGCCGAGTTCGATCAATTTGAGAGAATGTCCGAACGCCGCGGGTCCGATCGAGCTAAGAAGATATCCGCTCGCCCCACCCGCGAGGCAGTCGGTAAACTCCTCGACCGAAAGAACCGGCGCCAGCACCAAGACGCGCGCAAGCGCGAAGGCCCCGCGAAGATCCCGGATCGCATTGCCGGGGATCGATTCCGGTGAACCGCCGATAACGATCACGATATCCGGTGCGCTTGAATCTTCCGCCTGCGCCAGGCACTCGGCGACGGAATCGAATTCGCCCGCTACCCGAAAAGACTCTTCCGGCAGGTAGCTGCGCAATCCGTGACGAAACAGAGCGGTCCCGCCAATCAGGTATATTTCCGTAGTATTCATGGGCGCGTTTCAATCAACACGCCCCTCCCCCATCCTTTTACTATCATACCTGCGGTAATTATACTAGTTTTATTTATTAGTATCGTTGTATTTGAAAAACTAATATTAATAATTTTTCAACTATTTTAAATAAAATCCACAATTAGCGCAGTATTTACCATATTTTCCTTTCTATGCTTGAGTATTCGCGAGCTCAATTCGCCGCCTTAACCATGCGGCCGCGTCCGCCGAAGTCGCCGCAGAATCCGCTGATTACGTCGGGTTGAAAAATCATTCCGGAGACTCTCATGTTTATACCATCTTCCCCGGCTTTCGGTCGCCCGAAGGTCGTTGCGCAAGGCCCGGCGTGACCGAAACGGGTCGCCCACCCGCAGGTCTTCTTCCAGGGCTTCGCGCCGGATTTCCAATTGTTGCGACTTACGATCGATCTTAACCGCCTCGCGGCGGATCGCCTGCCCCTCGCGCTCCACGCGCTCCGACCGTTCGTCGAGCGTGTCCTCCGCCGCCTCCGATTCAGCGGAGGCCGACGATAGCGGCAATAGCCATGACGCCATGAAAAGCGACACAATCAGGATCCGGAACCATCCCATGGACATTCTCCAAATGCGTCGGATTGCCCTGCTTTTAAGTTGAGGCGATCGCCGGGCGGATCAAGCGGCCGTGGCTAAATATTCCGCGACCGCCTTCGACGCGGCGAGCAAAGCCCGATCCCGATGCCGCTGGCCGATCAACTGGATGCCGAGTGGCAGGTCCTGCGGCCCGCGACCGGCCGGCAATGTCACCGCCGGCACGTACAGCGTCGTCCAGAGTCCGTTGAAGACTGCATCCCCGGTTTTCGCGATGCCCGGCGGCGCCTCGCCCGGCGCACTGGGCGTCAACAGCACATCGAAGCCTTCCATCGCGGCGTCCACGGCGCGGCGATAGGCGATGATGCGCCGCTCGGCGGCCCGGTAGTCTTCATAGGTGCAGGCGATGCCGTCGGCGACGCGGCCATCCAACAGCGCACGGCTCAATCGATCCGCGTGACACATCCGCTCATGCATCATGACGCGCGCGAATTCGAAGCCGGAAACCTTGATGATCAGATCGCCGAGCGCCGCCTCGCCGTCCGGCAGCGCGAAATCGGAAACGGCAGCGCCGGCCGCCGACAGGCCGGCTGCCGTGGTCTCGATTAGCGCATGGGTCGCCGCATCCGCCTTGTCCCATTTGACCGTCCGGCAAATGCCGATCTTGAGGCCGGCGACCGACACCGCCTCGAGCGGCTCCACCGGCAGCGCCATGACAACGCTTCGGAACAGGGCCAGGTCGTCGACGTCCCGGCTGATCAGCCCCAGCGTGTCGAAGGACGGCACGTTGTCGCGCACGCCGGTGACATTGAAATCCGCATAACTCGGTTTGTATCCGACCGTGCCGCAATAGGCGGCGGGCCGGATCGTCGATCCGGTGGTCTGGGTGCCGAACGCGACCGGCACCATGTGTGCGCCGACCGCCGCGGCAGACCCGCTCGACGATCCTCCCGGCGTATGCTCGGGATTATGCGGGTTCCGGGTCTTTCCCGGATGGCGATGGGCGAATTCCGTCGAGACGGTCTTGCCGAGTACCACGCCCCCGGCTGCCCGGCAGGCGGCGACGCAGGACGCGTCCCAGGCGACGCGATTGCCTTCGTAGATCGGCGAGCCGTAGCCCGTCGGCATATCCACCGTATCGATGATGTCCTTGAGGGCGAACGGCACGCCGTGAATAGGTCCCCGACGCGGCCCATTGTCGAGCGCCCTTGCCTGCGCCAATGCCAGATCGGGGTCGAGATAGGCCCACGCCTCGACGTCGCCGTCGATCTGACCGATCCGATCCAGGCATGCGGAGACCAGCGCTTCGGACGTGATTTCACCGGTTTCGATTTTTGTCGCCGCCTCATGCGCCGAAAGGTCAAACAGCGCCTTCGTCATCGCATTTCCCTCCTCTATAGATTCCTCGGCCCCTCCTGCGCGGGACCGGTTATTCCGCCGCCTTGTCTTGGCTAAAAACCTCCGGCCAGGCCGACGGCCGGCTTCGTTCGTACTGCACCGGATAGGCGGCTTCCGCACCGAGCGCCTCCGCGGCATGCCAGGCCCAGCGCGGATCGTAGAGCATGCCCCGCGCCAGTGCGATCATGTCGGCCTCGCCATCGGCCACGAGCGATTCGGCATGGTGCGGATCGAGGATCATGCCCACCGCCATGGTGTCGATATGGGCATTGCGCCGGATCGACGATGCAAAGGGCACCTGATACCCCGGGCCCAGGGTGATCTTCTGATCGTTCGAAACCCCGCCGCTCGATGCACAGATGTAGTCGCACCCATGCTCGCGCAACTGATTGGCCAGTTCGATCGAATCGCCGATCTCCCAGCCGCCCGCGACCCAATCGGACGCGGAGATCCGCACGCCCAGCGGCTTCTCCTCCGGCCAGGCCGCGCGCACCGCATCGAATATCTCGAGCGGGAAGCGCATGCGATTCTCGATGCTGCCGCCATACTCATCATCGCGCCGGTTGCTGATCGGCGACAGGAATTCATGCAGCAGATAGCCATGCGCCATGTGCAGCTCGATCAGGTCGAAGCCGAGCCGCTCCGCCCGGATCGCCGCCGCGACAAACGAATTTGCCATCACCATCAATTCGTCCGGCGTCAGCGCGTGGGGCGCGGCCCGCCGCGCGCTGGTCGGGATCGGCGACGGGGCCACGGTCTGCCACGCTCCCTCTTCGTCGGACAGCGGATGTCGCCCGTCGGCCGGCGTGTGCGACGATGCCTTGCGGCCCGCATGTCCCAATTGGATGCCCATCTTCGCGTCGCCATGCCGCCGGCAGAATTCCAGGACGTGCGCCAGCGCCGCCTCGTTTTCATACGTATAAAGGCCGAGGCAGTTCGGCGTGATGCGGCCGCGCGGCTCCACCGCGGTCGCCTCCACGATCACCAGGGCGCTGCCGGAAATTGCCAGCTGGCCGAGATGCATGAGATGCCAATCCGTGGCATTGCCGTCGCGCGCGCTGTATTGGCACATCGGCGACACGACGATACGGTTGGGGAGCGACAGACCGCGCAGGTCGATTGGCGAGAAAAGGGCGCTGCTCATGATGGTCTTCTTGTTGGGAATGATACCGCCGCACGGTACAGGCACGGCCCTGGTCAAGGCAACCGGCGGTGCACCGACGGCCGCGCGATCATGACCGACGCCCGCGACATTACCGTAATCGGCGCCGGCATCGCCGGCATGTGCTGTGCGCTGCAACTGCTGCGCGACGGCCACCGGGTGACCGTGCTCGACCGCGACGGCCCCGGCGAAGGCTGCTCCTTCGGCAATGCCGGGTTGATCAGCCCCAGCACCTCGGCCCCGCTGGCCAGCCGGGATGTGATCAGGAAGGCCGCCGCCTGGATGTTCGACCCGGAGAGCCCGCTGCGGGTGCGCTGGGGCTATCTGCCGCGCGCCCTGCCCTGGTTCTGGCGCTTCGCCAGGGCCGCGGACCCGGCGGTCTACGACAACGGCGTCCGCGCCTTATGCGCGCTGCATGCGGAGGCCTTCACCCTCTATGACTCGATGATCGATACCTCGACGATCATCAAGCGCCTGGGCCAGCTCCAGGTGTTCGAAAGCGACGCCAGCTTCGAGGTCGCCCGGGGCATCAACAAGGTGCGGCGCGAATCCGGCGCCACCGTCGAGGAACTGGACATGGCAACCCTGCGCCAGATGGTGCCGGAACTGAGCCCGATCGTGCGCCACGCGCTGTTCTTTCCCGACAACGGCCATACGGTGAACCCGAACCGGCTGGTCAACACGATCGCCGACCGGTTCGTCGCCGAAGGCGGCAAGATCCGTCAGGGCGAGCTCCGGGATTTCAAGACCACGAAAGGCGCGGTCAGCGCGCTGATCACCGATGCGGGCACGGAGCCGCTCGGCGCGGACGGGATCGCCGTCATCAGCGCCGGCGCGTATTCCCGGCCCCTCGCCGCGCGGCTAGGCGATATGATTCCGCTGGAAGCGGAGCGCGGCTACCACCTGGAATTGCCGGACCCCGGCGTGATGCCGCGCATCAGCCTTTCGGCCGGCGACCGCAAGTTCACCATGACGCCGATGGAAAACGGCTTCCGGTTGGCCGGCACCGCCGAATTCGCCGGCCGCGACGCGCCGCCCGATTACCGGCGCTCCCGCCTGCTGTTCCGCCACGCCAGGGAATACTTCCCCGGCCTGCAGGATACGGACGCCCGCGAATGGATGGGCCGCCGCCCGTCGACGCCGGACTCGCTGCCCGTGATCGACCGGGCCAGCCGCTATGGCAACGTCTTCTACGCCTTCGGCCACGGCCACACCGGCCTGTCCGGCTCGCCGATGACCGGCAAGCTGATCACCGACATGGTCGCCGGGCGGGAGCCGTCCATCGATGCGACGCCGTTCCGGTTGGGACGGTTTTAGGCCCGTATTCCGCAGTGTTATCGCGTCTGGCGCTCATCCCAAAAATTGTCATCCCGGACGGGGCGTGGCTGCGCCGCTTGTCCGGGGTGACGGTGGAAGATGTGGGACGGGCGTTGCCAGCTAAATGTGCTTGCGTCCAGCCTACTCTGCCGCCTTCGGCCCGACGATCACGCCCTTCGCTTCCAGCGCATCCAGTTCGTCCGCGCCGATACCCGCCTCGCTCAGCACGTCGCGGGTGTGTTGGCCGACCGTCGGCGGCTGATGGCGCATGCCGAGGTCGTGATCGCCGATCTCCACCGGCAGCCGGGGCAGCCGCGTCTTGACGCCGTTCGACATGATCGTCTCCAGCATCCGTCCATTGGCGTTGAGCTGCGGGTCGTCGAACAAATCCTTCGTCTGCGCCACGGGCGCGAAGGGCACCTCGATCTTCTCGCAGATCTCGGTCAACTCGGCCTTGGTGTGCTTGCCGAAGATTTCCCGCACCAGGGGTTTCACCCGGTCGCGCGCCTTCACCCGGTCCTCGTTGGTCTTCAGCGTCGGATCGTCGAGCAGGTCCTGCCGCCCGAAATGCTCGCAGAAGCGGCGCCAGTGGTTGTCGCTGGTGAGGCCGATGAAGATCTGGTCCTTGTCCGACGTCTCGAACACCTCATAGATCGCCCAGGCGCCCCAGCGCGCGGGCATCGGCGGCACCTCCTGGCCGGTGATGACCTCGCCCGCCATGTGCTGCATCATCAGAAAGGCGGTGGATTCGAACAGCGCGCTTTTCACGAACTGGCCCTTGCCGGTGCGTTCGCGGTCGCGCAAGGCCGCCATGATGCCGAGCGCGCCGAAGGTGCCGCCGAGTATATCGATGATCGATGCGCCGGCGCGCAGCGGCCGGCCCGGCGGGCCCGTCATATAGGCCAGCCCGGCCATGAACTGCACCACCTCATCAAGCGCCGGGCGGTTCTCGTACGGGCCGCTGAGGAAGCCCTTGAGCGAGCAATAGATCAGGCCCGGATTGAGTTTCGACATGGCCTCATAGCCGCAGCCGAGCCGGTCCATGGTGCCCGGCGCGTAATTCTCCGACAACGCATCGGCGCTCGCGATCAGCTTGTGCGCGACCGCCAGCCCTTCCGGCGTCTTCAGGTCGATCGCGACGCTCCGCTTGTTACGGTTGAAGCTGGAAAAGAACCCGGCGGCGAAACCGTGCAGCCGCCGCGTCTTGTCGCCGTCCGGCGCGGGCTCGATCTTGATGACATCCGCCCCCAGATCGCCCAGCACCAGCCCGCAGGTCGGTCCCATGATGGTCTGGCAAAACTCGACCACCCGCACCCCGGCAAGCGGCAGGGCCGCGTCATTCTTCGTTGTCATGTGTACTCCCGTTCAATTCTTGGCCGCCACTTGTGCCGCGGCGGCGTTCGAGCGGCTGCAATGCGAACCCATTCGACCAAACACTGCGTCATTCCGGACGGCGCGGCGCGCCGAGCCGGAATCCAGTCACTTTCGACTGATTTGGATTCCCGCGTTCGCGGGAATGACGTCTTTGACGCAGCGCGGCGGAATTACCCTTGTCTCCACCACGCGTTCAGATCGTTCCTTCGTCCTTCAGCATGCGGACCGCGCCGCGCACCGCTTCGGCGCTTTGGGCGATGTCGTCGTCGCTGTGCATGACCGAAACCTTGCCGGCGAGCTTGCCGTTGATATCGATGCCGTTGACCATCAGGCCGAGGCGGAACCACGTGGTCAGCGCCTTGTCGCCGTTGAAATGCTCACGCTCCATTCCGAACAGGTCGAAATTCAGCGGATCGATGTCCAGGCCGGGCGCATTCGTAAAGAAATGGATCTCCGAGAACTGTCCATAGGCGGCCCAGGGCACGCCCTCATCCGCGAACACCCGGTTGACCTGCTCGCGCAGCTTGCGCGCCTGGCGGATCGCCTTGTCGGTCGCGTCGGTGCTCTCGACGATCTCCAGCGTCGCCACGCCGGCGGCGGAGGACAGCGGGTTGGCATTGAAGGTGCCTTGATGGCCGATCTTCTCGATGCCCTGTTTCGCCGTCTCCTCGAAGTCGAGCAGGTCGAGCAGATCCTTGCGCCCGCACACCGCGCCGCCCGGCAGTCCGCCCGCGAGGATCTTGGCGAGGCTCGCGAGATCCGGCATCAGCCCGAAATGCGCCTGCGCGCCACCCTTGTGCGCCCGGAACCCGGCCACCACCTCGTCGAAGATCAGCAGGATGCCCTGCTCTTCGGTGATCTTTCGCAACTCGGTGACGAAATCCGCCGCCATGGGGACCTGGCCGAAGCCCGATCCGGTCGGCTCCAGGATGACGGCGGCGATGTCGTCATCGCTTGTCAGAATGCGCCGGGTCTCCTCGATATCGTCCGGCGGCGCCAGCACCACGTTCTTCGCGATCCCGTCCAGCACGCCGACCGACGGGCTGCCGTCGAAATGATCGCCGACACCGAACGCGACGTGATCGTTCCACCCATGGAAATGGCCGAGGAACCGCACCAGCTTCTTCCGCCCTGTCGCGGCGCGGGCGATGCGGAACGCCATCATGTTCGCCTCGGTCCCCGAGCCGGTGAACCGCACCTTCTCGGCGCAGGGGATCAGCGTCTTCACCAGATCGCCCCAGCGCACCTCCAACTCGTGGCCGGAGCCATAATGGGTGCCCTTGTTCAGTTGTCCATGCACCGCCTCGGTCACCGCCGGATGGTTATGGCCGAGCAACAGCGCGCCATGGCCGCCGAAGAAATCGATGTATTCGTTCCCGTCCACATCCCATTTATGCGACCCCTGGGCGCGCTCCACATAGAGGCAATAGGGATCGAGCTTGCGCGAGTCGTGGGTCAGCCCGCTCGGGAAAACGTCGCCTGCGGATTCCGCGAGTTTGGCCGAACCGGGGGTCTTCTCGCGATAGGCCGCGACGATGCGGGAATTGGTGGGACCGCTGTCAGGCATGGTGGGAACTCCTTGGCTAGGGGGCCGGGGAAAGTCACGCTCGCGACCGTCAACGCGCCGACCGTTTCATCCCATGAACTTCGTCGTTACGGTACAGTCCCCGGCGAACCCAAGCAACCGGGGAAGCGCCGGAGTATCGGCCGGAATTTCATCGCGGTCCCGCCCTACCCCGCAAATTCCGCCCGCATCGACGCCGCGGTTTCCATGTTGCGCTCGTGCTCGCCGGTGAAGCGCAGCACCAGATGGGTGGCGCCGCCGTCGACGAAGGCGCGCAGCCACGCCACGGCCTCCGCGCGCGAACCCGCGAAACAGCCCTGATAGCCGCGCAGCACTTTCGCCGGCTGGCCGTAATACTGCTCGAGAAATGCGTCCAGCCGGGCGTTCGCCTGCGCCGCATCGTCGTCGATCGAGAGCGTTAGATAGGCCGCGCCGGTGATCGCGGCGGGATCGCGCCCGGCGTCTCTTGCATGCTGATGCACTTCGGCCCAGTTCTTCTTCCAGACCGCGGGGTCGGCAGGGCCGGACGGGAACCACCCGTCGAAATCGCGCCCCGCGCGGCGCAGCGCCCCCGGCGCACTGCCGCCGCCCCAGATCGGCGG
>JBFFGE010000125.1:0-14018 GCA_041557595.1 Alphaproteobacteria bacterium
CCCCCCCACGGCTCTAGAGAAGCGCAACCGTTCGGGAGACGGGCCGTCCTCGATGCCGGCCCGCCGCCCGCAACGATCCGGCGGAAACGACCGGCAGCGACAGCAATTCAGTGATGTGATCGAATGAGACGAAAGGCGGTGCCAGTGCACCGCCTTTCGTCGTTTGGCCGGCGCCCTATTTCAGTCGGTCGATCAAGGCGGTGAAGGCCTGGGCAATCCGCACCGCGCCGGCACGATGATCGAGCAGCATGTAATTCCCGGTTGCGCACCGGCCGATGCTGAACTGCGCTTCCTGCGCCCCCGCCGGCTGGATTTCGAAAAAATCGGCATCCGGTTTCCGGGTACGCCGCACGGCCGCCCATTCCGCGTGCCGGATCATCGTCTCGGCAACCCGTTCGAATTCTGCGATATCCTGTTGGGTCAAATGATTATTGTTCTGCAATGCCCTGGAAGCCCCCTGCGTGCCTGCGGCGCCCCGACCGATGGAGCGCCCCCAATTTAGGCCGTGCGGTATGTCCCGGAAATCGGCTCAAGGTGACGAGCATCCGGCGCAAACGGGTTAGCCGGAATAGGCGCATGCCGGCCCGCCCCCGACCTACCGGAAACATTGTGTTCCGGCGACAGCGGCGTCCTACACCTTTGGGTTACTTTCGTCTTGATTTGGCAATCTTCATACTGCGCGCGCCCGCGGCCTTCAAGAGCTTGCGGCGAAACAACGAATGAGCCCGTATCGGCGGTCGGGCGCGTCCGACCCGGCCACCGACGGCAGGGAGCAATGAGGTGATCGCAGGCGCGGAAAAGGGCCCCACGTTGTGGCGGCAGCTGACGTCCGCGCTGGACCGGCTCTCTAATCCCGTCGTCATTTCCGGCTATTGGCGGCGCGGCGGTGGCGTGGTGTTGCATATCAACCCAGCCTGGACCGCGCTGACCGGCTACACCGCCGCCGAGCTGCTCGGCCGACCGGCGCTCGACGTTCTGTTTGGCCCACCGCCGCACGCCGAAGGCCGGAATTGGGTTCGCACACTGCTGAACGAAGAAAGCGCCGCCGACTTGCTGTCCATTGCGCCCCGTCGCGACGGCCATGCGGTCCCGGTCACGGTCAGCGGCTCGACCATCCGGTTTCCGGGTGAAGACGAGCAGTTTCTCATCTCCGCCCATGTCCCGGCCAATGGCGCCGAGGCTTCGGATACCGCGGGCGCCGACGGCGGTTGCAACATCCTGTCCTTCGGGCTGCCGAACGGCAATGGCGAAGTGCGGGAAAACCAACGCCAGGCGGAAGCCCTGATCGCCGCCCAGATCGGCTTTCAGCACACCCTGGTTTCCTGCCCATTCGGCGTCGAACGGATCGATCGCACCGGCCGCATCCTCTACGCCAATCCGATCTACCACGAGATCTTGGGATACGAGGAAAATGCGCTCATTGGCGAGAATGTCTTCGAGCGCCTGCAGGAACCCGACGGTCGACGCGCCCTCCGCGCCTATCTCCGCCATGTGTTTACGAAACGTCCAAAGGCAACCCCGATCTTCACCAGCTATCGCCGCCGGGATGGCACGTTGATCGACGTGCGGCTCGACTGGGCCTATGAACACGGCCGGAATGGTGGAATCACCGGGCTGATCTCGGTGGTGACGCCTTTGTCGGACCGGCCCAGACCGGATACGACTGCGGCGGCGGAGGATGAACCGGCAGCATCGCCGGACCAATCCGGCGAGCCGGCTGGCCCCGCGGCGCGCACCCCGGACGCCGACCGGGCGCTGCATTACTCGCTCTATGCCGCGCGGGTATGGACGTCGATCCTGACCCAGCGGCATCCGGAAGACCAGGACGCCGATACCCTGGAGAAAATCGACAAGAGCCTGAGCGAAGCGCTCCATCTGCTCGGCGCGGATCGCCCGCCGGACGTGCCCGCATCCGCCTATTACGAGGAAAGCAGCCCGCTGCAGGGACAGGTGGTCGTCGTCATCGAGCCGTCGGACGTGCTGCGATCGAGCATGCTCGATCTGTTGCAGAGCTGGGGTTGCCGGGCGGTCGGCGTCGATCTGCCGGAAAACGCGGTGGAGCGCCTCGTCCGCGCGGGCCGGCTGCCCGATCTGATTGTCTGCGATCTGGCGCTCGGTATCGGCCTCGGCGGCGACAGCGCGATCCGTCTGTTATGGCGCCGCTACGGGGCGGGAATACCCGCCGTGCTGGTCACCGAAGAACCCGCGCCCGACCTCGAAAAATTCGCTGCATCGGTCGGCATGAAAGTGTTGCGCCAGCCGCTCCATCCGATTGAGCTGCGCAGCGCGCTGCTCGGCCTGTGGCGCGAAAAGAACGAGGATCACACGCGCTGAACCGGCCGAACCGCGCGGCGGCGTGAGCCGGAAACCTACTGTCCCGGCGCGCCCTTCAGGACAGAAACGATGTCGTCCAGGGACTCGATGCCGACGACCAGCGCGGCATCCAGCTGCGTCGCCATCGACGCTTCGATGCCCAGGATCAGGCGCATATGGCCAAGGCTGGTCCATGCCTCGACGGTATCGATCGACGCGTCGTCCGGCACTTCGTCGGCGGTCAACTCCAGCGCATCGGCCAGCAGTCCGCGCGCGCGCGCCCGCAAATCATCCATCGCAATGCCCTTCCCGCTCGATCAGCCCGGATCCTGCCGCAAACAATGGTCGCGTACCGCGTCCCGCTTTACCTTGCCCCGGTCGCTCTTGGGAATTTCGGCGACCACGAACCAGCGATCCGGTACGCATTCGGCCTTGATACGGGCGCGGCACCAATCACGCAAGTCCGCGATGGCAGGCGCCGGCGGCGCATCGGACCGACGCGCCACGAGGGTCACCGCGACGCCGATGATTTCGCCGCTCACCGGGTCCGGCAGCCCGAAGCAGCATGCCTCGGCCACCCCTGGATGGCGTTCCAGCAACAGATCCACCTCCTCCGGGTGCACTTTTATGCCGGCCTTGTTGATCTCCGACTTGCGCCGGCCGACAAGCCGAATTCGGCCGTCGTCGTCGATGTGTCCGGTATCGCCCGTGTGGTACCAGCCGTCCCGGAGAACGGAATTCGTCAGATCCGGCCGTGCGTGATACCCCGACATGAGCGACGGGGTCTGCACCAGAAGCTCCCCCTCGCCCCGGCGGCGCGGCGTGCCGTCCTCCGCCAGGACCGCGGCGCATCCGCCCCACATGGCGCCGATCAGGCCGTCCTCCGCCGGCCCATCGGCCAGCGACGCACCCGCGATCCAGTTCGCGGTTTCGGTTATGCCGTACATGTTGACCACGCTATCGGTGCCCGCCCAACGCGCGACATCCTGCCAAAGCGCCGAAGACAAGGGCGCCGAGCCGATGTGGATACGTTGAAGGCAAGGCGGCGCGGGCTCGGCCGACAGCCGCAGCGCCATCCGCCAGAAGGCCGGGACCGAACTCATGAAGGTGATGTCCTGCCGTCCCAACGTCGCGCCCAGATCGACCATCTCCTTCATTGCCGGCCCAGGCCACAGAAAGAGATCGCCGCCGGCGAACAGCGGAGTCAGGCAGTTGCCGATCAAACCGTGGCCGAAATGGGTCGGCAAGACGCACAGGGATCGCGCCAAACTGCCGTCGCCCATATGAGCGCGATTCAACCCGATTCGGGCAAACAGCGACCGCAAACTATGGACAACTCCCTTGGGCGCACCCGTGGTGCCGGACGTAAAGAGGATCAGCGCCGGATCATCCAATGAGCGAAGTATTTTTCCTAACCCATCAAATTTGCTTATTCTTTCACGATCCGTCCGCAGGGCGGCTATGCCGTCGGGCAGCGCAGAACCGGTTTCATCCCCGGTCAGGATCGCGGCCGGATTCAGGAATTCTCCGATGACCGACATCTCACCGGCGGTCAGGCCCGGATTGACGCAGACCGCGCAGCCGCCGGACGCCCAAACGCCGAACAGATCGGCAAAGAATAACGGCGTGCCGCCATGGGCGATGACCACATGCGGCCGCTCGGGCGCAACATAGGGGCGCACCAGCGTCGCGGTGCGCTCGGCGCCGCGCGCCAGATCCTCAGCCGACCATCGGGTACCCTGGCGCAAATCCGTGACCGAACCCAGGCCGCCGAAATCAATGGTGCTGCTCATGCGGCGACAGTAATCGACGCGCCGCCGGCAGTATAGCGCCACCCTACCCGTCCGGAGATTTGGCCTGTCCAAATGCGCCATTCGCCGGGCGCTATGATTTGCCTAATATTCATAGGTAGGCGTCTAATTCACGCCACTGCAGCCGGATAGGGCAATGAACCGAGGCTATATCGACACGTTTCATCAGCAGGGATTTGCCGTGATCCGCGGTGTTTTCAGGGCTGACGAAATCGCCGAGGCCGCGGCCGCCTTCGACCGGGTCCGCGCGCGGGCGCTGGAATATCGCACGAGCTTCCGCCATCAGAACGTGTTCTTCCAATTGAGCGAAGATCCGTCGATCGGCAAGCAGGTACGGCTCGTCCAATGGCCATCGTATTTCGACGAGACACTGAACCGTATTCGGCTCGACCGCCGGTTGCGCGATGTTCTCGCCCCGCTGATCGGCAAATCCTTGAAACAGATCATCAATCAGATGCACTGGAAGCAGCCGGGCGCCGCCCAAACCAGCTTCGGCTATCATCAGGATATTTGGTTCCGCCGCCCCCGCACTGCGTATCGCGACCCGGAATCCAGCTTCATCCAGACGGGCATCGCCATCGATCCGCATAATGCCGCAAACGGAGCGATGACGTTCTATCCCGGCAGCCATCGGCGCGGCGCGTTCAGCCTGCCGGGGGAACGCCGGATCATGGACCGGTCGATGGATGCGCGCGATCTGCGCGCCCTCGGCCTGGACCCGGCGGACGCGATCACCGTCGAAATGGCGCCCGGCGACATCGCCATCTGGAACCTGTTTACCCTGCATGGATCGGGGCCGAACACGACCGGCGGCGACCGGCGGCTCTACATCAATGGCTATGTATCGGCGGATAAGTGCGATCGCGGCGAATGGGCCTTCCTCGATGGCGCCCCCTGCGCGCTCGGCGAACCGGCGCTGGTCCATTACGAGGACCTCTACCGACGGCCCCAGCCGCACTATGTGGATACGATTTAAAAGGCCCCCCGGAAAAACCCGGGTTTTGACTCGGCTGGCCATTGCCGATCAGATCAACCTGCCTTTAATTGGAATTAATTAAAGGCAGAAAAATTGGCGGAGCGCCCGTCGACAATCCCTGATTCATCCCGCCTGCCCACGTGATTTATCCCGGTCGTCAACAAGGCGACATCCGCCATGAACACACCCTAAAGCTAAAGGGTTAACAGAGTTTTTATAAAAATACGCCGGACTGCCTTATTTTGACCCATATTCAGTAAAATTTTGCGGCTCGGCGGGTAAAAACGGCTGATTTAGGCGGGCTCGCCGTCAATCTCAAGACCATAGACGCCGCGCGCGACTTGTTCCGAAATATAACCATCCGCCAGATCGCGCGCCACGGCGGCGCGCGGCCGCGATTTGGGGTCACCAAAGCCGCCGCCGCCGGAGGTTTCCAGCCGCACCACGTCGCCTCGCCGCAATTCGAGGCCCGAAAGTTTCGAGCCCGGTTCCCGGACCTGGCCATTGCGCCGGATCAGCAACCGGCCGACATGCGCCGGCTGCCCGCCATCGAGACCGTAGGGCGGATGCCGGAACCGCTCGAAACTGGTCGCCAGCACGCCATCCGCCGCCTCCAGCCGGAATTCCCGATAGAGCCCCAACCCGCCGCGCGTTCGCCCGGCGCCGCCGGAATCCGGCACCAAACCATAGCCGCTGAACGTCACCGCATGGCTGCTTTCGACCATCTCCAGCGGCGAATTGGCGAGATTGTGAAAGCCCGCGGAAAAGGCATTGGCGCCATCTTCCTCCGGATGCGCGCCCCAGCCACCGACCTCGATCTCGAGATAAACATCGGGCGCCCCGGTGGGTTTCCGCATGCCCACCGAATAGACATAACTGACGCCGTAATACGCCGCCGGGATTCGGTCGGGCACCGCCTGCGCCAGCGCCCCCATCACCGCGTTGACGATGCGGTGGCCGGTGAGCATGCGGTTGACGACCGGCGCGGGATGGCGGCAATTCACCACGGAGCCCTCGGGCGCGATAAGCTCGATCGGCCTGTAGCAGCCTGAATTGGCAGCGAAATCGCCACCTGCCGCGCTCATAACAGCAAAATAAACCGCCGATTTCGACATGTTGAGCGTGCAATTGACCGAACCGCGCGCCTGCGGGCTGGAGCCAGTGAAGTCGACCACCGCCCGATCACCCTCGATGGTCACGGCTACCCGGACCGGTAGGGACTGGTCGCTGAAACCGTCATCGTCGACGAAATCCTCGAATTCATACACGCCGTCGGGCATCGCGCGCAGCGCGGCCCGCATGGCCTGCTCCGACTGGTCCATGATGCGCTCGGTGGCCGCGCGAAGCGGGCCCGTGCCGTAGCGCCGCGCTATCTGCGTCAGTTCCGCCGCGCCGATTTCCAGCGCCGCCATTTGCGACGCCAGATCGCCGGCCAGCTTTTCCCGCTCGCGGCTGTTATTGAGGATCAGCCCGTGCACCGCCTCGTTGCGCCGCCCGCCTTCGTACAGCTTGAGCGGTTGAATGCGCAGCCCTTCCTGATAGATCTCGGTCGCCATCGGATCGTAACTGCCGGGCGCGCCGCCACCGACATCGATGTGGTGGCACAGCGCGCCGACGATCGCGATCGCCGCGCCGTCCACATGGACCGGCCGGAACGCCAAAATATCCGGCAGATGCTGGCCGCCGCAATACGGGTCGTTGGTGATGACCACGTCCCCCTCGTTCCACTCGGACAGGGGAACATGGCCTTGAAGAATATCCTCGAGGCAGGTCGCCATCGAGTTGAGATGCACAGGTATCCGCGTCGCCTGGGCAATATTGCGCCCCTCGGAATCGAAAATCGCCGTCGAGAAATCGAGCATTTCGCGGATCACGGTCGAGCGGCTGGTACGCCAGATCGTGACGCTCATCTGCTCCGAGGCTGCAACGAGCGCGTTGCGGATGATCTCCAGCTGGATCGGGTCTACATCGGTCATTCTGCCTCTCTTCCGCCCGCGCCCGACTGCCGGCGGGCGATCAGATCGCCGGTCGTGCCCGGCGCAATCGACCATCCATCGGCGACCAGGATCGTGGTGTATTCCTCCTCGACGACCGCGGGTCCAGCGACCGACGCGTCCAGGGACAGAGCATGCCGGTCGTAGACCGGCGTTTCCCGCCAATCGCCGTCGAGATAGATCCGGCGGTGCGCCTTGGGGGACGATGTACCTCGGCTCTCGAATGCCCGCAGCCGCGGTTTCGGCAGCCGGCCGATCGCGGTCACCCGCAGCGTCACGATTTCCACCGGGCCACCGGGTTCGTTATAGGCAAATTGCCTGAGGTGCTGGTCGTGAAAATCCCCGATCAGCCGGTCCAGCGCCGCCGTGCTGATTTTCGCCCCGGATTCCACATCTCGCCACGGCACCAGCAATTCGAATGCCTGGCCGCGATAGCGCATATCCGCCGCGACCGCGAAATTCCGGTCATCCGGCGCGATTGCGTCCCGGTCGAGCAGACCCGCGCCATCCGCCATCAAGCCGTCCAAAAGGTCCTGCAGCACGGGGAGCGAGTCCGCCTCCGCCGGCACGAGCCGCGACCGCGCGAGATCATGGGTGATGTCGGAAAACAGGATACCGTAGGCCGACAGCGTGCCCGGATCGCGCGGGAATACCACACGATCCATGCTCATCTCCTCGGCCAGCGCGATCGCGTGCAGGCCGCCGGCCCCACCGGACGAGGCGAGCGCAAAGTCCCGCGGGTCCAATCCTTTCTCGAACAGGCTCAATTTGATCGCCGCCGCCATGTTCGCGTTCGCCACAGACAGCATGCCTTCCGCCGCCGCCGGCATCGAAAGCCCGAGCGGTGCGCCGATTTTCCCGGCGATCGCCCGTTCCGCCGCCGCGTGATCGAGCCGCATCGCGCCGCCGAGAAAGTATTCCGGATCGATACGGCCGAGCGCGACGTTGGCGTCGGTGACCGCGGGTTCCTCCCCGCCTTGTCCGTAGGCGACCGGCCCGGGGCTGGCGCCGGCGCTGCGCGGCCCCACATGCAGGGCCCCGCCCGGATCGATCCAGGCGATCGAGCCGCCGCCCGCGCCGACCGTGCGGATTTCCATCATCGGCAGTCGCACCGGCAGCCCGTCGATGTCGCCTTCGGTAATCACCGAACTCGCGCCGTCGCGCACCACACACACATCGAAACTGGTGCCGCCCATATCGACGCCGACCAGATTGGGCTCGCCCACATCGGCGGCCAGTTGCGTCACCGCCATCGCGCCGCCGGACGGGCCGGACAGCAGCAGCCGAACCGGCTGCGCGCCCGCCACTTCCGGCGTCGCCAGGCCGCCGTTCGATTGCACCAGATAAAGATGCGGATCGAACCGGGCTTCCCGCATTCGCGCCGACAATCGGTCGAGATAGCGCGCCACCACCGGCACCAGCAATGCATTGAGCGCGGTCGTCGAGGACCGCTCGAACTCGCGGATTTCCGGGCTGACATCGCTGGACAGCGACACTGCCAGTTCGGGCCATTAGGCCTGGCAGATATCGCGTACCGCGCGTTCATGCGCCGGATTGGCGTAGGCATGTAGCAGGCAGACCGCCACCGCTTCGATCGGCGCATCGTCGCCGGCGCGCATCGCGACGATTGCCGAACGAAGATCATCGCCGGACAGTGCCGTCTCGACGCTTCCATCGGCCCGGATCCGTTCGGACAACCCGAAACGCCGCCGGCGCGGCACCAGAACGGGGCGTGGCTCGGCCTTCAGACTGTAGATATCCTTGCGGACATGACGGCCGATCTCGAGCACGTCCTCGAATCCGCGCGTCGTCAGCAGCGCCGCGGGCGGCAGCTTGCGTTCGAGCACCGCATTCGTGGCGATCGTCGTGCCGTGCAGTACCAGGGCGACGTCATCCAGCGCGAAACCGAACCGCTTCGCCGCGCCGGCAATGCCGTTCATGAAGCCATCCGAGGGGTCGGCCGGCGTGGTCGGCACCTTATAGGCCGCCACCGTGCCCGACCGGCCATCGAATATCTGCAAATCCGTGAAGGTTCCGCCGATATCGACGGCGATCCGCACCGGCCGTTCTGCGTTGGCGTCGCGCGTGGTCATGAATATCGGTACCCTTGCATTTCGCGGTTTTTAGTCATCGGCGCCCTTGCCGTCCCGCTGATGCGCATCGGCCCAGGGCTGACCGAACTTGCCGCTTCTTCGGTCCGCCGCCAGCGCGGCCGCGTCGCGATCCTTCGGCGGACCGTAGCCGCCGGCGCCCGGCGTTTCAACGACGATGCGGTCGCCCGGCGCGACGTCGATACCGGTCGGCTTGATCGGCAAGGCGGCGTCCTCACCCGCCGCGTTTCGCAGGACAAAGCGCCCGCGCCCGCCCGGGCCGCCGCCGAAGATACCCCAGGGCGCGTTGCGAAATCGCTCCCCCGCTCCATTGAACGTGCAGTGATGCCCCACCGGGGTGATGACCCGGCGCAGGCCCAGGCCGCCGCGATGCCGTCCCGCCCCGCCGGAATCTTCCACGAACCCATAACTCTCGACCCGCAGGGGATATTCCATCTCGATCGATTCGACCGGCAGGTTGGAAGTATTGGTGATGTGGACCTGCACCCCGTCGCGCCCGTCCCGGCGCGCCCGGCCGCCGAAACCGCCACCCAGCGTCTCGAGGTACAGATAGTCGGTCCCGCGGCCCGGATCGCGCCCGGCGAAGACCGCTGTCGTATTGGCCCCGTTGGCGGCGCCGACCACCGCGTCCGGCAGGGCGTCGGCCAGCGCGCCGATGACGATGTCGACGATGCGCTGGCAGGTATTCGCCCGTGCCGCGACGGGCGCCGGCGCGACGCAATCGACCAAGCTGCCGGGCTCCGCGGTGATATCGCACACCGCCAGAACACCATGATTGTTCGGCACGTCCGGATCGAGCAGCGCTTTCAGCGTATAGCAGACCGACGCCTGGGTGGCGTTCATGGTCACGTTGACGTTGCCGCGCACCTGCGGCGCGGTGCCGGTAAAATCGAAGCCGATGCGGTCGCCGTCAACGCGGATAGCGACACGGATGGGAATATCGACCGTGCCGAACCCGTCATCGTCCATGACATCCTCGAACCGGTAGACGCCGTCCGGCACCCCGGCGATGGCGTCGCGCATGCGCCGTTCGGTGCGCGAAATGATCTCGCCAAATCCGCCCAGCAGCGTATCCGCAGAATGCCGCGCGGCGAGTTCCGACAACCGCCGCGCGCCCAGCCGGCAGGCGGCGATCTGTGCGTTATAGTCGCCCCGCCGCTCCTCCGGCAGGCGGACATTGAGCAGCAGCAACTCGAACAGGTCGCGCTGCAAATCGCCCCGGTCGAATAGTTTGACGACCGGGATGCGCAGGCCTTCCTGATAGATCTCCGACATTCCGCCGGCCATCGACCCGGGCACCATGCCGCCGATATCTGCGTGATGGGCGATGTTGCAGACATAGGCGATCAGCCGCCCCCGGTCGAAGACCGGCATCGCCATGTTGACGTCGGGCAGATGGGTGCCGCCCGCTACATGCGGATCGTTGGCCACGAACAGATCGCCCTCGCGAATCTCCTCGGCGGGATACTTTGCGTGCAAGCTCTCCATCATGCCGATCATCGATGCCAGATGGATCGGAAGCGAATGCTCCGCCTGCACCACCAGTCGCCCTTGCGGGTCGCAGATCGCGGTCGAGTGGTCGCGCCGTTCCTTGATGTTGGTGGAATACGCGCTGCGCATCAGGGCGATGAACGTCTCGTCCGTTACCGACCGAAGCGCGTTGAACAGGATTTCCAGCGCCACCGGATCGAGCTTTGCGGCCGTCATGATGCCCCCGCCAGGGTGAGGATCAGATTGCGCCGCCCGTCGACCGTGGCGGCATCGCCGGGGAAGACCACCGTCGTCGTGTCGAGTTGTTCGATAATTGCCGGGCCCTCGATCCGCTGGCCGGGTCGCAGCCCTTCCCGGCCATAGATCGGGGTCTCGATGGCGGCGCCACCGTCGAGCCAGACCGAACGGTGGCCATCGGGCGTTGGCGCCGAATGCTCGAAATCCACCTCCGGCGCGGGCTCCGGCTTCGGCAATCGGCCATGCGCGGTCAGGCGAATATTGATGATCTCCATCGGATCCTCGGGGTTGTGGAATCCGTAACTCCGTTCATGGGCATCGAAATACAGGCTGCGCAGCGCCGCCGGTTCCGGAATCGCAGGCGGCACAGCAACCCCTTCGGTGGCGCCGACCGCAACCGCAAGTTCGAAGTTCTGACCGGCGTATCGCATATCCAAACTGAGCGTTAAATGATGGGACAACGCTTGCGCCCCGCCGCCGAGCGCCCAGCGCCCGGCCTCTTCGGCGAGGCCGCCAACCGCAGCGGCGACCGCGGCGAGACCCTCCCGGTTCACCGGATACCGGCCGCTGACAACGAAATCCTCTTTCAAATCCGAAACGACCAGTCCCTGCGCGCAGAGAATGCCCGGGGATGGCGGCACGATCACTTCCCCGATGCCGAGCGCCCGCGCCACCTCCGTCGCATGCAGCGGCCCGGCGCCGCCGAGCGCCATCAAGGTGAAGGTGCGGGGGTCGTGACCGCGTTCAATCGAAATCACCCGGATCGCCCGCACCATGCTGGCGACGACGATGCCCAGCACACCCGACGCCGTCCATTCGAGCGACGCGCCCAACCGCTCGGCGACCGGCGTCATGACCCGCCGCGCCGCTGCGGTATCGAGCGCCATGGCGCCGCCGAGCAGCCCACCGGGCGAAAGACGTCCCAACAGGAGATTGGCGTCGGAGACGGTCGGCCGGTCGCCGCCTTGTCCGTAACATGCCGGTCCCGGCACCGCGCCCGCGCTTTCCGGGCCGACCTTGAGAAGCCCGTCCCGGTCGAACCAGGTGATCGAGCCGCCGCCGGCGCCGACCGTATGAACGTCCACCATCGGCAGGCGAATGGGAAACCCCGCCACCTCCTGCTCGTGACTGATGCCGGCTTCGTGGTTTCTGATCAGGCAGACATCTGCGCTCGTTCCCCCCATGTCGAGCGTGATGATATCCGGCCGGTCCGCCAGTTTGCCGACATGCACGGCCCCGACCACCCCCGCCGCCGGCCCGGACAGCGCGGTCCGCACCGGCATTCCCTCGGCACGCTCAATCGACATCAGGCCGCCGCTCGACTGGTTTATGCCGATCGCCGCCCCGGGGGCCCGCTCGGACAGTCCCTGCCGCAAATCGCGCATATACCGGGCGATGACCGGCTGGAGATAGGCATTCTGCACCGTGGTCGAACTGCGTTCGAATTCGCGGAATTCAGGCTTCACCCGCGACGACAGGGATAGATGCATGTCGGGCAGGGCAGCGCGCAGCGCGGCGCCGATGCGCCGTTCATGCTCCGGATTGAGGAAGGAGAACAACAGGCAGACCGCACACGCCTCGACGGACGCCCCGCGGACCGCCTCGACAATGTCGCGCAGCGCGGCGTTGGACAGCGGCGTGACCACCGCGCCGTCCGGCCCGATCCGCTCGGCGATTTCGAAGCGATGCTCCCTGGGCACGATCGGCGGCGGGTAATCGGCCTGCAGGTCGTACATTTTCGGCCGGGTTTGGCGGCCGATTTCCAGCAGATCGCGAAAACCCTCGGTCGTGACCAGCGCCACCGCGGCGCCGCGCCGCTGGATCAGCGCGTTCGTCGCCACCGTCGTCCCGTGGCCAAGGCGCCCGATGGCGGCGCGGTCAATTCCCCGGCTTTCCAGGAGATCGTCCAAACCGGCGAGGATCGCCTCGGCGGGATTCTCCGGCGTCGACGGCGTCTTATGGACATGCTCCGCCCCGGTCGCATCGTCAAAGGCGTAAAAATCCGTAAAGGTGCCGCCGACATCAACGCCAATAAACCACACGAAATCCTCCCCCGGCGTCGTGTATGCGCCCGTTCGGCAAGTCATTGGAAGCCCGCGAGCTTCCGGTGGACGCCGCGTTTTCCCTACGTTACGGTTGCAGCGCGGGTAGCGTAACCGTCGAATGCCTTTGGGGCGAGGCATTCCAACACCGGATTGCCATCCCGACGAAATTGGTGACACGAAGCCGGTCCGGTAACGGCCGGCAGGACTTTAATAAGCCGCATGCGGCACAGGACGACAGGGAGAGATAAATGAGGAAAAAAAGTATCGCGTACGCGCTTGCTGGCATTCTCGCTTGCGGCGCCGTATTCGCCGGCGACGCATCCGCCGCCGGCCCGCAGAAGAACGCCTTCAAAGTGGTGGGAACCTGGGGCAATCTGAGCAACTACAAAATTCATGAAGGCCCGTTCTGGAATAAGCTCATCACCGAAAAATCCGGCGGCGCGCTGACCGCGCACGCACCGCCGCTGACCGAACTCGGCCTCAAGGGCTTCGAGGTGATGCGTCTCCTGAAACTCGGCGTGTTCGACTTCGCGCATGGCGTGATCGGCTACGTCGCCTCCGAAGACGCGGTCTTCGAGGGTGTCGATCTGGCCGGCATCGCGCAGGACATCGAATCGGCGCGCGAGGTGACGAAGATATATCGTCCGATCCTGGAAAAGGCGTTCGAGAAGACGTTCAACGCCAAGTTGCTCGTGATGTACCCCTTCCCCAGCCAGTTGATCTGGTGCAACGCCAACGTCAACAGCGTCAAGGATCTGAAGGGGAAACGCATCCGGACCTACAGCACGACGCTCGGTGATTTCATCGAAGGCGCCGGCGCCAGCAGCGTGACCATCGCCTTCGCCGAGGTCGTGCCGGCACTGCAGAAGGGCGTCGCCGATTGCGGCATCACCGGCACCATGCCGGCCTACCGCGCGAAATGGCACGAAGTCATCACCCACGTCGTGAAACTCCGGGTCGGTTGGGGCATCTCGTTCGGCGCCTTCAGCCTGAAGCGCTGGAACAAGCTGGACAAGGGTACCCAGGAATTCCTCACCAAG
>JBFFGE010000126.1:0-13685 GCA_041557595.1 Alphaproteobacteria bacterium
CCGAAACGGTTCGCGACGACGTATTTGCGTAAAAACCAAGAGATAGACCAATTCACATGCGTCAATATGAAAAAGAAATGGTCTAGTCGCCGGCGCGTTGGCGCCGAGCATCCGCGAACATCATGTCGAACACCAGATCGCGGCACGCGTCCGGCCGTTCGCAGACCATCATGTGCCCGCTGTTCGGAACCACGGCGAACCGGCTGCCGGAAACCCGGGCGGCGACATCGCCGGCAACCGCCGTCACCCATCGCGCCGAGGTCGTGCCGGGATCGGGGATGGATGGATCGCCGCCGACGAAGTGGGCCGGAAAGGGAAAGTCCGGCAGGCCGTCCCAAACCCGGGTGGTGTGCACCGATCGAAAGAACGCCGCTTCCACGCGGGGTGCGCAGGCGAGCACATAGTCGTCTCCGTCGGGCCGCAATGTGGCCTGGCAATGGGCGGCGAGCATCTCCGGGTCGAACTTCGAGAAGGCGCCATGGGTGGCCAGCTTGCCCGCAAAATCCGTGGGCGATCGCCAGCGCGCGCGGCGCCGCTCGGTGAGCTGCGCGCGCTCGGCGGAGTTTTCCATGGCGTCACGATGGCGGGGATGATCGGGCCCGATCATGATCGGCGGCTCGAACAGCGTCATGCCGATCCAGGGTACCGCGCGCTCCCGATTGCCCAGATGCAGGGCGGCGGCGCCGGAAATCGAGTGGGCGGCATAATAAACCGGCGCCCCGTTTTCGCGCCGGCCGATGGCGTCCGTCACCGCCGCCAGGTCGTCCGCCTGGGTAGCGAGCGTGACCGAGGTATCCAGCGGCTCCGGCGGCGTGTCCGAGCCGCCATGGCCGCGGGCGTCGAAGGCGTAGACGACCGCGCGGCGCGCCAGCATTTCGAACCAGGGCAGGTAGGACCCGGCAGCCATCCCGGTGGCGTGACCGCACAGCAGGACCGGCCCGGGTCCGGATGACGTCAACCGGTACACGGACAGCGCAACGCCGCCGGCCCCCGGCACGAAAAACCGGTCCGCCTTCGCCTCGGGGATGGAGCGATGCGGCACCGTGCCGCGGGACACGTTAGGCGGCTCTGATCGACGCGGCGCCGGCGTCGCGGCGTTCCATGCGCGCGCGGCAGGCGGCTGCGAAGGCCGAGAACATTTCTTCCGAAAGCGGCGCTTCGAAGGGCACCGGATGTTCCGGGTGCCACTGCACGCCGAGCACGAATGCCTTGGCGCCGGGAATGCTGACCGCCTCGATCACGCCGTCATCGCTGATCGCCTCGACGAACAACCCGTCCGCCGGCCGGTCGATCGCCTGGGCATGCAGGGAATTGACCATCACCTCGCCGCCCCGGCCGTTCAGCTTTTCCAGCAGGCCGCCCGGCTGCAGGGTGATCGGATGCCGCGCCCGGTAGCGCTGCTCCGGCGTGAGCGTCCGGTTCATGCGGTGTTCGTTCTTGCCGGGCAGTTCGTGCACGTTCTGATGCAGCGACCCGCCGAGCGCCACGTTCAATTCCTGGATGCCCCGGCATACCGCAAAAAGCGGTACGCCGTGCTCAACCGCAAGCCGGATCAACGGCAAGGTCGTGGCGTCGCGGTCGGGATCGTGCTTGGTGCCCGTGCGGCTGGATTCGCCATCGTACAGATGCGGTTCCACATTCGATCCGGCGCCGGTCAGGAAGACCCCGTCGAGACGGTCCAGCAATGTCTTGAAACACGCGACCTCGCCCGTCGCGGGAATCAGCAAAGGCAGGCAACCGGCGCCGTCGACCAGGCTGGATACATATTTCGCGCCGACGCGATGGGCCGGCCGGCCATCGATCATGACCGCGCAGGCCGGGACGCCGACAATGGGACAGGGCTGTTTACTCATGCGTCAAAAATGGCATTGCGCCAATGCGGCGGCAACCCCCTTTCCGGGTGATTTCTGCTATTCCGGCGTCGTTTTGTCCGGCTGTTCGACGAACTTGAACAGTTTCGCGGGAAGCTTTCCGCCGAAGCGGGTGTTCTGCAGGGTGATTTGCGTGTGGTTGTCCTGACTGTCGCGGATCGTCCATTTCCGCAATTCCAGCGGCCGGTCGGTAAACGTCAACGTGATCTCGCCCAATTCCGGATTGTCCCGGGTGACCATGCTGATTTGCATCAGCCCGGTCTCGCTCTGGAAGCCGGTAATTTTCAGGCCGCCCTGAAAGGAAATGTTCTTCTGGACGAGGAATTGCGCCGGCGTCTTGACCAGCGGCAGGACGTTGGTTTCCTTCAATTCGCGGTCGACATGGTAGAACCAGATGCCGTTGGCGATCAGGATATGGGGCACCGGCGCATCGTATTCGAAGCGGAACTTGCCGGGCCGGCTCACATACAGGTCGCCCTGCCATGCGGAGCCGTCCGGATTGACCTGGATAAAGCGCGACCGCATGGTCTTGATGCGGTTGAGATAGCCCTCGATCCGGCCGATCGCTTCCGAATCCTGCGCCCTCGGCGGGGGAGGGGGGATCGTATCGGCGCCGGCGCCCGGCGCGAGCACGAGCAGCGCCGCGCCCAGCGCCGCCAAGACGGCGACACGGCGGGCCGCGTCAATGGCTGCCGATAAGGATTTCACGTTTTCCCACATGATTGGCGGGGCCGACGACCCCTTCTTTCTCCATTCGTTCGACGATTCGCGCCGCGCGGTTATACCCGATTTGCAGGTGGCGTTGAATGAAACTGGTCGAGGCCTTTTGCTCCTGCGCCACCAGCGCGACCGCACGATCGTATAGTTCGTCCCCGGATTCTCCGCTGCCGCCGCCGTCCAGGGTGAGGGCCATTTCGCCGTCGTCTTCGGTAACGGCGTCGATATAGATGGGGTCGGCCTGGGATTTCAGGAAGTTCGCGACTTGCTCGACCTCGCCGTCATCGACGAAGGGTCCGTGTACGCGGGTGATTCGTCCGCCGCCGGCCATGTGCAGCATGTCGCCCTGGCCGAGCAGCTGTTCGGCGCCCTGTTCGCCGAGAATGGTGCGGCTGTCGATTTTCGACGTAACCTGGAAACTGACCCGGGTCGGAAAGTTCGCCTTGATGGTGCCGGTGATGACGTCGACCGATGGGCGCTGCGTCGCCATGATCAGGTGGATCCCGGCGGCGCGCGCCATTTGCGCGAGACGCTGGATCGATGCCTCGATGTCCTTGCCGGCGACCAGCATGAGGTCGGCCATTTCGTCCACCACCACCACGATATAGGGCAGCGGCACCAGATCGAGCGGCTGTTCCTCGATAAT
This sequence comes from Alphaproteobacteria bacterium, assembly GCA_041557595.1. GTDB lineage: Bacteria > Pseudomonadota > Alphaproteobacteria > UBA8366 > UBA8366 > JAOTYV01. The sequence goes on from JBFFGE010000126.1 coordinate 3,235, forward strand.
CGGCTTCCCGGTCTCCGCGTCGAACCCGGTCTGGACCTTGCGGATGATCTCTTCGCCCTTGCGCGCGGCTTCCGCGATGCGCCGGTTGTATCCCTCGATGTTGCGGACGCCGAGCTTGGACATCGACTGATAGCGCTCTTCCATCTCCCGCACGGTCCATTTCAGCGCCACCACCGCCTTGCGCGGATCGGTAACCACCGGGGCGATGAGATGGGGAATGTCGTCATAGACCGACAGTTCGAGCATCTTCGGGTCGATCAGGATGAGTTTGCAGGCGTCGGGGCTGTGCCGGTACAGCAGCGACAGGATCATCGCGTTGAGGCCGACCGACTTGCCCGACCCGGTCGTGCCGGCGATCAGCAGATGCGGCATGCGCGCCAGGTCGGTGATGACCGCGCCGCCGCCGATATCCTTGCCGAGCACCAGCGGCAGCTTGCCGGCTGCCTTTTCATAATCGCGCGATGCCAGCAGCTCGCGCAGGTATACGGTCTCGCGGCGCTGGTTCGGCAGTTCGATGCCGATGACATTGCGGCCCGGGATCACCGCAATTCGCACCGAAACCGAACTCATCGAGCGGGCGATATCGTCGGACAGGCCGATGACGCGGCTCGTCTTGGTGCCGGGCGCCGGCTCCAGTTCGTACAATGTGACGACGGGTCCCGGGCGCACCTTGACGACTTCGCCGCGCACACCGAAATCCTCGAGCACGCCTTCCAGAAGCCGGGCGTTTTGATGCAGCGCCTCTTCGTTGACGGCGCGCGCATCGGCGGGAACTTCCGGAACTTCTTCGAGCAGCTCCAGCGGCGGCAGGTCGATTCCGGAATCGGTGCGGGGCAGATCCAGTTTGCGCTGGCGCGCGGCGACCGCCCGTTTGCTCGGTTTGGTCCGCACGCCGGGCGTTTCCACCAAATCGTCCATGCGCCGCTCGGGCTGGCGCACGGAAGGCCTTTCCGCCGGTGCGTCGGCTTTGGTCGGCAGCAGCGGTTCCTTGCGTTTGGTCCGTTTGGTGTTCACCGCCTTGGCCGCCTTCGGGCGCGGCCGGAAAAACATGAACGGCCACCGCACGGTCCGGCCGACGGCGCTGGCCGCGCCGTTCAGGATGGCGCCGGCGCGCTGCCATTCCTCGGTGCTGTAGCCGAGCACGTAGTACATCAACACGCCGGTTGCGCCGCCGAGGATCGCGAACACCCAGCCGCCATCGACGGTCAGACGCAAGAGCGCAAAGCCCTCGATCAGGCGCGACAACAAGAGTTTTCCGACGAACCCGCCCATCCCCGAATCCAGCGGCCAGGCCCGCGGACGATCGAGCGCCGCGACCGCGACGGAAGCGGCGAGCAGCGCGAGCGGCAACAGGGCGACGCGCAACAGCGGCACCGGTATCCCGTGCCGGCGCAGCAGCCGAACGCCCCACGCCCCCAGGACCGGCACGATCAATGCGCTGGCAAGCCCGAGCGTTTGCAACAGCATGTCGCTCACCATGGCGCCGAGCGGCCCCATTAGATTGGCGACATGCCGTGTGCTCGCGGTGTTGAAGGAAGGATCCGAAGGGCGATAGGTCACCAGCGCCAGAAACAGCGCCACGGCCGACAGGAACAGCACGAGTCCCAACAGTTCGACGGCCCTGCGGCGCAGGAACTCGGCCGCGCCGGGCGGTAGAAAAGCGGTTTTTCGACTTGCCGTCGCCATGTCTCTCCTCGCTCGATCCGTCAGCCGCCGCGCGCCACGGCGGGTCGTTCAAAACCGGCATGGCGCAAGGGCGCATTCCCAATGTAGGGAGCGCCCGGCGATTTGCCAGTGCACGTATCGGGACGCCGCTTGCCGTCCGGCACCGCCGAGGGTTTCCGGAACAACGTCCGCGGCCGCCACATTACATTGGCGCCAAGTCGATTGGGGCAAGAATTCAGCATTGGACGATTCGGCAACCGAATTGCGACAAGTATAGACTCGAAATTTTTCAAGAAACCCCGCGGAAGTCTAGCGATGCATTTGATATTATTCAAGCATGAACCGCTAGGTTATATTTGAGTTCTGGGCAGTATTTCAAAGTTCTTGTTGCAAATTTGCGGCGGGACTTTGAATAGAAACGCCCGGAAGGGGATGCCTTCCGGGCGCGTGTCGAAATCGGCAACGGGACGGAGCGATTGGGGCGGCGCGCCCCGCTGCCGGGAATGTCGGATCTTCCGCGTTTATATGGTTTGCGACCCGGACCCGAATTCTGGATATGCCTCCATGCCGAGCTCGGCCTTGTCGAGGCCGATGACTTCGGCTTCTTCGTCGGTTCGGAGCCCCACCGTCATCTTGAGAACCATCCAGACGATCGCGCTGGCGACGAAGACGAACCCGCCGATGGCGGTAATGCCGATGAGCTGCGTCACCACCGATCCGCTGCCGAAGATGCCGACGCAGAGCGTGCCCCAGATGCCGGCGACCAGATGCGCCGAAAGGGCGCCGACCACGTCGTCGATCTTCAGCTTGTCGAATAACGGCACCGCGAACACCACGAGCGCGCCGCCGACGCCGCCGACAACCAGCGCGAGCGCCGGGTTTTGCAAATCCGGCCCCGCGGTGATCGAAACCAGCCCGGCGATGGCGCCGTTGAGGCACATCGTCAGGTCGATCTTCTTGTACAGCAGCTGTGTCAGACCCATGACGACCAGGACGCCGGCTGCGGCGGCAAGGTTCGTGTTGACGTATACGATCGACATCGCCGTCGCGTCGAGCGCGCTGCCAAGGGCGAGCAGCGATCCGCCGTTGAAGCCGAACCAGCCGAACCACAGGATGAACGTGCCCAGGGTCGCGAGCGGAAGATTTGCGCCGGGCAGCGGATTGACGGTGCCGTTCGCGCCATACTTGCCCTTGCGCGCGCCGAGAATGATAGCGCCGGAAAGCGCGGCCCACCCACCGGTGGAGTGCACCAGCGTCGACCCGGCGAAATCGGTGAAGCCCATCGCATCGAGCCATCCCGTGCCCCACACCCAGGAGCCCTGGATCGGATAGATGACGCCGCTCAACACGGCCACGAAGATCAGGAACGGCCAAACCTTGATCCGTTCCGCCAAGGTGCCGGACACGATCGATGCGGCGGTGGCGACGAACACCATCTGGAAAAACCAGTCGGACATCACCGAGTAGCCGTTCGCGTCGATCACCTTCTTGACCATTTCCGGCGTCGCCTTGTCGGCGGCGCCGATCAATGCCAGCTCATCGGCCGATGGGTTATAGAACAGGGTCAACGTCCCCATGAACCCGCCCTTCACGTCGGTGTACATCAGGCTGTAGCCGATCAGATAGAACAGGATGCCGGCGAGCGAATAGAGCGCGATATTCTTGAGGCAGATCGCCGCCGTGTTCTTGGTCCGCACCAGGCCCGATTCCAGCATCGCAAAGCCGGCCGCCATCCACATCACCAGAAAGCCGTGCACGAGGAACGAGAAGGTATTGAAGATATATTTGGTTTCGTCGCTCACCGCGGCGTGCGCTTCGCCGATTGCGGCGAACAGGCCGAACCCGGCGAGCGCACTCAGCGCGAGCCGATTGATCCATTTTTTCACGTTTTTGGTCTCCCCTGAATTAGATGGCGTCGCCATCGGTCTCGCCGGTGCGAATGCGCACGGCCTTGGTGATGTCGAGAACGAAAATCTTGCCGTCGCCGATCCGTTCGGTGTTGGCCGTTGCCTGAATCGCCTCGACCACCGCCTCGGTCCGGTCGTCGGTGACGGCGATTTCGATCTTTACCTTGGGCAGGAAACTCACGGCGTATTCGGCGCCCCGATAGACCTCCGTCTGCCCCTTCTGCCGGCCGAAGCCTTTGACTTCGCTGACCGTGAGTCCCTCGACGCCGAGCGCGGTCAATGCCTCGCGCACGTCGTCGAGCTTGAACGGTTTGATAATTGCCATGACCAGCTTCATTCGAATTGTCCTTTCGCTCGTCGCTTCCAATGGCGAACCGCATCGGGCGCGGAGCGCCGGTGCGGTGGGTTCTCCTTGCCAATATCAAGAACCGCGTATCAAGAACCGTGCCGTTCGAGCGGGCGAGGAATTAACATTATTTTTCAAGTATATACGGCCGCGTACTATGGTTGGCCTCGATTGCGTCCGGCCATGCGTGATTAAATATTAGGCGAATTCTCAGATTTGCATATTTTTTAGCCATTATCGGATCGCGGTCCAGCGCGGCGCGCGGCATTTTGACGGCTGGACAGCGTCGCCTGCCCCGGCGATGGTTGGACATGGCGAAGAATGCATCGGAGACGGAACAGTACGATCTGTTGATTGTCGGCGGCGGCCTGACCGGCATGACCCTGGCCTGCGCGCTTGCGGGGGCGGGAGTGCCGATCGCGGTGATCGATCGGCAGCCCGCGGATACGATGGTATCGACCGCCTATGACGGGCGCGCCTCGGCGATTGCCCATGCATCGGCGCGGGTGCTGCGGGGTGTCGGCGTTTGGAACGCGCTGCGCGACGACGCGTCGCCCATTCGGGACATCCGGGTTGCCGATGGGCATCCGGTGCGCGGCGTCTCGTCGCTGTTTCTGCACTACGACCATCGCGACCTCGGCGACGATCCCTTCGGATACATCGTCGAAAACCGGGCGCTCCGGCGCGCGTTGCTGGAGCGCGCCGCGGCATTGCCGGCGTTAACCCTGCTCGCGCCCGCCGAAATTACCGAGTTAAACCGCGGCCCGCATACGGTCGAAGCGGTGCTGGCCGACGGACGGCGCCTCGGCGCGGCGCTCGCGGTGGCGGCGGATGGGCGCAATTCGTCGCTCCGGCGGCAAGCGCGGATCGCGGTGACGGACCTGCGCTACCGGCAGATCTCCATCGTTTGTACCGTGCGGCACGAGCGCCCACATGCCGGGGTCGCGGTCGAGTTGTTCCTGCCGGGCGGGCCGTTCGCGATGCTGCCGATGACCGACAACCGGTGCAACGTCGTCTGGACCGAGCGCGCCGACCTGGCGCCGCACTACCTGGCGCTCGACGACGGCGACTTTCTGGAGGAGCTGCGCCGCCGGTTCGGCGATTGGCTGGGCGAGATCGCGCTCACCGGGCCGCGATTTTCCTATCCCCTCGGTGTGCTGCACGCCGCGCGGTATACGGACGCGCGGCTGGCGTTGCTCGGCGATGCGGCGCATGCCATCCATCCGATCGCGGGGCAGGGGCTGAACCTTGGATTGCGCGATGTGGCGGCGCTGGCGGAGCTGGTGGTCGATGCCAGGCGCCTCGGCCTGGACCTCGCCGGTCCGTCGGTGCTCGACCGCTACGAACGCTGGCGGCGGGTCGACAACATGTTGCTGGCGGCGGTGACCGACGGATTGAACCGGCTGTTCTCGAACGATATCGCGCCGGTGCGCCTCGTCCGCGATCTGGGCCTTGCCGCGGTCGATCGGCTGCCGCCGGTGAAACGGTTCCTGATGCGCCACGCCATGGGCACGGTGGGCGAACTGCCGCGTCTGGTGCGGGGCGAGGCGCTGTAGCGCATTCCGCTATCGGCTATCCAAGCCGGACTGCACCGGAAACCCAGCAGCGGGAAATCGTGCCGGACGGATCGTCGCGCGGCAATCGAACCTGAATCTCGGAAAGCGCGCCCATAGCGCGGCCCTGGTAAATCGTGATGCCCGCCGCCGGTTCGGCGATCCGCCGCCGTTTCAGCAGCGCAGTGGCGAGTGCGGTCGCGGCAATGCCGGTGGCCGCGTCTTCCGGATAGCCCGAGGCGCGGGGAAACTGCCGGGCTTCGAACACCCCCGGTTCGACGGATCGCGCAGCATAGGGATAGAGTCCGGTCGAATCGAGCGCCGTGCAGAGCGCCTCGACCTGGGAAAAATCCGGCGTCATTGCATTTAGGATTTCGGCACTGGCGATCGGCACCAGCGTTTTGGTCCGGCTGGTCCGCGCGTTTTCGATCGGGCCCTCGGCCAGCGCCTCGCGGCCGATCCCAATCACATCGAGGATGTCGTCGCGAAACCGGTCCGCATTGGCGACCTCGCCCAAGGGCTGGGTAATTTCGACGCGCGCGCCGACCGCCCCGGTAACGATCCCGCTGAGGGTGGCGATGCGATACGCGCCATCCGCAATCACGCCCCGTTCGCGCAGCAGCCAGAGCGCGCCCACCGTGGCGTGCCCGCACATTTCCATTTCGTGACGCGGCACGAAATAGCGGAACTGGAAATCCGCAACTTCGGGATCGGCGGGCGGCACGACAAATCCGCTCTCATGACCGCACGCGCGTGCAAGCGCCTGCATGTCGGCGGTCGAGAGCGCGCCTGCGTCGAGCACAAGCCCGGTCGGATTGCCGCCTGCGCCGTCATGACAAAACACATGGGCCAGTTCGAAGGAGGTCATCGCCGATCGCCGTGTTCTTGGCCTGCGTGCGGAAATGCCGCGCGCGGCTATGGATCCCGGCTGAGCCCGCGCGCCTCGAGGGCGGCCAGGTAATCCTGCCAAATCCGGTCCTTGTCGCGGCCGAGCCGATACAGGTATTGCCAGCTGAAGATGCCCGTATCGTGCAAATCGTCGAACTTGATCTTCACCGCGTAGTTGCCCATCGGCTCCAGTTCCATGATGCCGACATGGCGCCTTCCGGCGATCAGTTTCTTCTGGTCGGCGCTGTGTCCCTGCACTTCCGCGGACGGGCTTTCAACGCGCAACAGTTCCGCGGGCAACGCAAAGGTGCTGCCATCGTCGAAATCGACTTCGAGGATCTTTTCCGCCTGTTTGAGGCGGATCTCGGTCGGCCAATGCTCGGTGGAGAAGGTGTCGCTCATTGTGCACGGTCCTTGGGCGCTTAGGGGGCGTTCCGGCGCGGCGCTATTCTTCGTCGAGCTGGCGCGCCTCATCGATCAGCATGATCGGGATGCCATCCCGGATCGGATAGGCGAGCCGCGCCTGCTTGCTGATCAATTCCTGATTCTCGGCGTCATAGTCGAGCGGCCCCTTGGTGAGCGGACAGACCAGAAGTTCGAGAAGCTTCGGATCGACGGAGGTTGTCTTGGCAGGCATCGTTAATCGGCCTTCATATCGCGCGGGACGAGTTATTGGCGGGCGGCCTGACAATCGCCGCCGTGCAGCGACATCGCGACCAGCGTGTTCAGGACCTTGCCGCGCTCGGCCAGGGTCGGCGCTTCCAGCAGCGCCTGTTTTTCCGATGGCTCGAACGGACAAATCATCGCCAGGGACGTCACAAGCCGCTCGTCCGGCGTCGACTCGATGGCCTTCCAATCCGCGTCGATCGATTGCTGTTGGAAATAGCCGCGCAGCGAGGAAAGCAGTTGCTCCCGGTCGATGTCGCCGTCGGGCTCGGATGCGAGGTCGCCGCGGAACGCCGACCAATCGGGCTGCACCGGTCGATACCCGCGGCACAGCGGCAATTCCTCGGCGGCGTGAAAACGGCAAACCCCTTTGAGGCGGATCAGGAAACGGCCGTCGTCGGATTCCTGGAAACTGACGATCCGGCCGGCGCAGCCGGTCTTGTATACCGGTGGCGCGTCTTGCGTGCTTTCATGGTCGGTCGGCTGGATCATGCCGATCATCCGGTCGGCGGCCAGCGCATCGGCGGTCATGTTCAGGTAGCGGGGTTCGAAAATATTCAGGGGCAATTCGCCGCGCGGAAGTAGCAGAACGCCCGAAAGCGGAAAAATCGGGATCCGCTCGGGCAATTCGTCGAAGGCCGGGTCGAATGCGCTCATTGATCCCTCATGAGAACAACATCGACGACAGTTTCTGACGCCCCTCCAGCGTGGCCGGGTGTTCGTTGCCCAGCGCCTCGAAAATCTTGACCAGTTCCTTGCGCGCGGTTTCCTCGTTCCAGCCCCGGTCGCGCCGGAACAATTCGAGCAATTCGTCGATGGCGCGCTCGTTTTGCTGTTGCGCATAGGCGGCCAACGCCAATTCGTAGCGGGCTTCGTGATCGTTCGGATCCGCCTGCAGCCGTGTCTCGAATTCGCCGGTGCGTCCGGCGGCTTCCTGCGCCTTTTCCATCAGTTCGAGCGATGCGCGCACCGCGGCGATGTCCGGGTCGTCCCGACTGGTGTCGGGGACCGCGTCCAGTATTTTGCGGGCGGCATCGGGCTGGCCGGTTTCGGCGTAGCATTTGGCCATCCCGGCCATCGCCTTCACGTTGTCCGGTTGTTGCTGCAGGATCTGGCCATAGAGCGCACCGGCGCCGGAGACGTCTCCGGCGGCCATCGCCTCCGCCGCGGACTCCAGCGCCTGATCGATCGGCGAGGGGCCGCCTTCGCCGCCGCCGGCCTTGATGACGCGTTCGACGAAGCTCTTGATCTGGCTTTCCGGCAGGGCGCCGACGAAGCCGTCGACCGGGCGTCCCTGGGCGAAGGCGAAAACCGCCGGGATCGATTGGACACGCAATTGCTGCGGGATTTCAGGGTGTTCGTCGATGTTGAGCTTCACCATCTTGACCGCGCCGGCGCGTTCCGTCACGGCGCGTTCCAGCATCGGTCCCAGCGTCTTGCACGGGCCGCACCAGGGCGCCCAGAAATCGACGATGACGGGCACCGCCATGCTGGCTTCCATCACGTCGGCGGCGAAGTCCGCGGTGGTCGTCTCCTTGATCAGCGCGCCTCCGTCGGCGGTGCCGCCCGAAGCCATACCGCCGAAAATGTCCTGCATATGCCGTTAACCCTTCGCGAACGCCTGCGCCCGGTCGTATCGCCGAACGTTATGGATGGATGCTCCAGATTAAATGGACTTTTCGATCGGCCTTGGCAAGTGGCGCATCAGTCCGGCGCGTCGAAATCGAGGATTTCCGGGGCATGATTCTCCGCATTCAGGAAGGCGAGCAGATCCTGCGGGGCGATTGTCGTGGTCATGTCGTTGCGCAACGGATGGGCGTTGACCGGCGCATCGCCGAGCAATCCTTGGTCGAGCAGCACGCGGGCGCGGCCGCCGGTGTCGTTGATCACGCCGAACGGCGTGACCGAGCCGGGCGTCACGCCCAGCACTTCCATCAGAAGCGCCGCGCTGCCGAAGGACAGGCTTCCCGAGGCGCCAAGCCGGCGCTTGAGCGCCTTCAGGTCGATGCGCCGTTCCTCCAGCGCGGTGACCAGCCAGATTCGCTTCTTCTTGTCGCGCAGGAACAGTTTCTTGACATGCGCGCCCGGCAGGATGCCGCGCAGCGCCTTGGATTCCTCGACCGTAAAGACCGGCGGATGGCGATGCGTCCGGTGGACTATGCCAAGCGCGTCGAGCCGGCGGAACAACGTTTCCGCATCGGCGGGGGCGGTCCGGTCCGGTCGATCCCCGGCGCTGTCTCCGATTGCGCTCATCGCGGTGTGATAGCGGCTAGATACCGTCCGGGCAACCGGGCGGCTGCAGCGCAGCGGATTATTGCAATACGCCCGCCAATGCAATATATCCGGGATCGTGACGCGGGCGTAGCTCAGGGGTAGAGCGCAACCTTGCCAAGGTTGAAGTCGTGAGTTCGAATCTCATCGCCCGCTCCATTTTTTCCGAAAATAAAGACGGCTAAATACGGGCCTGATATCAGGGCGTTATTCCCTGTCCGATTCCCTGTGCCGGCGGTCTATTCGATCTCGTCGTCGGTTGTCGGGGCGACGGCGTTCAGCGACCGGTCGGCGGCGGCCGAACCATGGGGACCGGCCAGGGTCGATTTGGCCGCGCCGGGCGCGGCGGAAAGCGAGGATGACTTCGCGGCGCCGTCGGTATTCAGCAGGAATGTGACGCCGCGGCGGTTCTGCGACCAGGCGGCTTCCGTCTCGCCCTGAACCGCCGGGCGGCTCTCGCCGTAGCTGATGGTCTTGATGCGGTCGGGGGCGACACCCTCGCCGATCAGATAGTCGCGAATCGCCATGGCGCGCCGTTCGCCGAGCGCCAGGTTGTATTTTTCCGGGCCGCGCGAATCCGCATGGCCTTCGATGATCGCCGTCACCTTGGCATGGCGCTTCAGCCAGGCGGCTTGCTTTTTCAGCGTTTTGGCGGCGTCCGGCGTGACCTTGTACTGGTCGAAGCCGAACTGGACCCGATTACCGGCACTGGTCAGAAAATCCTGAATATCCGCGGGGGCCGGCGCGGCCCGCGTGTCCGAGACGATCGACCGGGTCCGGCCCTTGTTCCATGCCTTCAGCTTCGCGGCGGCCAGCGGGGCGGATTTCAACGGCCGGGGGCAGGGCTCCCCGACGACTTCGAAGGCCAGCGCATTGTCTTCATCCATGCAGAGCCGGATTTTGGCGGCCTTGGGGTCTCCCTGCGCCAGCAGCGCGCGCGCGTTCTTGAGCATGATGCAGTTTTCGTCGCGCCAGGTCGTGCCGACGCTGAAGCCGAAATTGTCACCCTGGCCGGCCGCGCCGGACGATCCCATGCAGGTATCCTCCGGCGTCCGCAGGACCGTCGGCGCGGCGCTGGCCGCGACCGCGCCATTGCCGCCATTGCCCGTTGCGCCGGCAGCGCCTGAGTTGGCGGCGACGGAAATCGCAGCGCCG
>JBFFGE010000127.1:0-13596 GCA_041557595.1 Alphaproteobacteria bacterium
CATTCTCGACTATGCCCTGCTGGTCCTCCTTGCGCTGCTGTGGGGCAGCTCCTACGCCTTCATCAAGATCGCGGTGGAAACCGTCCCGCCGCTCACCACCATCGCCGTGCGCGCAGTCCTTGCGGGGTTGATCCTGGCGGCCGTCGCGGCGATCCAGGGCCATAACCTCGATTCCGTTCGGGGGCATTGGCGCGCTCTGCTGATTCAGGCGCTGCTGAACAGCATCCTTCCCTTCACGCTGATCGCCTGGAGCCTGCTCTATATCGACAGCGGCCTCGCGGGCATCCTCAACGCCACGCCGCCGATCTTCGTGCTCCTCATCACGTATCTCTGGACCCGGCACGAACCGGTCACCGTTTCCCGCCTGCTTGGCGTCGCCGCAGGCATTACCGGCGTCGCGCTGATGATCGGGGTCGATGCCTTGTCGGGCCTGGGGCTGAGCGCGCTGGCGCAGCTCGCCGTGACGGGTGCCAGCCTGTGTTACGGATTCGCCGCCATCTATGGCCGACGCTTCAACGCGGTGCCGCCGGCGGCCACCGGCGCCGGGACCATGATGTGGGCAGCGGCCGTCCTGATCCCGCTGAGCCTCGCCGTCGACCGGCCGTGGACGCTCTCGCCCTCCGCCGCGTCGCTGGCCGCGCTGTTCGTCCTGGCCGCCTTCAGTACCGCCCTGGCGCTGATCCTGTATTTCCGGCTGATCCGCACCCTGGGTTCGATGGAATTGACCAGCAACAGCTATCTCCGGGTCGCGGTCAGCGTCTTCGTCGGGGTGGCGTTCCTTGGCGAATCCGTTGGCTGGTCGACCGCCGCGGGGCTGATCCTCATCCTGGCCGGCGTCGCGACCATCAACCGGGCAAAACGCGGCGCCGCGCCGAATTCAGCGCAATAGACCGGCTCAGAAAATGATCGGCCGGAAGAAGCCGGCAGCCTCCGCCATCGCGTCATCGACCGATTGGCCATCCCGCAACGGCTGATGCACCGTGAACCAGCCGTCATACCCGACCGCGCGCAGCGTCTCGACAATGGGCAGGACGTCGACCCCGCCGGCATCGTCCAACGGGACATAGCGGACCCCCACCACACCCTGTCGCCGGGACGGAAAACTGATCGGCGACGCCGGATCGAGCCGCACATTCTGGAAGAACACGTTGAACAGATGCGGCGCCAACCGGCGCACCGCGTCGGGTCCGTAATCGCCGCCGCACGCCATGACATTCGCCGCATCGAAGGTGATGCCGAAATTGTCGCGGCCCACGCCGGTCACCACTTCCAGCGCCAGGTCCACCGTTTCGCACAGCGTGCCCCAATGGGTTTGATGGGCGATTGCAAGGCCGCGTTCGGCGGCCATGTCCGCGGCGCGGCGCATACGCCCGATATCCTCGGCGTTATGCGCCATCACGCGGATCAGGCCGCTCCCCAGCGCCTCCGCCAGGTCGAGGTAGGGCGTGATGTTGAGCAAAGCCGCCGTGGCGTCCGCCGTATTGGCGGCCAGGGCAACATCGCCGGTCACCAGCGAGACCGCCAGCCCCTGCGCGTCCAGCAAGCGCTTTACCTCGGCGGCGCGCGCCGGGGGCGACGCCACGGAAACCACCGAGGCCCGCATCGACACTCCGTCGAAGCCCAGCGCCGCCGCCTTGGGCGCGAGCACGTCAATCGGGATCGCCCCAACATCCTTGCGCTTCGGCGATTCCGCAATGCGAACGGATAGGGAAAGTTTCATTGCCGGAGTAGAGCAAATAAGCGGCCGGCTGTGCAAATTATGGAACGGGAACCGCGCGTTCTCACGGTTTTGGGAAGCTCCCTAGTCGCTCGCGCTGGCCCCGCCGGTGACGCCATCCACCACCTTGTCCACAAAGTCGCTCTCGAAAGGCCGCGGCTCTGAATCGGCGTCCTGAAATTCATTAGGATCATCGGATTTACCGCCAACCGGTTCGTCGCGGAAGCCATCCCAGATATAGTCCAGCATGTCGCCGGCATCGTCGCCATAGGCGGTTCCAATGACGGTATTGGCATTGGAGGCATCTTTCCGCCGGTGCCGCCGGCCCCGGTAAAAAGCCTCGGCCAGCAACCCGACAATCAAGACGACCGGAATTGCCGACCAGTACAAGGCGCCCGGCATCGGTTCATGGGCGAATGTCGCAGCGGTCACGATAATCAAGCCGAATAGCAGGACAAGGCCGGTCATCGTCGCATCCCTTCATCGAGCCAAAAGATCAATGAATCAGGTATGCATCGCGGCGCGATTTACAAGGTGCAATCGCCCTGTTAACCGTTTATTTTCAATGTGTTGTTAACCATATTTGCGGATGAACAAGAAGCAGAAACGCCGGCTGAATGGCGAATGTACAGGTTCTAAAAACCACCGCCGCCGCCATCGCCCCCGCCGCCCACATCGCCATCGAAGCCCGAGAATCCGGGATCGGCATTGACCATACCCTCGCCCGACATCGGCTCGGCGCCCGCGTCGCCTGAAGTCAGCCCCATCCACACCCCGTGAAATATGATCATGCCCGCGGCCAGGCGCGAGGCCTCGTCCATCGCGTCGTATTTTTTGTTCTTTGCCAGCAACCGGCGGCCGCGGCGGCCCGCCTCGAACAACCATGTACAGAGCAGGATGCCCGGAATAGCGGCCCAAAACAGTGCCACGGGAAACGGCACATAGACGAAAATCGCTATCAGCGCGGCCAGCAGCACGACAAGACGGAGCATGGGCGGTATCCCTTCCTTATCCGCTATACCCTAATTAATTGACCCAATTTCCGAGAAAGGCAAGGGCGACCACGTGCCATGGCGCAACGCCTGTTGTACGATTTGGCCAAATTGCGGATTGGAGCGGCGCACTGACGACCGTCCAATCCTCCACCGAATTCACGCCTCAGGGAGCTACGAGCATGACGGATCGGAACCGGGAACTGGAAGGCAAGGTCGCGATTGTCACCGGCAGCGCGCGGAATATCGGCCGCAGCACCGCCGAGGAACTGGCGCGCGCCGGCGCGGCGGTCACCATCAATGCGGTGAGCGCCGTCGACCTCTGCGAGGAAGTGGCGGCGGGCATCCAAGACGCCGGCGGAAAAGCGATCGTGGTCCAGGCCGATATCACCAAACAGGACGATGTGCAGCGCCTGGTCGACCGGACCGTCGCCGAACTGGGCGGGATCGATATCCTGATCAACAATGCGGCGGTGCGGAACAAGCGCCCGTTCACCGAGTTGACGTTCGAGGATTGGGAGCGCCTGCGCGCAGTGGCGCTCGATGGCGCCTTCCGTGTCTCGATGGCCTGCGCGCCCCACATCGTCAAGCGCGGCAGCGGCTCGATCGTCGGCATACACGGCCTGAACTCCTACTCGGCGGGCGACGGCGGCGCGCACCGATCGGCGGTGAAGGACGGCATGGCCGGTATGATCCGGGGCATCGCGAAGGATCTCGGCCCGCATGGCGTCACCGCCAATATCGCCGTGGTCGGCCCCTTCGATACGGAGCGTTCCGGCAGCAGCGGCGCGCCCCGGCCCCGGCGGGCGCATACGGATATCCCGATGGGCCGACTCGGTCTGCCGCAGGACATGGCCGATCTGGTTCGCTTCCTGGTAGGGCCCTATTCGCGTTTCATCACCGGCCAAACGATCCAGCTCAACGGCGGCGCGTTGATGCCGCATTGAGGCCGGCCGCCTGCGAGGCCGTTCTCAGTCGATCGTGCGCACATGCACGGTGAACCATTGGCCCTTATCGTCGCCGGACCGCTGCAGCCCGCCATAAAGCTCGACCCGGCCGCCTTCGATTAGCGGCGCCGGGTAATACGCCTGTTCCGATATCGGGCCGGTCGACGCGTCGGAGAGCAGCCGGCCAGGCATCTGCACCGGATTGTCGAAGGCGATCACAAGCCGGTCCGAAGCCCGGTCGATCCGAACGAGGCGCCCGACATAGCCCCGCGCGCCACGCAGATCGTACCGGCGGACCGTCTCGGCGGACCGCAGCAGCGCTTGCGCCAACGGCGCCTCCGGACTTCCCACGCCCATATCGCCGATGGCCTTGCGATAGCTCCAGACGCGGTTGCGCCGCCAGGCATTCGCCAAATGCCGGCTCATGCCGCGCAAATTTCGATCCGACATCAATGGCCGCGCATTGACGTTGCCGCTGAGAGGACGGGTCGGGAATCCGGCGTCGCGAAAAACCGTCACCAATTCCCAATGCTCATGCCGCGCGGCGAGTTCGGCCGGCGACTCATTGTTATTGTCGCGCAGATTGCGGTCGGCGCCCTCGCCCAACAAGGCGATTGCGCCGTCGCGATTTCCTTTCATGGCGGCCAGATGCAAGGCGCTGCGGCCATTGCGGTCCAGCGCGTCGACCGGCACCCCATTGGCGGCCAGCAGCGGAATCAACCGAGCATCACCGGAGATCGCCCAATGCAGCGGTGTTTCCTGGTAGACGGTCCGAACCGCGGTGTCCGCCCCGTTGGCGATCAGCATTGCCGCCATGTCGACCTGCCCATTGACCGCCGCGGCATGCAAAGGCGTCACATCGCCAACGCCGCGGGCGTCGACCCGCGCGCCGGCAGTGATCAGGAGGCTGGCAATCTGCTTACGGCCCGACGCCACCGTCAGCATGAGCGGCGTCAGCAGGTTCTTGTCGCGCAAATCCGGATCGACGCCGCGCTGAAGCAGCTTGCGGAGGCGCGGAACGTCGCCCCGTTTGGTCAGGGCAAAGAGCTGGGATTTATGTCGGTCCGACTCGCGGGCACGGCTCGTTCCTGCCCTCGCGTAGGCGTCGCCGTTCCAACTCATGCGCCGGCCGCCGACCAGCAGATCCCGCCAACCGGATACGCTGGCGGTATCCAGCGTCACGACCTCCCGCTCGCCGCGCAAGGCGGAGCCGAGAAACCGGTATTGCCCCCGGCGATGACCGAGGATTTCGACGGCGCACCCCTTTACGTTGCAGCGATGCTTGGCGGTCCAAAGAATGACCAGCGCCGGGTGCTCCCGCGGCCCGCCGAGGCCGGCAATGCCGATGATCGCCTCGTTCTTCTGTATGCCTGCGACGCTTTTCGGGAACACACCGCCAATCGCCGCGATCGCCCATTCCGGTGCGTCACCGCCCCGGAGCCACCGGATATCCTGCGGCAATTGCGGTGACGGCGCAGCCGCGCCCGCGTTGGCGACGGTCAAGGATAGAAACAAGGCTATCAGCGACGGCAGGAGCCGCATGATCGATATTCTCCGACAGGTCTCCGTGGCGCGCATGGCGCGCGAACACAGAGTGTTCCCGGAACCGTTAATAAAATATTGAATTTATGCTAATCGCCATGAAGATGGCGGCATCGTTGTCGCCCCGGATGGGCGCCGCCCCTACCGAACCGCTACATCTGACCCGGCCGGCTCGCCGACGATCTCCAGGATCATTTTCTTCAGGATTGCCGCGGCGAAGGCAGTCCGATTTTCCACCTTGAGAACGAAGGACGCCGGCCCGCCGGTTACCGCCTCACGGAAGTATTCGGGCAGTTCCGGCATCAGCGGCCGCTCGATCGCCAGCGCGTTGATGACGATGCGCCGCGCGACGATCGCATCGCGCACGAGACGCACCGGCCTGCCGATGGTATTCGGGCCGTCACCGGAAATATCGATCACCCGGCGGGTTCCCTTGAAGGCATTGCTCTCGATCGAGGCTGCGGCAAAATACAGGGCATCCCCGACGGCATTGCCGCCCTGGCAATCCATGAAGGGCTGCGCCATTATCCTGTCGCCGAAGGCTGCGGCATCCGCCTTGCCGGCGATCCTGCTCCAGGGCACCGCAAGGCGTTCGCAGCCATCGGCCGCGAATTCGATATAGGCGACCGCAATGGCGCCGTGCAATCCGCCAGTGATCGCGTCCAGCACCCGACTATTGGTAAGCGCATCGCGATAGCCCTGCCGCTGCAAACGCGTTTCCGCCTCGTCGATGCTGCCGGAGGCATCCACCACAAACGCCAGCTCGACATCGACCTTCGTCTCCTGCGCGCCCGACGGCACGGATCCGAACACGAGCGAGACGAGGGCCAACAGACGGCCTACCCGCATCGAACAACGCCCGATTCTGCGCATCCGTGTCCGCATGTCACTCTCGCTAGACCAGTTCATGATGGGTCACTCCATAGGCGATCGCCGACGCCTCGCCCACGCCGACATCGACCGACAGGCTGAGCGTTCCCTCGTGGATGCAAAAACTTCGCGGCACCGTCGCACCGCCGACGAAGGCCCCATCGCGCGCGCGGGTTTCGCCGCCGATCTTGAGCGTAAGCCGTTCGACGTCGACCGCCTCGCCCGCCATGCCGACCGCGGCGATTACCGGCCCCAGTCTAAAATTGGCGCCGCGCAACGCCAGACTTCGGATCTGATAGGAATTGACGACGCATCGCGCGATCCGCCGCGCCGCGGCCTCGGTTTCCGCACCGCGCACCGCGACCTCGATCTTGACGCCGTCCTTCTGCGCGTCGCTCAGGATCTGTTGCGACAGATCGCGCAGCTGCGATTGCAGCGCGGCGCGAAAAAGCTGGAAGGATTGATCGCCGATATCGCCGATATCCGGCTGCCCGTCCGCCGTCCCCGTCGCGAACAGCAGGATCGTATCGTTGGTCGACTGGGAATTGTCGACGCTCATCATGTTGTAGCTGGCGTCGGCCGCCTCGCGCAGGGCGGCGGTCATCACCGGCGCCGGAATGCGCGCGTCGGTGAACAGAAAACTCAACGTGGTCGCCATGTTCGGGTTGATCATCGAGGAGCCCTTGGTTATCCCCTGCAATGTCACCGACGAGCGGCCGAGCGGCACCGTCGCCGAGGCGGATTTCGGAAAGACGTCGGTCGTCATGATCGCCTGCGGCGCGGCGACCCAGTTCGCTTCATGCAACGCCGCATGCGCCGATCTGATGCCGGCGCCGAGCCGCGCCATCTCCAATGGCACACCGATGGTTCCGGTCGAGGCGAGATAGATTTCCTGCACGCGGCATTTGAGAAGCCCTGCCGCCAGAACCGCCGTTTCCTCGACCGCCCGCGTGCCCGCGACACCGGTGAAGCAATTGGCGTTTCCCGCATTCACGATCAACCCGCGCGGCGCGTCGCCCCGCGCCAGCCGTGCGCGCGTCCATCGCGCCGGCGCCGCCGCCGTGGTCGAAGTGGTCACCACGCCGGCGACCGTGGTGCCCGGATCGAAGGACGCCATCAACAGGTCGGGGCGGTTTTCGTAGCCCACACCCGATTCCGCCGTCGCGATCCGCATTCCGGAAATCGCGCGAAGTTCGTGTTGTTTCCCTGTCATATCGGATTGCGGCATTGCGAAGCTCCCGGCGAAAGAACGGACATTCGCCCCACCTTACGGGATGACTGCCGGGGGGCGCCAGAGCCGTGCAAAGCCGCCGCCCGCACGGGTCACTTGCGCAGCAGCCAGTCGCGCAACAGGGCGGTCGCCGCCTCCGGCCGTTCCATGGTCGATAAATGGCCGCAATCTTCGATAATGCAGAGACGCGCGCCGGGAATTGCCGACGCCATCTCTTCGTGCCGCGCCACGGGCGTCAAGGCATCCTGACGCCCGCAAACGATCAAGGTCGGCACGTCGATCGCGCCCAGCCCCGGCCGACTGTCGATTCGGCCGAGGATCGCGCGCTGCTGTTTCAGGAACGCCGCCTTCCCGACCCGCCCGGCCATCGCCATCACGGCTTCCGTCAGTTCCGGGTCCTCCAACCGCTCGGGGTGGACAAGCAAGGGCAGCAACCGGGGCGTAACGCCCTTGAACTTGCCGGTTTCGGCGAGGGCGATGAGATCCTGCCGCTGCGCGCGCTTGTCCGCATCGTCGGCGATCGCGGCGGTATCCAGCAACGCGAGCCGGTGGACCCGTTCCGGCGCCTGGCGCATGATTTCCAGGCTGACATATCCCCCCATGGAGAGCCCCGCCAGCGCAAACGAGGCCGGCGCGCTTTCGAGCACGCGACGCGCCATATCCGCCATCGTCTCGTCCTGCGTCGTCTCAGCCACTGAAATATTGGCAATATCGCCGAGATGCCGCGCCTGATGCGCCCACAGCGCCGCGTCGCACAGCAAGCCCGGCACCAATACCAGAGGAATCCGTTCGGTCATTTGATGAGCTGCAAGAGTTCCTTGAAAACCGGGGTGTCGGATCTGTGCAGCCATTCGAACACGACCATCTCCGTGGTGACCGCCGTGACGCCGAAATCGCGCATCCGCCGCAGCGCCGCTTTTTGATCCGATTCCATACGACTGGATGTGGCGTCCTCGACGACGAACGTCTCATACCCGGCTTCCGCCAGATCGAGGGCGGTCTGCATGACGCAAACATGCGCCTCGCTGCCGCATATAACGAACTGCCGGCAGTCGGTCTGCTCGATCCGAGCCCGAAAAGACGGTTCGGCATAGCCTGAAAAATGTATCTTTTCCGCGACACTGCCGGCGGGAATGAGGTCGGCCACGGCGTCGTCCGTCGCGCCGATGCCGTCGGGGTTGTGTTCGGAAGCCAGGATCGGGATTTGCAGTCGGCGGGCGGATTGCAGGAGAATCCGGCAATTGCGGACCAGGCCGTCGGGATCATACATCGCGGGCAGCAGCCGCGATTGCACGTCCACAAGCAACAAACAGCTTTCCGAGGCCTTGATCAGCATGCGACGCGTCCCCACTTCAGGTGCGAGGCCACGGTACCCGTGGCGCCAAATATACGCAATGCGGGCCGATCCAATGGCGTATCCTCCGCGAAGGGGGACCCAAATGGATCGTTGACAGACCGCCGTCAATCATCACTATGCCCTCAACCCTTTACCGTCCCTTAAGAACTTGGACGAGATAATAACGAAACCCAATGAGTTTCGCAGACCTCGGATTAACAGATAATCTTTTGCGCGCCATCGGCGACGCAGGTTACGAACAGCCCACACCGATTCAGGAGCAGGCGATCCCCTATGTCCTGATGAATCGAGACATGTTGGGCTGTGCGCAAACCGGGACCGGCAAGACCGCATCCTTTGTGCTGCCCATGCTGGATATCCTTTCCGAAGGCCGTGCACGGGCCCGCATGCCGCGATCGCTCATTCTGGAGCCGACGCGCGAATTGGCGGCGCAAGTGTCCGAGAACTTCGAAATTTACGGCAAGTATCAAAAACTCTCGATGGCATTGCTGATCGGCGGCGTTTCCTTCGACGACCAGGAACGCAAGCTCGATCGCGGCGTCGACGTTCTGATCGCGACGCCCGGCCGCCTGCTCGACCATTTCGAGCGCGGCAAGGTCCTGCTCAGCGATGTGAAGATCGTCGTCATCGACGAGGCCGACCGTATGCTCGACATGGGCTTCATTCCCGACGTCGAGCGGATCGTGAAGCTCATGCCGAAACTGCGGCAAACACTGATGTTCTCGGCCACGATGCCGAAGGAAATTCGCCGCCTGGCCGACAAATTCCTGATGAACCCCAAAGAAATCACCGTGAGCCCGCCGGCAACGACCGCGAAAACGGTGCAGCAGGGACTCATCATCTGCGACGCGAAGGAAAAGCGAAACGTTCTGCGAAACTTCCTCGCCCATGACAACGTCGCGAACGCGCTAATTTTCTGCAACCGCAAGCGCGATATCGGCGTGCTGCACCGGTCGCTCAAGCGGCACGGTTTCGACGCCGGCGCCCTGCATGGCGATATGGATCAGTTCAGCCGCATGGACACGCTCGAATCCTTCAAGGCCGGCAAGGTGAAATTCCTCGTCTGTTCCGATGTCGCTGCACGGGGTCTCGATATTCAAGCGATGAGCCATGTCTTCAATTTCGACGTGCCGACCAGTGCCGATGATTATGTCCACCGAATCGGCCGGACGGGACGCGCCGGACGCAAAGGCAAGGCGATAACCATCGCCACGCCCGAAGACAGCCGATATCTCGGCGCCATCAAACGACTGACCGGTCAGGACATTCCGCGAATCGATATGGATGGTCTTTTCGAGGCGGCGGTCGAAACCGAGAAGCCCGCCCAAGACAGGAGCCGCCGGAACGGCAAATCGGAGCGACGTGTCGACCGCGAACCCGCCGCAAAACGGGAAAACCGGCCGGCCAAGGCGAGCAAAAAGCCCGAAGCGAAAGAACAGCACCGGGAGCGCGCCCCAAAATCCCGCGACAGCGCTCCGTCACCGAAACGGACACCGAAAGAATCGTCAAACGGCGCCAAGCCCGCCGGTTTTGGCGACGATGTCCCCGCCTTTCTGCTCCGCAGCTTCAAGACCGGATAATCCGGCCTTAGGGTCTTTCACGCCCCGCATTATTTCCAGCTAGAGCAAATCCCGAGCGAACCGAAACGGTTCGCGACGACGTATTTGCGTAATAACAAAGAGATAGACCAACTCCCTTTAGTCAATTTAGACAAGAAATTGTCTAGGCCGTAAGCGGCAAGCTGACACGCGCCAGCAATCCGCCGCCGGGCCGGTCCAACAGGGCAATGTCGCCGCCATGCCGGCGGATAATGCTGCGCGCGACCGACAATCCCAGACCCGTCCCGCCGGTTTCCCGGTTCCGCGATGGTTCCGCCCGGAAGAACGGCGTGAAGACCTGTTCGTGCATCTCCTCGGGAATGCCGGGGCCGCGATCGGCAATCTCGATCAACACCACCTCATCCTCGCACCGCATGCCGACCGTCGCGTCCTTGCCGTATTTAACGGCATTGCCGATAAGATTTCCGAGGGCGCGGCGCAACGCGACGGGCTGGCATCGATACGACACCTGCGGAAGGTCTTTGCATTTAACCGCCTGGCCGCTATCCGCCATGTCGTCGCACAGGCTTTGGACCAGCGCGGACAAATCCAGTTCGATCCGCGCCTCCTCGAGCGTATCGTCGCGGGCGAAGGACAGGGTCGACTCGAGCATGGTCTGCATCTCGCCGATATCCGCAACCGCCTTCTCGCGCTGCACCGCATCGTCGATAAACTCGGCGCGGAGCTGCAGACGGGTCAGCACCGTCCGCAAATCATGCGAAATCGCGGCCAGCATCAGCGTTCGATCGTCGATAAGGCGTCGAAGCCGATCCTGCATACGAGTGAAGGCGCGCGCCGCCGCCCGGACTTCGCGCGCGCCGTCTTCGGCCATCGGCGGCGCGCGTAAATCCACGCCAAGCCGGTCCGCAGCCTCCGCGAATTGACGCAACGGCCGGGTGACACGGTGAACCGCCCATACCGTAACCCCCAACACCAGCAGTGCCGCGGCGAGAATGTAATAAATCAGGCGCCGGGACCCCTCGAGGCGGGTGACGCGCACCGGTGCATGAAACATCAGCCACCGTTTATCGGGTTGCGGCAGGAGAACCGCGAGACGGTATCCCGGCGCACGGCGCCGGCGGAAGGCCTCACGCACCGGCCGCTCCGATTCCGCCGACCGGGCCCGGCGGCGCGACGGCTCGTCCCAAACGCCGATTTCGAACGGCCGATCCAGCAAGGTCTTTAGATGCTGTTCGAAAAGCCGGGTCACATCGCTGATCGCATCGGGGATCTCGCGCCGGAGCGCCGGTTTGCGCGCAAAGACGCGCACTCGGATCCAGCGCGAATTCATCGTCCGGAGCAATAAATCGCGGTCCTCCGGCGACGCCGCATCATAGGATTTCACCAGAGCGGCGATCCGTTCGGCACGGGATTCCGCGATAAATCGCTTCGCGGATTCCGTCCGGTCATATAGAAAGAAGATTGCACTCCCGGCCAGAATGACGATCACGCTCGCCACCACGATCAGTGAGACATGACCGGTTATGCCGAGCCGCCGGCGATGTCTCATTCCCGTTCGACCTCGCAGGACAGAACGTAACCGCCCCCGCGCACTGTCTTGATTATCGTGGGATTCTTGGCGTCCACTTCGATCTTGCGCCGCAATCGGCTGATCTGCACATCGATGCTGCGATCGAACGGCCCGGCCTCGCGGCCGCGGGTCAGATCGAGCAATTGATCCCGATTCAGGACGCGTCGGGGATTTTCCACCAATACCGCCAGCAAATCGTATTCCCCCGCGGTGAGCGGCATCAAGACGCCGTCCGGCGAGTACAGCTCGCGCTTCGCCTGATCGAGCTGCCAGCCTTCGAACGAAATCTTCCCGGCGCGATCCGCAGGATCCCGGATCTTTTCGCCGCCCCCGTCGGTCCGGCGCATCACGGCGCGGATACGGGCCAGCAGTTCGCGCGGGTTGAACGGTTTCGGCAAATAGTCGTCGGCCCCCATTTCGAGACCGACGATCCGATCCGTCGGCTCGCCCATCGCCGTCAGCATGATGATCGGCACGTCGGACTGCGCCCGCAGGCGACGACAGAGCGACAAGCCGTCTTCGCCCGGCAACATCAAGTCCAGCACAACCAGATCGAACCGTCCGGCGTCGAACAGCTTCATCATGGCCGCACCATCGCCCGCGGCCTCCACCCGGAACCCGTGTTTCTTGAGAAATTGGGCGACCAAACTGCGGATTTCGGTGTCGTCGTCGACAATGAGAATTTGCGGTGCGCGGGCCATGCGCGGGATTATAAAGCCCCTGTCCGCGACCGGCGTATTAATTTGTAACGCAACGTAAACCTCTGACCCGGCGTTACGATTCGTTACAAATCTCCATTTCGCAGACATCAATCAGCAACAGGCGTCGCATAAGGTGCCTCCAGTCGCGGTGCTTCGCCGCGTCATGAAGGTCATAGAGGAGAGTAACATGACCCCCACCAAATCTCTTATAATCGGCGGCGCCGCCGCTGCCCTGCTGACCCTTGGCGCCGTATCCTATGCCGCCACGCCGGCTGCAACCGGCACGGCGCCCAACGCAACCAGCGAAGACGGCTCCGGAAAGATGCACCGGCGCCATTGGGGCGGTCGCCATGGCAAGCATGGTATGAAATTCGGCCGCTTTTGCAGCGACCGCCATGGCCGCCGCGTCGACCGGCTGACCGGAGTTGTCGAAGGTCTCATGACATTCTCACCGGCGCAGGACAAGGCCTGGAAGAGCCTTACTTCCACCATGAATGCCGAAAAGGCGTCCATCAAGAAGGAATGCGACGAGATCAAAGCCGCCGGACGGCCGAAAACCGCCTCGCAGAAACTGGCGCGCATGGAAAAGCTCATGGACAGCCGCCTTGCGTCGCTGAAACGAATTCGACCCGCATTCGATGAATTTTATGCAACGTTAAACATTAAGCAGAAGAATGCCATCGATAATCTGTTTTCCCGACGGGGCCGCAAGTAGGCCGCTCCCCGCCCCCTGCCGAGATATGACGGGTCTTCCCCGTGCAATATATTCCGGCAGGGGTCCGTAACTGGCGAAAGGAGACGTTGCGATGATCAAACTGAACAGCAGGAATTCGATCTGGTTGCCGGTTTCCGCCGCGTTGTCCATGGCTGTTGCAGCGACCGTAGCCCTCTCGGGCACGGCGCAGGCGCAGCAGCAACGCGGCATATATGGCACGCAACTGGGTGGATTTGCGATTCACAAAATCGACCAGCGGCAACGCTCCGAAAATCGCGGGCGCTCCAAAGACCGGGGTCGTTCCGAGAAACGGCGCGGACCCGAAAAACGCCAACGTTCCGAGAAACGCTATCGTTCCGAAAAGCGGGACCGTGTCGAAAGGCGTCATCGCGCCG
>JBFFGE010000128.1:0-13359 GCA_041557595.1 Alphaproteobacteria bacterium
AACGAATTGTCGCAGAAGCTCGATCAGATGATCAACAAGGGCGGGTGAGCGCGCGCTGTCTAGACCATTTCTTGTTTAAATTGAATCATATGAAATGGTCTATCTCTTGGTTTCTACGCAAATACGTCGCCGCGAACCGTTTTGGTTCGCTCGGGATTTGCTCTAGCCCGGCCGGCGCACCGAGGAAACCGGCGTTCCCTCGACCTGGACGATCCAGTCGATGACGTCGGCGAGCGGCGCTGCCGCGACGCACATATCCGAGGCATTCGCGTGCAGGAAGCGTCCGGGTTCGATCCAGATGCCCACATGGCCTTTCCAGAAAACCAGGTCGCCGCGTTGAAGCGCGGTCTCGTCGCCGTCGTAGGCGACGGTCACCGGGAACGCGCGTTCCTGCATGTCGCTGTCGCGGGGGATGCCGACGCCGCAGCGGGCCAGTGCGAGCTGCACCAGCGCCGAGCAATCCAGCCCCCGGCTGGACCGACCGCCCCAGACATAGGGAACGCCGATGAAGCGCTCCGCCACGACGACGAAATCGTCCTCGAAGATGTCGAGCGGGGCGAGATGTTGCGTCGGCACCCAGCCGCCGCCGGCCAGTTCGCTGTAGCGGCCCTTCTCGCCGGTAATCGCGACCTTGGCGCACATCGGCAAAATTGCGCAATGCGGCGCCTTGATGCGCGGTTCCGGGTAGAGGCAGGTATGGATGTGCGCCACCACATGGGTCGGCGCAACGATGTCGCCGGAGAGCGCGTCGACGTCCGTGTAACCGACATAGCCGTCGGCGTCGTTCTGAACCCAAGCGTATCCGTTTTTTTCCTCGAACACCGTCACGGTGTCGCCGGACAGCAATTCGGAAACCAGCGTGGTGCCGGGGGCGGGATCGTGACGGAGCGACACCAGCGGCCGGACAACCTGGCGCGGCGCGCCGTCCACGAACCTGGCCGACTTTACCTGGCCCTCGAGACGCGCATCGGCGAGATCGTCGCGAAACGCGTTGAGGCGCCTATCGAGGCTCGTCATCGGTCGGGTCCTTTCGGCGCGCAGGGTGCTGGACATGACAAGCAGTATGGCGCGGTTGCATCAAATGGGAATAGCCATAAAGGCGACCTGCCGCGGGGCCTGGATCATGGGGCGCCGAGCAGCGCCATTACGGCGTCCGGTGCGCCGTCTCCGCTCAACGCCATCACCGCTTCGACGATTGGCCCAACCCGATCTTCATCGTAGCGGCGGCCGGCATTCCGGAGGAATTTCTCGATTACGGTGTCGGCCGCCAACGGGCGTTTGTCTGATCCGAGATGATGGGGATCGTAACGGCGAATGGTTCGCCCATCGCGCAGCCGTGCCGACAGGCCGCCGGAAAAATAGCGGGGAAACAGCGAATCCGGGTCGATCTCGTAGCGGATGCGGTCCCGCAGCGCCCGGATCGACGGGTCTTGGAGGGCTTCTTCCTCGCATTCGTCGAGCGTCATGCGACCCCGGACAACCGCCGTTGCGACCAAATGATAGATGCTGAAGATCCCGGCATGAGCGTTCGGCGGGTGGCGGCGGTCGGCGTCCGGTTCGCACAGCAGCGGAATTTGCCGTTCATTGACCCGGACGGTGATTTCCTCGATGTCGTCGGGCGCAAGACCGTCCTCCCGGTTCAGCCGGATGGCGCAGTCGATGATCGTGTGGGCGTGATGCACGACGGGGAAGGGCTTGATCGCCACCGATTCGAATGCCCAACGGGTGCCGAGGCCGTCGGTCAGAGCCGGCCAATCCACCGTGGCCTCGGGACCGAGCAGCAGGCGGTAGAGACCCGCATCGCCTTCATAGGGGCGGCTCGGCGCATGCACGCCTTCGGCGGCCATCATGGCGGCGGTCAGGCCCGCCACCGCGCCGAGTCCGGAATTGAACCGCTTGCTCCATGCGCCTTCCTTGATGCCTTCCATCGACCCGCTCATCATGGTCAGGGCGATACCTTGAGCCGCCGCCAGGGCGTCTCGATCGAGGCCGAGCAATTTGCCCGCGGCAAGCGCATTGCCGAAGCCGTTGAGTGTCCCGGTCGGCGAGAAACCACGCCGCATGATGGCGTTACCGGTGACGCCCAATCCCACATGCGCGCCGATTTCGATGGCGATGAGATAGGCGGTCAGCACGTCGCGGCCCTGTACGCCCTCGCGCGCGCCCAGCGCGAGGACCAGCGGCACCGTGCCGCCGGAGATATGATTTAGCGTTGGCGGGTAGGTATCGTCATAGTCCAGCGTGTTGGCAAGGCCGCCATTGAACAGCAGGGAGTCCCTCAATCCGAGCATTTGCGCTGGCCGATGGCGGTTGCGCCGCTACCCCCCTCCAGACGCGTGAGCGCCGCCAGCATGCTCGATGCGTAGTCGGTCCGGGATGCCGCGATCGCGCAACCGATCGTGTCGAGGATGTGCAGCGACGCTTTCTCGATCAGGAATACGGGTATTGTCTCGAAGCGGAGGTCGTCCGCAAACGCGGCGTATTGTTGGGCGATTGTGGGTTCGGCCATGCGTTCGTTACTTCCCTGATGCCATCGGCGTCCGGATCATCCCTATCCGACGCCGACATCGGGCGCCAGACGTATTGTGGGGGGGCCGTCGGCGCGTTCCATCAGCGCCATCAGCGCGGCGCGCGCCTTACCGATGTCGGCAATGCCGATGAACCCGTCGCTGTCGGTTCGGCGGCGGCCGAATTGGCTAATTTTAGTGGTGTGCCGAAACATCAGATCGGCGGCGCCGCCGACGTCGTTGCGGACCTCCAGGGGGCCGATCTCGTCCGGCGCGAAGACGCGGCGGGTCTTCATTCCGCGGCCGCTGACGATGAGCGCCCGGCGATCGGTGACCGCGTAGCGGGTCGTGCGCGCATCGATCACGTCGCGGAATTTTCCCTGGGCCAGGATCGCGGCGAAGGCGACAAACATCAACGCGACGAAGATTCCGATGGCTGAGCCGCCGGCGAGCGCATACCACGCCCAGAGCAGCATCAAACCGACGCCGGCGCCGGCAACGAATATCCCTCCCAATTTTCGCCCAACCAGTCGCTCGACGTTCGGCCGGCCATGCCAGACCAGCCTTTCGCCCGGCTCCAGCAGCGTCGTGATGTCGACTTCATGCGGCATGGTTCAACAGTTTGCCGGGTGTTTGTCTTGTGGCTTTTCTGCCGCCGCCTCGCGGTCTTTCTTGATCGAATATTGATGGGCGAATAGAACCGCGACAGTTGAAATCACAACAAAAACAAACATGGCCCAACTGGCGAATAAATTCTTGGCAATGATCCCAAAGGGAATGCTGAAGGCGAAAAACTTGAGTGCATCTCGCATGTATTCGGCTCAACCGTAATGCATTTCGATGGAGGCCGGCACCTCGGTAAAAATTTTCAATAATAGTTATACGCGAAGGACCTATTCTCCACCGTTTTCTCGATGAAAATATCAGCCTCTCGGCAGGTACCGGTAATGCCCGGTAATCGGATAGTCGAACAGCATATCTTCGAGTTGTGGTCCCGCGCCGATGTTGTGAACGATCATCGGCCGTTTGCCGTCGGCGGAACGGCGGTCGGTAACGATGCCGATATGGGGCAGGCGCCGGTTTACGGTCCAGGTGACGAGGTCGCCGGGGCGATAGTCGCCCACGCGCCGCGTGACGGGCAGGGCGACTCCGTGACGTTCGAAAAACACCCGGAGGTTGGGTACCCGGCGGTGGTCGATATTGGGATCGGGCCGGGTGAGCCCCCAATGGTTCGGGTAGCGCCGGAAGGACCGCCGCATATCCTCATGCACACGCCGCTGAAGATCGATGCCGAAGGCGGCGCGGTAGGCGCGGATCACCACGTCGGTACAAACCCCGGTGTCGGCGGGCACGTCGCCGCGCGGGTAGGGGATGCGCCGGTAGGCCCCAGTATAGGTGACGCGGTGGCGCGTGCGGTTCAGGGCGGCGGCGACGAGTTTGGCGACGGCGGCGTCATTTCCGGCGTCCTGGGCGGCGGCTGTCGTCCCGGCGACACCCGTCAACAAGACCAACGCCAAAATGCCGTGGGGCGCGAAAAAGCGGGCAGGAAACCTCATGCGAAATCATATCGCATCATGCGTCCGGCTCCCAAGCGCGAACGCGCGCATTCGTCTCGGCGTCGTTGGGGCATGCCGTGGCCGTGTTGACAGGCCGCCGATCCTGCGGACGGATTGAAATCGATCTGATTAAAAAGGATAGTCGAGCGGCGGACGCAATCCATGCAGGGAGGAATTCCATGAACAAGGTTCTGATGGCGGCCGGTGCGGCAATCATTCTCTCGGGAATGCTTGGCGCTCCCGTGTTTTCCCAGACGGTGAAATTGACGACACTCGGCAGCCACACCGGCGAAATGTGCGGGCGCGACCGCGCCATGCTGTTCGAGGATCCCGATGGCACAACGGTGCTCTTCGATGCGGGCCGCACGGTGATGGGACCGGACGATCCGCGCCTGCCGGAAACCCTCAATGTGGTCCTTGTGTCCAGCGTGCACGGCGATCACCAGGGCGACCGGCGGATCCCGGAGTTGAATGCCGGCAGCTGCAAGAACCCCAAAACCGACGTGAAGACGGTCCCCAATTCCAACAGCGTCAAGATCGCGGCGGGAAAGAAATCCTACATCGTCGCGGCGGGTCAGATGCGCGCGTATTTGACGCCGCGCATGATCGCCGAGGGGCTGGACGAGAAAACAGTCAAGAAGCTGGTCAAACGGCTGCGTCCGGGCGGCAAGATGAAATTCGGCGGCGTCACCGTTTCCGCCATTCCGACGGTTCACGCGAACGGCGCCTCGACCGCGTTCGTCATCGACAAGGAATTGGCGGCGGCAATGAAGAAAAGCGGAATTTCTGCATTCGTCGGTCCCGATAGCGGATTTATCCTGCGGTTCTCCAACGGGTTGGTCGTCTATCTTTCAGCCGATACGGGCCACACGGCCGATATGGAAGTCCTGGTCCGACGCTATTACGGCGCGGAACTCGCGATTATGAACATGGGTGACGTCAACACCATGGGGCCGGAAGAGGCGGCCTGGGCGGTCAATGAGCTCATCAAGCCCAAAGCGGCGATGCCGACCCATGCGAACGAGGCGTCGACACAGGGCGGCAAGGTCGTTGCGGGCATGAAGGTCGATACATTCTTGAAACGGGTGAAGGGCATCCCGGTCCACCTGCCGTTGAGCGGCAAGACCTATGAGTTTGATGGCGATGCCAAATGCGTGAAGGGATGCTAATCGGTCGCCGGTATCGCGCCGCCGTACGCGAATAGCATCCCCGGCATGGCGGCGGCCGGTTTGCATTTCGGCGCGATGCGGTCCGTGCGGCGTGAGCGCAAAAAGCTGACGAATTCCTTGATTGCACGGGTGCGGCGGCGGCATGGTGCCGCTGCCCGGCCACGGCACAATTTCCGCAATCAATGAAAGGACGCAAATATGGCCGTCCCTGAGAATGGCGCCACAATTCCCGCAACGCTCATCCCCGGCGACGGGATCGGTCCCGAGATTACGGAAGCGGTTGTCGATATCCTCGACCATCTGGGCGCGCCCTTCGAATGGGACACACAGGTTGCCGGACTTGCGGCGATCGATCGCGATGGCGATCCGTTGCCGGGAAAGACGCTCGCGAGCATCAAACGAACCGGATTGGCCCTAAAGGGGCCGCTGACGACGCCGATCGGGGGTGGGTTCAAATCGATCAATGTACGCCTGCGGCAGGAGTTCGATCTCTTCGCCAATGTTCGTCCGGCCAAGACGTTGTTGCCCGGCGGCCGCTTCGAGGGCGTCGACCTCGTCATCGTGCGCGAAAATCTCGAAGGCCTCTACGCGGTGGAAGAACGGTTCGAGGCAAAGGGCGACGATCCCCGCGCGGTCGCCTATTCCTCCGGATACAACACCCGGGTGGAGTGCCGCCGGATCGCCGAATTTACCTTTGATTATGCGGTTCGACACAACCGCAAGAATGTCACCATCGTCCACAAGGCCAACATCCTGAAAGCGTTGAGCGGCCTTTTTTTGGAAGAAGTCCAGGAGGTGGCGAAGAACTACGAAGGCCGAGTCACGGTCGATGACCGGATTGTCGATGCCTGCGCCATGCAAATGGTGATGACGCCCGAACGGTTCGACATGTTGGTTACGACCAATCTGTTCGGCGATATTCTGTCCGACCTGGCGGCCGGGCTTACTGGCGGTCTCGGGTTGGCGCCGGGCGCGAACATCGGGGAACGCGCCGCCATTTTCGAGGCAGTTCACGGATCGGCGCCGGATATCGTAGGGCAGGGCAAGGCAAACCCCTGCGCCCTTCTGTTGGCTTCCGCCCTGATGCTCGATCATGTCGGACGGACCGATTTGGCGGCGCGCCTTCGCGAGGCCGTCCAGGCGGTTCTGCTGGAAAACAAGAAACTCACGCCCGATCTCGGCGGCGTCGGCTCGACGCGCGACATCACCGACGCCATTAAGGCCAAGCTTTAGCCCAAGACCACGGCAAGGTTTTGCCTTGGCGAATTGTTTCGTGCGGCGTTCGGCGAGATTTCCAGCGCTACGGTATGGCGGCAGACCGCGACTCCGGTATGCATCACCCGTCCCCGTTGCGCCGCCGGTCGACGGCGTCGGCGAGCACGCAGAGGATCTCGAACATCATGGTGGCGCCGACCAACGCGGTGTTGCCGGAGGGATCGAAGGGCGGGGACACCTCGACCACATCGCCGCCGACGATATCAAGACCCTGTAGCCCCCGAATCATGCGCTGCGCCTCATGTGTCGTGAAACCGCCGACTTCGGGAGTCCCGGTGCCCGGCGCATAGACCGGGTCGAGCCCGTCGACGTCGAAACTGACATAGGTCGGACCGTCGCCCGCGACGCGGCGCGCCTCGGCGATCACCGCATCGACGCCGAGCGAGTAGAATTCCTCGATCGTGATGATGCGCATGCCGCTCTCGCGGGCGAAATCCATGTCGTCATGGTGAAACAGCGAGCCGCGGATGCCGATCTGCACAACGCGGTTCGGATCCAGCAGGCCTTCTTCCACGGCGCGGCGAAAGGGGGTGCCGTGGGTGTATTTCTCACCGCCGAAATAGCTGTTCGTGGTGTCGCTATGGGCGTCGAAATGGACCATGCCGAGCGGCCAGCGGGCCGCCAGCGCGCGCAAAATCGGTAAAGTGACGAGATGATCGCCGCCGGCGCTGAGAGGGGCGGCGCCGGCCCCTACGATTTCGGCGAAGAACCCGTGGAGTCGTTCCAGCGTATCCATCAGGTTGATTGGATTGACCGGACCGTCGCCAACATCGCCGACGCGGCAGAGTTCATACGGGGCAAGTCCGGTGGCATGATTGATGCGCCGGATCAGGCTCGACTGATTGCGGATTTCCCGCGGGCCGTGCCGGGCGCCGGGCCGGTTGGTGGTACCGCCATCCCAAGGCACGCCCGCCAGGGCAATATCGACCGTCGCAAAGTCCGTGACCACCGGCAGCCGCATGAAGCTGGCGACGCCGGCATACCGCGGCGTGGTTCCCAGGTCCGGCGGTTCCGGGCGGTCGGAATCGTTTGCCACGATGCATGGTCTCCCTGTCTGACGGGTCAGGCGGCGGCGCGGTCGCCTTGCGCCGGCACGAACCGCTCTTCCGCCATGCGGTCGGCGATCCGGTCGGTCGGCGCCTTTTCCTGTTCCGCGCGTTGAAAGATCGACAGCGCGGTGTCGTAGATCCGCCCCGTACGGTCGAGCACCGCGTCCTGATCGCCGCCCTGGGCGTCGATATGGATGTCGATCAGCCCGCCGGCGTTGATCACATAGTCGGGGGCGTAGAGGATGCCGCGCTGGCGCAGCATTTCGCCGTGATGCGCCGCGCCGAGTTGATTGTTGGCCGACCCGGCGACGATCTTGGCGCCAAGTTCCGGGATCGAGCGGTCGTTAAGCACGGCGCCGAGCGCGCAGGGGGCGAAGATATCGACCTTCTCGCGGTGGATCGCGTCGATCGGGATCGGCGTCGCGCCGTATTCCTTGACGGCCGCGGTGACCGCATCCTCGACGATATCGGTGACCAGCAATCGAGCGCCGTCTTCGGCGAGGTACCGGCAGAGCCGCCGTCCGACATTGCCGAGTCCCTGGACGGCGACGC
Source organism: Alphaproteobacteria bacterium (assembly GCA_041557595.1). Classification (GTDB taxonomy): domain Bacteria; phylum Pseudomonadota; class Alphaproteobacteria; order UBA8366; family UBA8366; genus JAOTYV01. The sequence continues at coordinate 8,109 of JBFFGE010000128.1, forward strand.
TCATGCCGTCGAGCGTATCGCGGTCGAATTTGAATGCCGCCGCCGCGCGCATGCCCATGAAGACGCCATAGGCAGTGGCCGGCGAGGGGTCGCCACCGGCGCCGGACGACCCATGCGCATAACCGGTTTCCTGCCGCAGGATGTCCATATCGGCAACCGTTGTGCCGACATCTTCGGCGGTGTGGTAGTGACCGCCAAGTCTTTCGACGAAACGGCCCATGGCGCGCAAGAGCGCTTCCGACTTCTGGGTCCTGGGATCGCCGATGATCACAGCTTTGCCGCCGCCATAGGGCAGGCCGGTAATTGCGGATTTGTATGTCATGCCGCGGGACAGGCGGAGGACGTCGCGCAGCGCCTCGGCCTCGTTCTCATAGGGCCACATGCGGCAACCGCCCAGACCGGGTCCGAGATTCGTGTTGTGAATTGCGATGATGGCGCGCAGCCCGCTGTCCGGGTCGCAGCAATAGACAACCTGTTCATGGTTGTCGAAATCCGGAGATTCAAATAATGGCATTTCCCTCACTCCAACCGACTGTCCGTTCCCTCAATTCGTTTTTATCCATCCAAGACGATATGACGATAGGCGAACAATTGTTTCTATGATTATTACTCGAATATAAGTCGTGTTGATCATATCAAAATTCCAGGTATTTTTTCCTGCTTTGTTTACCATAGTTTTATTACATTATTGTGTTGCGACGGCTCGATCCGTTCACTTGTTGCCGGACGGAGGCCCTATTGCCGCCGCCTGGGGTTGGTGCGGCGGACCATCGGCCGTATACTTCGCGCACCCTAAGGAGAACGGCATGTCGATGGTCGAAACGGTACGGGTGTTCTGGCGCCCCGGGTGAACGAGTTGCTTGCGTGCGAAAGAGTTTCTTTCGTCTCAACAAATCGATCATGAATCGGTGAATGTGGAAGATGGCGCCGGCATGGACCTGCTCCAGGCGCTGGGCGCGGATTCGGTGCCCGTCGTGTCCCGCGGCAACCGGTTCGTCTATGCGCAATCGATCGGCGATGTCGCCGACTTCCTTGAACTCGACGTCGATGCCGGGCCGGTCCTAAGCCCGCCGGAGTTGATGGACCGGTTGGACATGGTGCTGTCGGCGGCGCAGCGCTTCTGGCGCCAGATGCCCGACGATGCCCTGTCGCGCAAGCTGCCGAATCGCGACCGCAGCTATCGCGTTCTGGCGCATCATATTTTCCGTATTCCGGAAGCCTTCCTCGAAATGGCGGAGGGGGCGACATTGACCTATGAAATGCTAACCGTCGGTCCGCCCGACGATATGCAGACGGTCGGGCAGGTAACCGCCTACGGCCAGGAAATTCGCGACCGCCTGAAAGCCTGGTGGCGCGGGCTGGAGGACGTCACCGGCGATCAGCGGGTTCCGACCTATTATGGCGATCAGCCGCTGCACGAAGTCCTGGAGCGTACCACATGGCATGCGGCGCAGCATGTGCGGCAGACCATGATGATCCTGGAGCAATTGGGGATTGCGCCGGAGCAACCGCTGACGGCGGAAGATCTGGCTGGATTGCCGGTGCCCGAGAAGGTCTGGGATGACGAGCCGGGCGCCGCGGCGAATTAGCGTTTATCGCGGAATATTAGTAAGTTAACGATTCTTTCTCATGTGTCGGTTTGAGTCAAGGTGCCACTAGTTTTCCTGTAAAATTAACCTTTAATTAAGATTCGTAGCGCACCCTTCGGGTTGCAATCCGCAGCCTAAGCGGATGGTCCAAAGGGTGGGAGAGACCATGCGAGTTTTGATGATTCTTGGCGTGGCGCTTTTGGCGAGCGCTTGCGCCGATGCGCCGATGCAGGGGGACCCTAAGGGCTTCCTGCTCGAATATGACACGAAGGCCGGCACCAAGCAGGAGGCGACGACATACGCCACCAAGCTGTGCGCCCGACATAAACAGAAGCCCGATCTGGTTTCCGATAACAAGCGCTTGCGCTCGAAATCCGTGCGTCAGGCGTGGTTTCAATGCGTGTGAGGCCGCTAAGACCTTCTTTACGTTTTTGGATGCATGATGCGAGCCTTCGCCGCCACGGGCGTTCACCGGGGTCGAGAGGGCTCCCTATGAAATGCATTCTGGCAATTGTCGCCGCGGCTTTTCTGAGCGCTTGCATCAGCCTGGACGGTCCGGTGGGACCGGCGGGCCAGCGCATCACGATCGAATACGATTCCCGGAAAGCCAATGCGCAGGAAGCGCGGAAACAGGCCACCAATCAATGCGCCGCCAAGGGGAAACGGGCCAGTTTCGTGACCGACAATCCGAAACCCTACGATACCCGGCAGCGCGCGGCGGTGTTCGAGTGCCGCTAACCTGTTCGATCGATCCAGAACAGAAACAAGGGGCCGATTGGCCCCTTGTTTTTTGGATGACTCATGCCGGAGGTTCTAAGCGGCGAGCTTTCCCGCGCGGCTGAGCGCCTGTTCCGCGCCTTCGTTATCTTCGAGCTGCGCCAGGGCCCGGGCGGTCAAGTGCCATGGGAACGGGCTGTCCGGCTTCAGGCTGGTCCGTTCGGCAAGCAGCGCCCGCGCCAGCCTGGGTTGGCCGCCCCGCAATGCCGCCTCGATCAGGGTGAGGCTCAGGATATCCCGTTGCGCGTGGCTGCCGCCGAAGCGGTGCGCATTCGGGCGGATTCGCATCAGCGTATAGGCCGCGGTCTCGAATTCGGCTTCGCCGAATGCGGCAAGCGCCCGGCACAGCGGCAAGCCGACATAGCGGGTCATATAGGCGTTGGTTCCGCCTTCCGTGACGCGGCGGTCCAGTGCGGCGAGCAATTTCTTGGCCGCATCGCGCCGCCCGTCGGCAACGAAGGCCATCATGGCGTGGAAATCATTGAAGACGTAATTGGCATCCTTGACCAGCGGCTCGTAACGATCCGCCAATTCGCGCCAGCGGTCGCCGACATCGACGCCGCGCAAATGCAGGCGCCAGAGCAATGCTGAGGCATCGACCATCTCCATCACGATTTCGGACCGCTCGGGCCGCACCGCCGTGTCATACAGCGCGAGCGCCCGGTCGGTTTCACCCTGTTCGAGATGATACAACGCGAGATGCCACCAATTGTGGTAGGCGAAGCCGTTGTCGGGCGCCCAATCGTCGGCTCGCTCGGTGAGCCAGGCAATGCCGTCGCCGGTGCGGCCCTGCATTTCCATCACATGCGCCACCGCGTGGATCGCCCAGGGATCGCGCGCATTGAGCGCGACCGCTTGTCGGCCGCTGTCTTCGGCGCGGGCGTAATCGCCCATTTCTTCCAGACCGAAGGCGTGAAAGCCGAGCACGTAGCCGTAACCTGGCGTGCTCGCATCCCAATCAGGCAATACGCGGGCGATGCGGTCGCGCAGCAGCGATGATTGTCCGAGGAAGAAATCGCCGAGATGCGCCATCTGCAGGGCGAAGGCATCGCGCGGATAGTCGATCAGCACGCTGCCATAGTGCTCGACCGCGCGTTCCATGTCGCCGTCGAGCCAGGACCGCAGCGCGGCGATGTGGCCCCGCTCACGCTCATTGGCGCGGTCCGCGAAGGCCTCGGCCGCTTCGAGGCTCTGGCGCAATTCGGGCTCGGCGGCCTTTTCGGTGGAAATCGCCATCAGCCCGGCGCGGAAGCAGTGGCCCATGACGAATTCGGGATCCTCGTTCAGGGCGGCGTCGATTTCGGCCAGGGGATCGTTGTAGTAGCCGTGCAGCAATTCGGACGCGGACTCGAATTTCTCGAGCGCGGCCCGGTTTGCCGTGGAATAGGGGACGTCCCTATGATCGCTTAGTGACATGACTTCAATCTCTCTCTTGATTGGGCCGTTGCGGTGCCGGTGCTTGCGGGTCGGCACGGGCGGCCGTTGTGCATGCCACCTCCCAAGAGTACGGCGGATGGTTAACACACATGGTTAACCGCAACCTGTGACGGTGCGCACAGGCGCAGATATTTTTTGTGGGCCGGTTACGCATCCGTGGATTTGCGGGAATGCCATCCGAAGGGCGCTATTTCGGTGATGCCGCCGCCGCCGGGAATTCGGAATTTCACGACGCGCTCACCGGGGTTGGTCGGATCGGCAAAGGTTTCGCCGCCATGCGCCTCGACTCGCGCTGTATAGGCGCCGAGGTCGTCCACATCGACGCCGAAGTGATGAATGCAGGGCTGTCCGCCGGCCTGCTGCCCCATGAAACTGTCCGGGCCGTCGTAACGCACCATGGCAAGATCGAGATGCCCGTCGGTCAGATGCAGCGATTCATGGTCGCCGTCGCGATGGCGGCTGACTTCAGTGAAGCCGAAAACGGATTTGTAGAAATCCGCGGTCTTGTCAAGGTCTTCGACCTGCAGCGCGATATGGGCGATGCGGGGCTTTTGTCCGGGGCGGTCATCCATGCGCTTTTTCCTGCGTGAGCGGCGGTGCGCCGATGGTTCAGAACTTGGGCATGGTCGCGCCGTGCGTAACCAGACGACGACTCCAGTGCCGTGATAGGTCTCTACAGGACACAGAATATCCGGTGCGCCGGGAAATGCCAGTTTCCCGGTACCGGGCGACGCCGTTTTACTTGAGGGCGTCCGACAAGGCACCGTCGCCGAAGCGCGTAGCGATGGCGGGGGTCGGACCGCTCCCCAGGGGCGCGCCCTGGTCGCGAACCTCGTCCGGATCGTTGCCGGTCACCTTGGCGATCTCCCGCAAGAGATCCGCCCGCAGGAATGTATAATTTCCCGGCGTATAGAGGCGATCGAAATCCGCCTTCGCGAGGAACATCGCGAAGGCATATTCGATATGCGCGGTGTCGAGATCGGACGTCTCGACTGTGCGGCGAACCTGCCCGGCGGTGTAGGTCGGCGAATTGCCGTATCGCGTCAGGAGAAGACCGGGGAGATCCCGAGCGTAGCGCTCCAGCGCGCGTTGTTTGCTTGAGAAAAAGAACCTCATCTGTTTGATATGGTGTTATTTTTCGTAATTTCAAGAGGCTAGCATAACGACTTGGCAGCACTGTATCTGGAAGAATTATTTGAGTACGCGATGCTTTGGCGCTCTATTGCGTCGAAAGTGCCGGTGCGCGAGACTCGGGCCGGCTGCAGAACATCAAATCCGGGGATGAAACATGAGCAGAGGCGGTAATCAGCGGACCGGCGGACAGGTGCTGGTCGATCAACTCAAAATTCATGGCGTCGATACCGCCTTTTGCGTCCCGGGGGAGAGTTATCTCGCCACCCTCGACGCGCTGCAGGCGTCGCAGGACGCCATTCGCATGATCACCTGCC
>JBFFGE010000129.1:0-13357 GCA_041557595.1 Alphaproteobacteria bacterium
GCAGCGCTCGAAGCCCAAGCGATTCAGCATCGCCAGATAGGCGTCGACCGACGCGCCGAAATCGGGCTCGCGGCCGGGTATCGGCGGATATTTGTCCCGCGCGCCGTAGATGTGCGAATGGGTCTCGCAGGCTTTCGGCGGCATCGCCAGTCGCGGCTTGCGGCCATCGCCGGTCACCATGTAGTCGTGGGTTTTCAGGGTCATGGTTCGGCGTGCTCCTTCACAGATTGGCCCATGATGCGGGCGTATCGGTCGACATAGCGCGGCCAGGCTTCCGGGTTCAGCAGCCGCGGCGGACGGCCGCCTTCGAAAATATTGCGCCATTGCGCCGCCGCCCCGCGCGCCACCCGTAGCCGGCTCTCTTCGGTCATGCCGGCAGTATGCGGCGTCGTCAGCACATTGGGAAAGCCCAGCAGGGGATGATCGGCCGGCGGCGGCTCGACCTGCCAGACATCCAGCCCGGCGCCCGCGACCTCGCCCCGCCGTAACGCCACCGCCAAGGCGTCCTCGTCATGGATGCCGCCGCGCGCCACCGTGACGAAGTAGGCCTCCGGTTTCATGAGCGCGAATTCGCGGGCGCCGAACATCCCGCGCGTCCGGTCGGTGAGCGGCAGCGCCGCGACGACGAAATCCGACTGCTGCAACATGGCGTCGAAGTCCGCCGGCTCCGCGCCGCGCGCCCGGATATCCGCGTCGCTCATACGGGGGTGGTGGGTCATCACACGCATCCCGAAGGCACCGCCGCAAATCTCCGCCAGCCGCTGACCGACGGCGCCGAATCCCGCGATGCCAAGCGTCTTGCCGTCGATCTCGTGGCCGCCATAGCCGAGCGGCGACCAATCGGCGTCGCCATGCATCGCCATATGCGCCTGGATGATCTTCTTGGACAGGCAAATCATCATGCCGAGAGCGTGCTGTGTGACCGCCGCCGCATGCAGGCCGGCCTGATTGACCACCAATACGCCGGCTTCCGTGCAATCCGCCAAATTCGCAGCCTCGTAACCGGAACCCGGCATCGACACGGCGAGCAGGTTCGGACAGCGCGCCAGCATCGCCCGGTCGGCGCCATAGCCCTGTTCCAGGGCGACTTTGCTGTTGGATTGGAGCTGATAGCCCTGCGCCGCGGCCAGGACCCGGTCGATCTCCGCCCGATCCATCTCGTATTGCAGATGGGTCAGGGCAATGCCGCCCGGCCGCAGCAAATCCGCATAGACCTTCGCATTCGAAAGATCCCGGAAATAAAAGATTTGATGTTCGATCGTCGCACTACCCGGACATTGCATGGAACGGTTTGCCGCCTCACGAACGGCGGACCAGCACCCTACACCGGAGACCGGCGACAGGGTAAGATCAAGCCGCATCCTTTGGCCCGGCATCGTCGGGCCGCTTTCGCGAGATACCGCCGATGGCGAGATTGTTTTTCAGGCGCGGCAGCGCGCGCATGTCGATTCCCGCGTTTCGCCCGGGAACGATGCGATGAGCGCAGCCGAAAGCGGCGCCCCGCCGGCCCGGCGAATTCGGCCGCTCGACCTGTTTCGCGACGGCAATTACCGGCGGCTCTGGCTGACCGGCGGCTTCGTCGGAGTGATTCGCTGGCTCGAGCTGCTCGCCATCAGCGTCTTCGTCCTGGAGGTGACCGGCTCGGTCTTCCAGACCGCCCTGATGTCCTTTTTCCGCTTCCTGCCGATGATCATGTTGGGCGCCGTCATGGGTGCCATCGGGGAACGGGTCAATCGCCGCCGTTTCATGTTGGGCGCGCTCTGCGCCTTGACCTGCACGACGGTCCTGCTGGGCATGCTGGCCATGACCGGCCAGATCGCGGTTTGGCATGTGGCGATCGGCGCCTTTCTCGGCGGGGCGATGCACACATCGGAATTCCCGGTGCGCCGCGCCATGCTGGGGGAAATCGCCGGACCCGGGCGCGCCGGACCGGCGCTCGCGCTCGATTCGGTGACCAACAACGGCACCCGGCTGCTCGGCCCGATCGGCGGCGGCGTGCTGTACGATCAGGTCGGACTGCACGGCGCGTATTTTCTCTGCGCCGTTTTGTACGGCATCGGCTTCCTGCTGACCTATCGCGTGCACTATCGGGCAGCCGCGCAATCGGCCGCGCATGTGCATTACCTCACCAATCTGGTCGAAGGGGTGCGGTTCGTCTTCCGAAACCGCGGGCTGGTCGGCGCGCTTTTGGTGACGATCATCGTCAACATGTTCGCCGTGCCCTTCAGCGCGATGATCCCGGTAATCGGCAAGAACGAATTGCTGCTCAGCGCGTCGTTGATCGGGGTGCTGGCCTCGTCGGAAGGCGTCGGCGCGCTGGTCGGCGCGATCACCGTCGCGTGCCTGCAGCCGGCCAATTTTACCCGCACCTATCTGGTCGGCTCGTTCATCTTTCTGCTGGGGGTCGGATTCTTTGCCGGCGCCAACAGTTTCGCCATCGCGATTGCCGTGTTGTTTGTCGCCGGCCTCGGCCATGCCGGATTCTCGACAACCCAATCGGCCATCATGTTCGCCGCGGCGACCCCGGAAATGCGCTCCCGGGTGCTGGGCGTGCTCGCCACCTGCATCGGCGGCGGCCCCATCGGCGTTCTGCATCTGGGCCTGCTGGCCGACCATCTCGGCGCGCCGCTCGGCATCGCGATCATGGTCGCCGAAGGCGTGCTGCTGCTAATCCTCACCGCCCTGATCTGGCCCGAACTGTTCCGCGGCACCGTCATCCGAACGGTCAGCGCGCCCACAGCAAAATAAGGATGCCGGCCACGATCAGCGCCATGCCGGCAAGCTCCCACCGGGTCGAGCGCTCCTTGAAAATCAGGTAGGAGGCCAACAAGGTGAACACCAATTCGATCTGGCCCAGTGTTTTCACATAGGCCGCATTTTCCAGCGTCATCGCGATGAACCAACACATCGACCCGAGGAAGCTGGAAAGCCCGATCATTGCCGCAAATCGCAAATGCCGGAAGATCCGCATTAATTCGGCCCGGTCGCGCAACAGGAAGTAGCCGAGCATCAGAACGGTCTGCACGCCCAGTACCCAGACCAGCGTGTACGTCGCGGCCAGGACAACGCTGTCCGATCCGAGGGACAGGCTGGCGGCGCGAATGGCGACCGAGGCGATGGCGAAACCGGCGCCCGAGGCGAGCCCGATCAGCGCCTCGCGGCTGGTCCATCCGGTCAGGAATCCATGCCAGCTTGCCCGCCCATAGACCACCGAGATGGTCATCACGCCGACCATGCTGATGAGAATGGCGGCGAAGCCGGCAAGGCTCATGGCTTCGCCAAACAGCACGAGACCGAACAGCGCGGTCTGGATCGCCTCCGTCTTGGTGTAGGTGGTGCCGACCGCGAAATTGCGGAAGGAAAAGAGATAGAGCAGCAGAAAGGTGCCCATGACCTGACCGACCGCGGCAATCGCCGCGTACAGGAAGAAGGCGCTCTGCGGCGCCGGCGCCGCGACGTTCCCCGAGCCGAGCCATGCGAACAGGAAGAGCACGGCCAGCGGCAGCCCGAAGGCGAAGCGAATGAAGGTGACCGAACTCGTCTTGAGGTCGGACTTCAGCTTTTTCTGCAGGGCGGACCGGACGGTCTGCAGGACCACGGCGGCAATCGTGATCGGCACCCAGGCTTCGACCAGCGGGATCATCGGCGCTTCTTTCGGGTGTTGGCGTCAGCCGAGGTCGGACATGACCTTGGAAATTTCGTCGACCAGGGCGACGCCGTCGCGATCCAGAAAGACGGTCCCGTCCCGCAGAACCACAGGCGCGCTCACCAATGCCTGGCCGAGGCAGGGACCGCTGACGCAGTTACCGTCTTCCAGGCCGAATTGCGCGCCATGGACGCCGCAATACAGGTAGCGGCCGTCGTCATCCATGAATTCGCCATGCTCGAAATCGAGCCGAGACAGCGCGTGCGGGCACAGATTCACGTAGCCGTAAACGCGATCGCCGCGCCGCGCGACGATCAGGCGTTGCGCCAAACGCGGGCCTTCCACGGCGAAGCCAAGGGCATCGCCGTCCGGAATGGCATCCAGGGAACACAGTTCCAGCATTGTCAGCGCCTGCTCGCCACCTGCCGCCGCCGGGCCTTAGCCGTTCTTGTGCGCGGTGTTGAAATAGTTGGTCGGCGAGATTTCCGCGACGACGCCGAAGGGCGACCGGAACTTGATCGGCAGAACGCCCGGCGCCGACAGAATTTCGCAGCCCATCTCCTTGAGCTTCGCATGCGAGCCCTCGAGATCGTCCACCTCGACGCCGAAATGATGGATGCAGGGGCCGGGACCGGAAAGCCCGGCTTCCGGCGAGTCCTCGCTCTCATATTCGACAATGGCGAGATCGAAATTGCCGTCGGTCAGATGGCAGGACGTGTGGTCGCGGACCTTGGATTGCTTGAGTTCCTCGAAGCCGAAGATCTCCTTGTAAAAGGTCTTCGCCTTCTCGATATCGGGAACCTTTACGGCGATATGATAAATCTTGGACATGGCTCGATCCTTCTTTTGGCGGGCGCTATATGCCGCCGCTTGCCGCATTACCGAAAAACTGAGGGTTCTTTTATAGACGCCGTTTCGCCGCAGCGCCAGCGGCGCCCGGCGCGCCCATCCGGTCACGTTGCCAGCGCGGCGGCGCCGACCGTATACTTGTTTCGTTTCGACCATCAGATGGACAGGATTGGCAATGAATGGCCGGCCGGCCGGTCATTTCGGCGCGGGTGAAACGCCAGCCATGTCTACCCTGCCATCTTCCGAGGGATTGAAAATGGCATTGAAAATCAATCGATTGAGTGATGCTCTGGGCGCGGAAGCGACCGGCATCGATTTCGGCAAGCCGCTCGACGACGCAACGGTGCGAGCCCTTGAGGACGCATTCCTGGAGCATCATCTGCTGTGCCTTCGCGCCAAGCCGCTGGAACCCGCGGAATTCGCCCGCGTCAGCCGCCATTTCGGCGAGCCGCAGCTGCAGCTCACGCGCAAGCGGCGGCACGGCGAGGTGCCGGAGGTCTCGGTCCTCGACTCCACCTACGAAAAGCCGGAAGACAAGCCGAGCGATCTGAGAATGAAACGGCTGACCGGATGGCATACGGACGATTCCTATTTTGCAAAGCCCGCCAAGGCGACGATTCTCCAGTCGCTGGAAATTCCCGACACGGGCGGCGAGACTAAATTTTGCAACCTCCGCGCCGCCTATGACGATCTGCCGGAGGACAAGAAAAAGGCGTTGGACGGGCTCAAGGCGGTCCACAGCTACGACACGCTGCGCTCGCCGGCGCGCGCGGAGAAGCGCTTGAGGGTCGAAGAGGAGGAAACGCCGGATGTGGTGCATCCGCTGATCCGCACCCATGAAGATACCGGCAGGAAGGCGATCTATCTCAACGCGAATCGCACCGATCACATCGTCGGCATGCCGCGCGCCGAGAGCGATGCCCTGCTCGACGAATTGCACGATCACATGACCCAGCCGAAATATCAGTATCACCACAAATGGCGGGTCGGCGATTTCTTGCTCTGGGACAACCGCTGCCTGGTCCATTCGGTAAACATGGATTTTCCGGTCGGCCAGAAGCGACGGCATCAGCGCATCTTGCTGTCTGGTACCGCGCCCATCTAGCGGCCGGTCATCGGAACAATTGGGAGAGGCAGAACATGACTATTGAAATCAGGCGCCTTGGCGAGATGGCGGGCGCCGAAATTCTTGGGTTGGATTTCAATCATCCGCTGGACGACGAGACCGTCGATACCATCAATCGGGCGTTCCTCGACCATCACGTCGTGTGCATCCGCGATCAGGACATCTCGATCGAGCGGTATCTCGAAGTCGCAGCCGTCTTCGGCGAGCTGCAGCCGCAAAAGATTCCGCAATTCGCCCACCCGGAAACCGATCTGATTTCAGTCCTGTCGCCCAACCTGAATCGGGAATCGGACGATCCGAAGAGCAAGTTGATCGTCCGCGGCACCTTCTGGCACACCGACCACTCCTACCATCGGGTCCCCGTCAAGGCGACGCTGCTGCACGCCGTCACCGTCCCGTCCAAGGGCGGCGATACGCGGTTTCTCAACATGCATGCAGCCTATGAAGCGCTGCCCGATGACATGAAACAACGGATCGAGGGATTGCGCAGCGTCCACTGCCTCACCGGGCGGCGCAACTTTGCCGGACGGAAGCGGCGGACCGACGACGAGGTCGACGGCCCGACTGCCGCCCATCCGCTCGTGCGCATCCATGACGATTCCGGCCGCCGGGCGATTTACATGAATCCAAACCGGATGAACGGCATCGAGGGTTGGAGCGACGCGGACAGCGACGAATTGCTCGATGCGTTGAATGCGCATTGCTTCGACGAGGCGTTCGAGTATCGCCATCAATGGAAACCGCACGACCTCTTGATCTGGGACAACCGCTGCCTGATGCACGCCGCGAGCGACGATTATCACGAACCGCGCCTCATGCACCGGGCGCTGCTAAGAGGCAGCGTGCCCGTCGGCACCGGCGGCGCCAACAACAGTCAAGGGAAGGCCGCTTAGATGACCAAACGGATCGAGGCGCCGGCGCTGAAGAAAGTGCTGAGCGACGGCGCCGAGCTGGCGTTGCTCGATGTGCGCGAGGACGGACAATTCGGCGAAGGCCATTTGCTGTTCGCCGTTCCGATGCCCTACAGCCATCTCGAAGCGCGGCTGGATGCGCTGCTGCCGCGGCGCACGACCCGGACCGTTCTGATCGATGCGGGCGACGGCGTCGCCGACCGCGCCGCAGCCCGCATGACGACGCTCGGCTATAGCGACGTCGCGATCCTGTCGGGCGGCGTCGATAGCTGGCAAGCGGCCGGATACGAGATTTTCAAGGGCGTCAATGTGCCCTGCAAGGCGTTCGGCGAAGTGGTCGAACATGCCGCGCACACGCCGTCGATCAGCGCCGACGAATTGAACGCCATGATCGAGGCGAATGACGACATCGTCGTCGTCGACGGGCGCACGCCGGAAGAATTCAACCGCATGAATATTCCGCGAGGCATCAGCGTCCCGAATGCGGAGATGGTCTATCGCATCCATGACATCGCGCCCTCGCCCGACACCACCGTGGTTGTGAACTGCGCCGGCCGCACGCGCAGCATTATCGGCGCGCAGACGCTGATCAATGCGGGCATTCCCAACAAGGTGGTGGCCTTGCGCGCAGGCACGATGGGCTGGACGCTGGCCGGGCACACGCTGGAACACGGCAACACACGCCGCTTCCCCGAAGTCTCGAAGGACGGGATGGAGCGCGCGAAGGCGACCGCGGAGAAAATAGCCGCGACATACGGTGTGAAACGGATCGACCGGGCGACACTGGACGCCTGGCGCGCCGACGAGCGCCGCAACCTCTATCTGCTCGATGTGCGCGGGCGCGAGGAATACGAGGCAGGACACCTGCCCGGCGCGGTGCATGCCCCGGGCGGACAATTGGTACAGGGCACCGACGTCTGGGTCGCCGCTCGCGGCGCCCGCATCGTGCTGACCGACGATAACGAGATTCGCGCCATCACCACCGCCCATTGGCTGGTGCAAATGGGCTGGGAAGTCGCGGTGCTGCAGGGCGGGATCGGCGCGGACGCCACGGAAACCGGCATGCCGAAGCGCCGCGTTCTCGGCATCGACGACGATCCGGTGGAAGCGATCGCCCCGGCCGATCTGGCCAAGGCGCTGGAGAACGGCGATGCGGTGGCGGTGCATGTGGATCATTCCATGAATTATCGCGAGCGCCATATTCCGGGCGCCATCTGGGCGATCCGGCCGCGGCTCGATGCGCTGGTTGCCAAGCTGCCGGCCGGTAAGCGCGTGGTGCTGTATTCGGAGCATGAGACGCGAGCCCGCCTCGCGGCGATCGATCTGCGGGAGCTCACGGATGCGCCGGTCAGCGTTCTGGCCGGCGGCTACGAAGCCTGGGCCGCGCAGGGCCTGCCGGCCGAGGCATCGCCCGGCACGCCGCCGGATGCGGACTGCATCGACTATCTGTTTTTCGTGCACGACCGGCATCTCGGCAATCAACAGGCGATGCGGGATTACCTCAGCTGGGAGGAGGCGCTCCCGGCACAGATCGAAGCCGACGGCGACGCCAAGTTTACCGTCATCGCCCCCTGAATCAGGATAACGCCATGACGCTCACCGTCACGCCCCTGACCGACACCATCGGCGCCGAGCTTTCCGGCGTCGATCTGGCCGGCGACCTCGATCCCGAGACCCGTCAGGCGATCTATCGGGCCTGGGTCGACAACATCGTTCTGGTGATTCGCGACCAGGACCTGACGCCGGCGCAGTTCGTCGGGTCCGCCGCGATCTTCGGGCCGATCAAGCAGCAGAATCTGGACAGTTTCGCGGTGCCGGAATTTCCCGAAATCAACGTCGTCTCCAGCGAGGACCGCAATACCGACGGCACGCTCTACATGCGGGGCACGAGCTGGCATTCCGATCATTCCTATGCGGAGACGCCGCCCAAGGCGACGATCCTCTATGGCATCGATATCCCGAGCCGTGGCGGCGACACCCAGTTCTGCAACATGCGGGCGGCTTACGAATCCCTGCCGGAAGCGGAAAAAGCGCGGTTGGACAAGCTGGAAGTGCTGCATGTCTACGAGAGCAGCCGCAGCCCGCGCCCGATGATCGGCCGCAGCGACGCCGAGGCGGAGCGCTATCCGGGAAACACCGTGCATCCGCTGGTCCGCACCAATCCGGACACCGGGCGCAAGGCGATCTATCACAATCCGGTCCGCGCCGAACGCGTGGTCGATATGGATCCCGAAGACAGCGCCGCGGTGCTCGACGGTCTGGTCGCGCATACGACGCAGGAAAAATTTCAGTACCGCCATAATTGGCGCAAGGGCGACTTTGTCATCTGGGACAATCGCTGCGCCATGCATCAAGCGAATCGCGACTATCCGGCCGATGAGCGCCGCTATCTCCATCGCCTGATGATCGAAGGGGAAAGGCCCGTATAGACACCATGACACTTACCGTCACGCCGCTGGCGCCGAAGATCGGCGCCGAAATCTCCGGCATCGATCTAACCCAACCGCTGGATCGCGACACGGCCGCCGCGCTGAACCGGGCCTTCATCGACCATGCGGTCCTGGTGGTCCGCGGCCAGTCGCTGCAGCCGCAGGACTTCCTCGCCGTCGCCAAACAGTTCGGTACGCCGGTGCGCCAGCACCTCGAACAATTCAACATCCCCGACTGTCCCGATGTCGGCACCATCTCGAACCAGGAGAAGACAAAGAGCGGCAAGATCAACGTGCGCGGCGTGAGCTGGCACACCGATCATTCCTTCACGCCCGAACCGCCCAAGGCGACGATGCTGTATTCGGTCGCCCTTCCCGACACGGGAGGCAACACCCATTGGGCCCATATGGGCGCCGCTTATGAGGCGCTGTCGCCGGACCTGCGGACGCGGCTGGACGACCTGTCCGCCGTCCATGCCTATACCGACAGCCGCGTGCCGCCCGATTTGGACGAACGCAAGCGCGAGGAAGCCGAAAACGTGACCGACGGCGTGGCCCACCCGCTCGCCCGGGCGCATCCGGAATCGGGCCGCAAGGCGATCTATCTCAACCCGCTTCGGGTGCGCCGTTTTCTCGGCATGGCGCCGGAGGATTGTTCCGGCCTGATCGGCGACCTGGTGGCGCACGCCACCAAGCCGGAGTTCACATACACCCACCGCTGGCAGCTTGGCGACATGGTGATCTGGGACAACCGGTGTTGCATGCACAAGGCGGATACCGACTACGATTTCAACCAGCAACGCCTGATGTACCGGATCATTCTGGCCGGCGACAAACCGTTCTAGGCGCAAATCCCGAGCGAACCGAAATGGTTCGCGACGGCCTATTTGCGTAAAATAATGAAAGAGACCATTTCACTTGAGCCAATTTGAACAAGTGGTGGTCTAGGAGCAGACCATGCAGGTAACCATCACCCCGCTCGGCGAACATGCCGGCGCCGAAATCGGCGGGCTCGATCTGCGCCGGCCGGTCGATGCCGAAACCCGCGAGAAGCTGAACCGCGCGCTGGCGGACCATGTCGCCCTGGTGTTTCGCGACCAGGAGCTGACGCCGAAGCAATTCGCCGACGCCGGACGATTGTTCGGCACGCCGATGAAACAATTGCTGGCGCAATACCATTTGCCCGATTGCCCCGAAGTCGGCGTGGTGTCGAACCGGGACCGGGACGCCGCCGGCGACGGCAAGATCCTGATTCGCGGCACGACGTGGCATACCGATCATTCCAACAAGGAAATCCCGCCCAAGGCGACCGCGCTGTATTCGGTCAGCCTGCCGGATATGGGCGGCGACACCAAATTCACCAACACCGCCGCCGCCTTTGACGCGCTGCCGGAGGAGACCAAGAAGCGGATCGACGGACTCAAGGCGGTGCACGCCTATCTCAGCAGCCGCACGCCGCGGAAGCTGCCCAAGCGCACGGGATCGGAAGCGCAGCAAAGCCCGCCCGTCGAACAGCCGCTGGTGCGAACGCATCCGGAAAACGGCCGCAAGGCGCTGTACCTCAATCCGGTGCGGATCGAGGAAATCGTCGGCATGGAGAAGGAAGCCGCCTTCACGTTGCTCGACGAACTGATGGCGCACGCCACGGAAGAACGCTTTCAGTACCGCCACAAATGGCGGATCGGCGACATGGTGATCTGGGACGACCGCTGTTCGATGCACGAAGCCGAAACGGACTACGACATGTCGCAGCTGCGGTTGCTGCACCGGCTGATGATCGAAGGCACGCGACCTGTCTGACCCCAGCGCCAACGCGGCAGGCGATCGAGAGACAGGATCGGAAGCGGGCGCGCCGCGCGGCCCGGAAAATCCGTGGACGGTGCGGCTGTTCATTCTCACCTTCTCGCACGTGGTGGGCACGTTGCACAGCACCACCATCCTGGTGATGGCGCCCGCGATGAAAGCCGATCTCGGCCTGACCTTCGCCGAGTTCGGCCTGCTGGTTACCGCCTACAGCATCGGCCAGGTGACCGGCGCGCTGCCCGGCGGCCGGCTGACCGACAGGATCGGCGTCGGCCGGGCCCTGGTCGCGGCGCAGGCGATCCTGGTGGTCAGCGCGATCATCCTGACGCAAGCGACCGGCCTGACCGTCGCCCTGCTGGCGATGCTGATCGCGGGCTGGGGCTATTCGATCATCAACCCGGCGACCTCCAAGGGCGTGTTCGAAGCCTTTCCGCCGGAGCGCCGGGCCACCGCCATGGGGATCAAGCAGACCGGCGTGCCGGTCGGCGGCGTGCTGGCCGCCATGGCTGGCTCGCTGGTGATCGTGGTAAGCTGGCAGACCGTGACCGCGGGCGTTGCGGGCGCGTCCGTGTTCGGCGGCCTCGTCTGCCTGCGGCTCACCGGTCCGCCAAGCCCGGCCCCCCAAACGACCGGCCGGAGACGACGGGGCGGGTTCGCCGAGATCTTGCGGAACGGCAATTATAACCGTTTCGTCGCGGGAAATTTTCTCTACAATTTCGGCCAGTATAATTTCTTCACCTACATCACCCTGTTCATGCGCGAAGGGCTGCTGCTGAGCCAGGAACTGGCCGGGCTGTGCTACGGCACCGCGCAGGCGACGAGCGTCGCCGCACGGATGGGCTGGGGCGTTGTCAGCGATTTCCTGTTCAAGGGACGGCGCAAGAACCTCACGGTCGCGCTCGGGGCGACCGCCGCGCTGCTGCTGACGGGGCTGGGAATGCTGGACGCGCGGGCGGGGCTGCTTGCCGGACTCGCCTTCACCGCGCTGCTCGGCGTCACCATCGCCTCCTACGCGCCGCTGATGCAGACCATGGCGGTGGAAGCGGTGCCGGCGCACCAGACCGGCGCGGCCATCGGCTATACCGGCATCGGCACGTCGATGGGCGCAATCGTCGGGCCGCCGACCTTCGGTTGGATGGTCGATGTCAGCGGCGCGTTCGCCTCCGGCTGGATGCTGACCGCTGGCGTGGTCGCCCTCGGCGTCGCCATGATCGTGTTCGGATTCCGCGAACGGGGATTGTAGGGCGTCTTAAGGAGAAGTTGGAAGCCTACCTTAAGAGTCCCCGGCATATTCCCGGTCGCGCAGATCGCGGCGGCGAATCTTGCCGGTGATGGTTTTCGGCAAATCGTCGACGAACTCGACCTTGCGCGGATATTTATAGGGTGCCGTGACCCGCTTGACGTGATCCTGCAGCGCCTGCACCAGCGCCGCGTCGCCGGCGAAGCCGTCGTTCAGGATGATGAACGCCTTCACTACCTCGCCGCGTTCCGCATGCGGGCTGCCGACGGCGGCGCATTCCTGCACGGCCGCATGCGACATCAGCGCGTTCTCGACCTCCATCGGTCCGATGCGATATCCGGACGCGTTGATCACGTCGTCGGCGCGGCCCTGATAGAACAAATACCCATCCGCATCCTGATAGGCCTCGTCGCCGGTGATGAAATACTCAGCCCCGTCGACCGTCACGTAACACTGCGCCGTCCGCGCGGGATCCTGCCAGTATCCGAGCATGACCTGCGGGTTCGGCATGCGCACGACCAGCCGCCCGGTCTCGCCCACGGGAAGCGGCCGGTCGTCGTCGCCGATGATCAATGTTTGCGTTCCCGGCAAGGGCCGGCCCATCGATCCCGGCTTGACCGGCATGCAGGGATAGTTGGTCGCGACCATCAGCGCCTCGGTCAGGCCGTAGCCGTCGAGCAGCGGCCCGCCGGTGATCGCGCGCCAGCGGTCGATGATTTCCGGATTGACCGCCTCGCCCGCCGACACCGTGAGCCGCAACGGCGCCAGATCGTAGGCCGAGGTGTCCTCCAGAATCAGCCGGCGCAGTTCGGTCGCCGCCGCGCAGAATACCGTCACGCCGTATTTCTCGAGCAGCCGGAAGCGCGCCTGCGGATCGAAATCCCCATCGTAGAACAACACTGTCGCGCCGCAGCTCCAGGGGCCGAACAGCACGCTGGTTCCCGCCTTGCTCCAACCGGTGTCGGCGGAGCACCACATCACATCCGTCTCGGACAGATCGTGCCAGTACCAGGACGACACCCGCCAGGTAAACAGCCCGCGCGCGGCGTGCGTCACCCCCTTGGGATCGCCGGTCGATCCGGAGGTGTAATACATGATGGCCGGCTCCTCGATGCCGGTCGGGACCGGCGCGAAGACCTCGCTTTGCGCGGCCATCGCCGTTTCGTAATCCAGCCAATCCCCACTGCCATCGACAGCGCCACCGACGCTCAGCCGCAGTCGCACCGGCGCCGCCGGGTCGAACTTGCCGATGTTTTCGCGCGTGGTGACGACCGCCGCGGCGCCCGAATGGGCGACCCGGTAGGCCATCTCCTTCGCGGTCAGCATGGTGATCGCCGGGATCGGGACGGCCCC